>JAYUVC010000185.1:0-32529 GCA_043754325.1 Hyphomicrobiales bacterium
TCGCAAGGGCTCGCACCTCAGGGTGAGGGAAAACAACAACTTACCTCACCCTGAGGTGCCGCGCCTTCGCGGCCTCGAAGGGCTCGTGGTCAAGAACGAGAATTATGCAAAGGTCCCGCTTGCGGGAGAGGTGGCATCCGCGCAGCGGATGACGGAGAGGGAACTTCCTCTATACCTTTGGGCCCGACACCACGTGCCCCACAAATGGCAATTCGCGGAACTGGTGCGCCATGTCCATGCCATAGCCCACGACAAACTTGTCCGGGCAATCAAAACCCGTGAAGTCGCTTTTGATATTGGCGGCAAGATGCCCCGGTTTGTTCAGCAGCACGCAACTGTTGGCCCGTTTGGCACCCCGCGCCATGATCAGATCTTTGGCAAAGGCCAGGGTGCGGCCTGATTCGAGAATGTCATCCAGCAACAACACATCACGGTTCTGAACTTCCGTTTCAATGTCGCGCAGCACATCAACACGGCCGGAAGAGCGCGTGCCTTCGCGGTAGGACGCCAGAATCATGAAGTCGACTTCCGGCGACAGTCCCGCATGATGCATGGCGCGGATGAGATCAGCTGCAAAAATGAAACTGCCCTTCAACACCGGAATGACCAAAAGCCTTTCAGGCTTCGAGGCTGCGATCTCGACCGCAAGCTCACGGATGCGGGCGGCGATTTCAGTTTCGGAAAACAGGACATCAATCTGATATCCATCGATGTCAAGGCTGCTTGGGACTTGGAGGTTCATGCGGACCATTTAAGCCAATCTCGTCACTTCGCGCAAAGCGAATCTGCAGCTTTTGAGATGCTTCCGGCGGGGCAGAAATCCGGGTGACAAAACCCGTGCTTTCGCCGGGTCGCAGCAGGGGCTTTGAACCCGTGTCGAGGGTCCAGCTGTAAAGCTCTTCGCCTGAAGGCCCGGTCAGGGCAAAGCGCAGCCACGGAATTTTCCGCGCATCAGCATCGACATTGGCGATGACACCTTTGACTGAAAGAATGCGCTGGCCGTCCATGATGATGTGCTCACGCTCAACCCCGCGCACCTCAAGACCATAGAGATTGATGTCGTAACCCAGGGCTTGGTACGCCCTGATGCTGATGGGCGCTGCATTGACCATGGTTTCCGGCATGGCGGCAGCAGCCACAAAAGGTGCCAGCACAAAACTGCCAAACACCGCCCATTGTTGATAGCTGCGACGGCGCTTTGCCAACCGGATCTGGTGCTCTTCCTGCGCATTGCGGGCCAACTGCCCAAGCCGCGAAGCTTCAACATCGGGCGCATCATCATGATCAATCACGGCGGGAAGACGGCGTTGCGGGGCTTCACTGATGTCGATGGCATCAATTGTTTCGGCTTCGCGCCAGCGGTGACCACAGCTGCGGCAGCCCAGCACCACGGAACCTGACGCCAGAGACGGCAGATTATGGCGTGCGGAACAGGATGGGCAGCAGACGATCATTTCCCGAAGCTATCTGACGCCGTGGTTAAGAACGGGTTAAACAGGGCTTTGGCGAATCAGTGGGAAAACGCTTGTGCTGCAATTGGATGCTGTGGGTTTGCGCTATGGTAACGGGCCGGAGGTGCTGCGCGATGTGAGTGTCAGGCTGGCAGCGGGTGAATTTGCTTTTCTCACAGGTGCATCAGGTGCGGGCAAA
Organism: Hyphomicrobiales bacterium; assembly: GCA_043754325.1. GTDB lineage: Bacteria > Pseudomonadota > Alphaproteobacteria > Rhizobiales > Aestuariivirgaceae > Aestuariivirga. The sequence goes on from JAYUVC010000185.1 coordinate 1,651, forward strand.
ACCAGCCTGTTGCGTCTGCTGTTTCTGGCGCTGAAACCCACGCGTGGCCGGTTGGAATTGTTTGGCGAGGATGTGGTGTCATTGCGCCGGAATGCCTTGCCGGCACTCAGGCGCAGGATCGGCGTGGTGTTTCAGGATTTCCGCCTGCTTGATCATCTCACGACCTTTGACAATGTCGCACTGCCACTGCGGATTCTGGGCCAGAAGCCTGACGCTTATACTGGGGATGTGAAAGACATTTTGAAGTGGGTAGGCCTTGGTGACAAGCTTCAAGCATTCCCGCCTGTGCTGTCTGGCGGTGAGAAACAACGCGCCGCCATTGCCCGGGCCGTGATTTCAAAACCTGATATTCTTCTGGCCGATGAACCGACAGGCAACGTTGACCCAGCCCTGGCCAAGCGACTTCTGCATTTGTTTTCCGAGTTGAACCGTCAAGGCACCACCGTGTTGCTGGCGACGCATGATGAATCACTGATCCGTCAAGCCAAGGCCACGATTTGGCATCTTGAAGCGGGCAGATTGCTGGCATCATGAATGACAGTTTTTCAAAGCCGGGTTCGATCATGCCCACGTCTGCGGCCCCTTTGCGGACATTGACGGCGGTAATGGCGGTCATGTGTTTTCTCGCTGTGTTGTCGGTGGGTGCAATGTTGCTGATCAACCGCGCAGTCGCGCAATGGGCTTCGGGATTGGCCAGTGAAGTGACGGTGCAACTGCCGCAGCTTTCGACCCGCGATATGGATCAGGATCTCGCCACACTCACAAAACTGCTGGCCGGAATCGATGGTGTAAAAGTTGTAACCATACTGGACCGCAGGGATGGTGAAAAACTCCTGGCACCCTGGATCGGTGAAGATGGCCTCGACGCCTTGCCCATTCCTCGTCTTATCCGCGTGGTGGTTGATGACAAGCGCCAACCGGATTTTGCGGCGATGGAAACTGCTTTGCAATTGGCGGTGCCTACGGCACGACTGGACACCCACCGGAAGTGGGAGGCGGAATTGCGGCGCATGGCATCAACCCTCACCCTGTTGTCGTCGATCATTCTGGCACTGATTTCGCTCTCCACAATTGCCATGGTGATTTTTGCGGCGCGGGCGGTACTCGACGCAAACCGTTCAGTGGTGGAGGTGCTGCACATTGCCGGTGCAGACGACAATTTCATCGCCACGGAGATCAACCGACGTTTCATCGCCACAGGGTTTTGGTCTGGCCTGATCGGGCTGGTGGGCGGTGTGGCCATGTTCTTTGCCTTGGGATATTGGGGCATTGGCGAAAACAATGGTGTGGCATCAGCGGCCCGGGGATTGTTCTACCTGCCGCAAGAAGGCGACTGGCGCAGTCTCTCCTGGTTCCTGCTGGTGCCTTTGGCTGCAACCGCGATTGCCTTGATCACCTCGCGCCTGACCTTGAAACGCATGTTGGGTGAAGTGCAGTGATCGCGTTTCGCTCGGTTGTTTTCAATATTGTATTTTACGTGAATCTGACGCTTTTTGTGGTGTTGGGTTCACCTCTGTTGTTGGCACCGCGCATCTGGGCGATCCGGGCTTTGCAATGGTGGGCCAGATCATCGCTGTGGTGGCTCCGGGTTTTATGCGACATCACAATGGATGTGCGGGGCCGCGACAATATTCCGCAAGGTCCGGCACTGGTTGCAGGCAAGCACCAATCGCTTTGGGAAACCTTTGCAATATTGCCCTTGCTGGACGACCCCTGCATGGTGCTGAAACGCGAACTCATATTCATTCCGTTCTTCGGCTGGTTTTCCCTGAAATTCCGCATGATCGCGGTCAAGCGTTCTGCAGGGTCTGCGGCCTTGCGCAATCTGGTGAAACGCGCAAAACAGGAAATCGCTGCGGGAAGACAAATTGTCATCATGCCGGAGGGCACCCGCAAATTCCCGGATGACCCCCCGGACTACAAGCCAGGCGCTGCCGCCCTTTATGCGCAACTCAATGTACCTTGTGTGCCGTTTGCGCTGAATGCCGGCTTATATTGGCCACGGCGGAAGTTTCTGCGGCGTCCCGGAACCATTGTCATTGAGTTTTTGCCCGCCATTGCACCCGGTCTGAAGCGCGAGGAATTCCAGCGCCAATTGATCGCAGCGATAGAGACGACAACCACAGCCTTGGTGGCGGAGGGTCGCCTGAAACAAAACTAGAACAAATGCTGGACTCGTGACCACTTGCGTGTTTAATCTTGGCGGCATGTTACCTTCGATCTCACAGGATATCTGGAAAACCAAGTACCGCTTCGTGCGTCCCGACGGCACGGCAGAGCAGTCATTGTCGGAGAGCTTTGAGCGTGTCGCGACGGCGGTGGCTGCGGCGGAATTACCCCACATTCAGGAATTATGGCGCACCCGGTTTTTGAAAGCGATGAACGATTTGAGCTTTATCCCCGCAGGCCGCATTCTGGCCGGTGCCGGTACGGGTCGCGCGGTGACACTGTTCAATTGCTATGTGATGGGCACAATTCCTGATTCCATTCCCGGTATTTTCGCAGGGCTGACCGAGGCTGCGCAAACCTTGCAGCAGGGCGGCGGCATTGGCCATGACTTCTCGACGTTGCGGCCCAAGGGTGCACTTGTGGTGAGTGTGGGGGCTGATGCGTCAGGACCTTTGAGTTTCATGGATATGTGGGACACCATGTGCCGCACCATTATGTCGGCGGGTGCCAGACGCGGCGCCATGATGGGAACGCTGCGCTGCGACCATCCCGATATCGAAGCCTTCATTGATGCCAAGCGCGATGCCTTGCGGCTGCGCAATTTCAACGTGTCGGTGCTGGTCACCGATGCCTTCATGCAGGCGGTGGAGGCCGATGCACCCTGGCCCCTCCGGTTTGAAGGCACAGTTTACAATACGGTTGCCGCGCGCGCACTTTGGCAGCGCATCATGCAGTCAACCTATGATGTTGCTGAACCCGGCGTAATTTTCATTGACCGTGTGAATGAGCGTAATCCTCTGTCCTATTGCGAGACCATTTCCTGCACCAATCCTTGCGGCGAACAGCCGTTGCCACCCTATGGCGCATGCTTGTTGGGGTCGCTCAATCTCACATGCTTTGTCATCAATCCGTTTACCGACAAGGCCCGGCTGGACCTGGTGCGACTACAGGAGGTGGCGGCTATTGCAATCCGCTTTCTGGATGATGTGGTGGATGTCTCGAACTATCCTCTGCCGCAACAGCGTGCGGAGGCACTCGCCAAACGGCGACTTGGATTGGGTGTGACGGGGCTGGCCAATGCCCTGTTCATGTGTGGCCTGCGGTATGGTTCAGCGGATGCGGTTGCGGCCACGAAAAACTGGATGCAGGCCATCGAAGAAGCGGCGATGGATACGAGCATTGCGCTTGGCCAGGAGAAGGGCAGCTTTCCCATGTTCTCGTCGGCACTCTATCTGGCAACGCCTTATGCGCGGCTGTTGCCCGACGCCGTGCGCGACGCCATTGCCACCAAAGGATTGCGCAATGGTCTGCTCACATCGGTTGCTCCGACAGGCACGATTTCCCTGCTGGCGGGAAACGTGTCAAGCGGCATTGAGCCGGTGTTCAGCCTGTCGCAGTCCCGAAAAATCCTCAATCGTGATGGCAGCCACCGGGTCGAGCAGTTGGAGGATTTTGGCTTTGCAGCTTGGCGCAAGTCGGGGTCAGTGAGAAGCCGTGAGGCTATGGTGACAATGGCGGATTTGACGGCTGACGAACACCTGGCGATGCAGGCCGCAGCACAGTCCCATGTGGACAGCTCGATTTCCAAAACCATCAACGTTCCGGCGGACTTCGCTTTTGCCGATTTTGCCTCGATTTATGAGAACGCGTGGAAACTGGGTCTGAAAGGCTGCACCACATTCCGCCCCAATGCCGTCACGGGATCGATTCTGGCCGAGGTTTCCCTGGAACAATGCCCCTCCTGCGACAGCACCAATCTCGACAACAAGGAAGGCTGCAAAACTTGCAGGGATTGCGGAACTGCTTTTTGTGGTTGACAAACAGGGAACACTGTTCCATATTTGTTCCCATGCTGATTCACGGAACCCCCATCGCCGCCGACCTTCCCTCGGACCCTACCTTCAAGGACCGCTTCTGGTATTGGATGGGCGCGTCAGGTCGTAAATATATTCATTCGGTCTATGCCCTTGAGGATTGCCCGCCACTCCCCGGTGCGATTTTCATAGGCGTGCGCCGCGAAGGCCCTTTGCGTATCGTCATGGGCATTGGGCGTTTTACCCCGTTCTGGGATGGCCCTTTGGGCTCAAGCGATCTCAGAAACTTGCGCAGCCGGGGTGCAGACGAAATCCATGTGCATCTCCTTGCAAAATCTCCGGAAGTGGCCAATGCCATTCTGGAGGATTTGTTGCAGGCTTATGAACATGAAGAGCGGGATTTCAGTGAGCCCGCTCTGTGTTCCGCACAAATAGCGGCGACCGCAGCAACAGCTTAAACACCAGCCCCATGCCAAAACCACCGATATGGGCCCACCAGGCAACCTCCTGCACATCGGCGGATTCCATATAAAGACTGACGACTTGCAACACGATCCAGCCACCCAACACAATCCAGGCCGGAATCTTGATCGGTATGGGCATGACAACCAGCACCCAAACCCGTGCCCGTGGGTAAAGCAGCAGATAGGCCGCCAATACGCCTGACACCGCACCTGACGCTCCAACCAGCGGATCATGACTGTTGGGCAACATCAACACATGGGTCATTGCCGCAGCAACGCCGCACAAAAGATAAAACAGGGCAAAACCGACAGACCCGAAGGCGTCCTCGACGTTGTCGGCAAATACCCACATGAACGCCATGTTGCTGAGCAGATGCAACCATCCCGCATGCAGAAACATGTAGGTGATCAGTGTCAGCGGTTCGGCAACGGGGTTGAACGCCGGATTGGGAAATCGCGTTTGATCCAGAAGTTCCGAGGGCACCACGCCAAACCCCACCTCGGTCAACAGCAAGGCCTCATCGCCCCGCAAGGGACCTGTAATGAGAAATACCAGTACATTCAGAATGATAATGGCCAGCGACACATACTGGAAGCGAATGAGCTTCAGCGGATTGTCGTCTTTCAGCGGTATAAACATCAGGCGGTCACCCCATGAGCAACTTGCAAGCAAGCAGCAACATGACGGCGGCAATACAGAAGTCAATGACCCGCCACACCCGCGGTTGTCCAAGCCACGGCCCCAGCGCCTTTGCGTCAATCGAGCGAAACAGACAGGCCCGGAATAAGTGGGCCTTCAACACGCCCTGTCGCATCACAAAGGCATTTTGCGCGCCAATGGCCACAATCAAACTGCCCCCCAACAGAAACCCGGCATTCGCCGCCTGCAACATCAGCGGGTTTTCCCCGGCACCCACAACACGTCGCCATCACCTGCCATCCGATTGGCCCAGCGGCTGGCCACGAACAGGAAGTCGGATAGCCGATTGACGTAAGCAAGTGCTGCCACGCTGACAGCTTCGCCTTCAACACCATTGAGCGAAACCATCAATCGTTCAGCCCGGCGACATACTGTTCGCGCCTGATGCAGATAAGCAGCGGCGGCCACACCATGGGGCAGCACAAACGACCGGAGTGGCGAGAGTACTTCGTTGAGCTGGTCAATTTCCCGCTCCAGCCGTTCCGCCTGACTGCCGAGAATGCGCAAGGGCTCCCATTCGAGTTTTTGCCCGCGATCAGGCACACAAAGATCAGCCCCCAGATCAAACAACTCATTCTGGATACGGGCCAACATATCATCAAGCACGCTCAAGCGCACATGCGTCGTGTGTTGGCGCACCAGGCCGATCACCGCATTGGTTTCATCAACCGTGCCATAGGCCTCTATCCGCAAGTCCGCTTTCGATACACGCTCTCCGGAACCCAGCGAAGTTTCACCGCCATCGCCTGTCCGGGTATAGATTCTGTTCAAAACAACCATCGTCACCGCCTATCGCAAGTGCAGCACTTTTGAAAGTGCCACTTATTCATTGCGCAGATAACCCGATGCTTTCGCCGAAAGCGCCCGCGCCGTCACCAGCAGCCCTGCCGCAATGGACAGCACCATGGCGACAACAGCGGTGACAATTGCTATGCCCCACGAAAAACTCCACGGCATTTCCAGAATGAACTTTGCCAGATACCAGGCCCCCAAGGTGCCGGACAGAATGCCAAACAGGGCCGAGACAAATCCAAGCAGTCCATACTCAATCATGAAAGACGCCAGCAACTGGCGGCGTGTGGCACCATAGGTTTTGAGAACCACCGTTTCATAGGTTCGCGTTGCAAGTCCCGAAGCCATGGCCCCCGCCAGCACCAGAATACCTGTCAGCAATGTCAAAGCATTGGCACCGCGCACCGCCGCCAGCATTTGGCCAAGCAAGGTGCTGACAGTGGCAAGTGCATCCTTGACACGCACCGCTGTCACCGACGGAAATTCCGCTGCCATTGTGTTCAATAATTTCGCCTCATCGCCACCTTGCATCTCCACGGTGACGATGTGGGAGTGGGGTGCGGCGACCAAGGTGTTGGGCGTAAACACCAGCACAAAATTGATCCCCATGCTTCGCCAGTTCACCCGCCGCAGATTGGCCACTTCCGCTTCGATCTCGCGGCCCAACACATTGACCTTGAGTGTATCGCCGATTTTGAGATCAAGCCCATCGGCAATTTCCTGTTCAACTGACACAAGCGGTTTTCCGGCATAATCCTTGGCCCACCACTTGCCTGCCGCAAGTTCTGAACCACTGGGCAATTCCGCAGCATAGGTCAAACCACGGTCCCCCTGCAGCGCCCAGCTTGATCCGGGCTTTGCCACAACCTTGTCGGCGGCGACACCTTTGACGGCAGTGATGCGGCCCCGCAACATCGGCGCATTGCCAATGCCCGACACGCCTGCTTCCCGTTGCAGGGCTGTACGAAACTTCGGCAATTCGTCATTGCGCACATCCAGAAAAAAGAAAGCAGGGGCTTTGTCGGGAATGCCCGCTTTCAGTTCATTGGTAATGGTCCGGTCAGTCAATGCCAGTGTCACAAACAATGACAATCCCAGACCCAAAGCCAGAATAATCGAAAAGCTGGCAGCGCCGGGGCGGTACAATGATGTTACCGCGTGACGCAGCAAGATATTTGATGGCTTTGGCAACAGCCGGATCAACCGCAACAGCCCATAGGCCAGCACACTCAAAATCACAAAGCTGCCCGCCAATCCTGCAAGATACATCAACGTCACCTGCATGTTCTCCGACATCAGAGTTACCAGCGTTGCAGCCATGGCGAGAAACCCGAAGGACAGCCCCAGCCAGCGCCATGACAGCTGCTCGTTTCCCGAAACCAGGTGACTGCGAAACAGGTCAGCCCCGCGAATGTTGGAAATGCGGGCCAGCGGCAAAACCGCAAAGGCCAGCAGCACCAACACTCCCAAAACGCCGGCCACCAGCAACGGCACCCATTGCACCGACGTCGAAACCGGAAGCGGCAAAATGTGACCCGCAAACACTTTCAACAAAAACGGCGACGCCGCTCCAATACCTAAGGCAATGGCAATGCCAACAAGACCCACCAACACGATCTCCACGAGATAAAGCCCGAACACATCGCTCGACGTAAGCCCCAGACATTTCAGCGTGGCAATGGCACTGGTGCGGCGGGACACAAAGGCAGAAATCGCATTGGCCATGCCAGCACCACCGACCACCAGCGCCGCCAAGGCCACCAGCGTCATGAAGTAGCCAAGCCGCTCGACAAAACGCTCAGCGCCTCTTGCAGCATTGTCAGTGGCCCGCACCCGCCAACCGGCATTTGGAAACTGCTTTTCCGCTTCCACCGTGATAACCTTGGCCGCTGCAAGATCAGATCCCGTTGCCAGCTTGACCCGGTAGCGCCACGTCACCAGACTTCCCGGCTGAATGAGCCCTGTCGATTGCAACGTCGCATGTGTCATCAAAAGCCGTGGACCAAGAATGATGCCGTCACCAATGCGATCGGGTTCCGCAGTGATGACGCCTTGAACGTTCAGCGTTGACGCACCGATTTTGATGGGGTCGCCAATCTTGACCCCCAACCTGCCCAAAAGCAGTTCATCAACCACCACACCGCCTGATGTGGCTAAAGCAGATTGAAGCTCAGTATTGTCCGCCAGCATGAGCTTGCCATAAAGCGGATAGAGATCATCAACCGCCTTGATTTCAACCAGCGTCGAGCGCGCATTGGCCGTGGCCATGGCGCGAAGCGTGGCGATGCGGCTGGTCTGACCCTTGGCTTTGACATAGGCCAGCTCGTCAGCGCTGGCTTCACGCTGCACCAAAGTGAATTCAACATCGCCACCCAAAAGCGGTTGGCCCTGTTCGGCAAGGCCCCGTTCTATCGCCGATGTCAAAGACCCGATGATGGCAATGGCCGCCACGCCCAGCGTCAGGCAGGTCAAAAGAATGTAGAAGCCTTTGAGGCCTGAGCGCAAATTCAAGGCGGCATATTTGAGCCAGAGACCAATATTCATCAGTGGGCGCTCTCGGTAATCAAACCATCGCGCACTTCAATGATACGGTCGCAGCGTTTGGCCAGTTCCCGGTCGTGCGTAACCAGCAACAACGTTGCGTCATTGTTTTTCCGGATGCCGAACAACAGGTCCATGACCGCTCGCCCTGTATCCTGGTCAAGATTGCCCGTGGGCTCATCGGCCAGAATAATTTTGGCTCCCGCTGCCAATGCCCGCGCAATGGCAACACGCTGCTGCTCGCCGCCCGACAGTTGACCGGGATAATGCGTGAAACGATGGCCGAGGCCGACTTCTCCGAGCTTGTCCCGCGCCAGCATTTCGGCATGCGGAACGCCTTTGAATTCCAGCGGTAGCGCCACATTCTCAACGGCAGTCAAAGTCGGTATCAAATGAAACGACTGGAAGACGATGCCCACATTGTCCCGCCGCAGGGTGGATAATTGTGCTTCGGACTTCCCGTGCACGGCATCGCCGCGAATAAAAAGCTCGCCCGACGTCACAGGCTCTAAACCCGCCATCACCATCAAAAGTGAGGTTTTGCCGGAACCCGATGGGCCGACAACGCCAATGGCCTCGCCTGCCATGGCATCCATCGACACGCCTTTGAGAATGTGAACAGCTCCCGCTCTTGAAGACAAAGTCAAATGCACATTGCAAAGTGAAAGGGCAGGGGTCACGGCAGATCCTTGAAAACGGGCGAAGTCAGAGAGATGGGGCGGCAATGTTGATTTGTCGACACATCACTTGCGCTCACCGGCAGAACACCACACATAGACGTTCATGATGAGATTTTCCGTTGTTTTACTTGCATTATTATTGGCTGTCCTCCCGCTGCGTGCCCAAACCATGACACTACTTGCGCTGGGCGACAGCCTGACCGCCGGTCTGGGACTGGACCCCGCACAAGCCTTTCCCGCCAAATTGCAGGCAGCGCTCAAAGCCAAAGGCCATGATGTCGTGGTGATGAATGCCGGTGTCTCCGGCGACACGGCATCGCAAGGTGCGGCCCGGCTTGATTGGGCGCTCACCGATGATGTGGATGGCGTATTGGTCGAACTTGGAGCCAACGACGCCCTGCGCGGACTACCGACCGAACAGGCCGAACAGGCCTTGGACGAGATTTTGACCAAGTTGAAGCAACGCTCCCTTCCCGCTTTGCTGCTCGGCATGAAAGCACCACCCAATCTGGGGCCGGATTATGTGACCAAATTTGACGCCATCTTCCCCGCACTCAGCGCAAAATATGATGTGGCACTTTATGCTTTTTTTCTCGACGGCGTGGCGGCCAACGCCAAATTCAACCAGTCGGACGGCATGCACCCCAACGCTGAAGGTGTTGATGAAATCGTCAAACGCATATTGCCCAGTGTCGAGACACTTCTGACACGTTTGAAATAAAACTTGGCCTTTGCACGAATCGCGTTAGCTTGACCCTGGCCCTGACCCTGACCCTGCCGCAGGAGGTTAAAATGCCCCGCCTTTTCACCGGACTGGAAATTCCGCCGCACATCGCGCTGGATTTGCAGATCATGCAAGGTGGCATCCCCGGTGCCCGCTGGATGGACCCGTCCAACTATCATCTGACCATCCGTTTCATTGGCGATATTGAACAGGGTCTGGCCCGCGAAATTGCGTTGCAGCTGGACCACATCAGTTTCAAACCGTTTGCGATGCGCCTGAAGGGTGTGGGCCTGTTCGGTGGCAACAAGCCCCACTCACTCTATGCAGGCGTTGAAGAAAACGCCGAACTCCGCCGTCTGCATGATGTGCATGAACGCATCTGCCAGACCTTGGGACTTGCCTCCGAACACCGCAAATTCTTGCCCCACGTCACCTTGGCGCGACTGAAAGAAGCTGAACCCCGGGCTTTACAAAGATGGGTAGAGGTGCACAGTCTCTATTCGACAGCAGCCAGCGATGTGAATGCATTTATACTGTTCTCGTCACGGCCACTCAAAGGCGGCGGACCTTATGCCGTGGAAGCAGAATACGCGGCCCGGCGTGAACCGGTCCCAACAAGCAACAATGACATGGGAGTGATGTGATGACAGAACGTTTGCAGGGAGCAGCCCGCGTAAAAGCCGTGCAGGAGCTGAAAGACTGGGCTGACGTGCCGGGCCAGGATGCCATCCACAAAACCTTCCGCTTCAAGAACTTCCGCGAGGCCTGGGGCTTCATGAGCCAAGTGGCATTGGTCGCCGAAAAAATGGATCACCATCCCGAATGGGCCAATGTCTACGGCAAGGTCGAAGTGACGTTAACCACCCATTCGGCGCAAGGCGTGACTGCACTCGACATCAAACTGGCGCAGAAGATGGATGAAATCGCTGGCAGTTAACTGCGCTGCATGATTACATGTGAGTAACTTGACGGGGGCCTGTTGCATCCCCATATTCGCTTTAACTGTTTTTGGAGGGCTAAATCATGGCTGAACTTCGTTATCCTGCTTCTGGCATCGGCACACGGACCGAGATCGACAAGGGTCTCAAATCCTATATGCTGGGTGTGTACAACTATATGAGCCTGGGCATTGGCGTTGCCGCCATCATTGTTCTGGCGTCATTCATGATCCCGGGCGTTGGTGCTGTGACACGCGTGCTGGCATTTCCGGCCATGCTGGGTTTGCTGGCTCTGGGCTGGTTTGGCCCGAAGATGATCTACAATGGCTCCGTCGGCAAAGCGCAAACTGTGTTCTGGGCTTATGTCGCGACGTGGGGCATTGGCATTTCGCCCATCGTTGGTCGCTATCTCGGCGTTGATCCCAGCATGGTCATGTCGGCGTTCCTGACCGCGTCCATCACCTTTGGTGCCATGAGCTTCTGGGGTTACACCTCGAAGAAGGATTTGTCCGGCATGGGCAACACCGTCATGATGATCATGATCGGTCTCATCATTGCAGCGCTGGTCAATCTCGTCGTTTCGTTGTTCACGGGTGTGACGGGTACCGCCATCATCATCTCGATGCTCATCTCCGGTGGCTTCGTGATTTTGACAGCCCTTCTCACCGCTTGGGAAACCCAGATGGTGAAGGAAATGTACGAAATCGGTGACACGGGCGAAACCGCCACACGCAAGTCAGTGTTTGGTGCGTTCTTGCTGTTTGGCAGCTTCGTGTCGATCTTCGTGAACCTGCTGCAGATTTTCGGTTTCCTCAGCAGCGACGACTGATCCTGAAAACTTTATCTGAAAGCCCCGGTCTCGCGACCGGGGCTTTTTTGTTGCATGATGCCGGAATGGAAAAATTGGACGAAGCGCAATTGGCTAAAGCCGTGCGGTCGCTGTGCCGCAAGGAGGGGCGGTTCTCGTCGGTTGTGAAGCAACATGGCCTGCCATCACTCCGCGTCAGTCCGGGCGGACTCGAAGCTGTCCTGCAAATGGTGACAGAACAATTCCTGTCACTGGCCGCTGCCGCTGCCATCTGGAAACGCCTGCACGTCCGATTGCAGCCGCATCACCCCGCAATCATTCTGGCCTGCCCGCAGGAGGAACTTGTGGCCCTTGGCCTGTCCCGCGCCAAGGCCAAAAGCTTTCATGAACTGGCACAGGCCGTGGCATCGGGTGCCATGGATTTCACAGCCCTTGAAAGCATGGATGATGGGACGGCGCATAAAGCGCTGGTGGCTTTGCCGGGCATTGGTCCCTGGACGGCTGATATCTATTTGCTGTCGGTTTTGCTGCGGCCAGATGCATGGCCATGGGGCGATGTGGCCTTGCAGGCGGCGGCACAACATCTGTTTGATTTGGCCGAACGCCCTGACAAAGCGACGATGCTGGAACTTGGCGAACGCTTCCGCCCACACCGCGCCGTGGCGGCACGTCTGCTCTGGGCGCATTACCGCAGCATGAAGCAAATGTCACAGGCCTGATTTCCGACAGATTTCAACCCCTTCACAGGACTGATACACACTATATAGTGGTGCTAATGTCCGGATCACCCGGAATGGAGACGTGACCTTGTATCATGCACCCATAGCGCCAGAATCCTGCCCCGCGCTCGTGCTCAACGCCGACTATCGGCCGTTGAGTTACTATCCCTTGTCTCTATGGTCCTGGCAGGATTCACTGAAAGCCGTGTTCCTCGACCGCGTCAACATTGTCTCGGAATATGATACCGTGGTCAGAAGCCCGACGACGGAGTTCCGTCTGCCGTCGGTGGTCTCGCTGAAGACTTACGTAAAGCCCTCGCGCAACCCCGCCTTCACCCGCTTCAACGTGTTCCTGCGTGACAAGTTTTCCTGCCAATATTGTACGTCACCCGATGATCTGACATTCGACCACGTGTTGCCGCGCTCCAAGGGCGGGCAGACCACATGGGAAAATGTTGTGGCGGCGTGTTCACCCTGCAACCTGCGCAAGGGCGGACATTTGATGCATGAGGTGAAAATGTATCCCCGGCAGAAACCCTTCTGCCCGACCGTCAACCAGCTGCACAGCAACGGTCGGCTGTTTCCGCCCAACTATCTGCACCAGAGCTGGATGGATTATCTCTACTGGGATTCAGAACTGGAGCCTTGAATCGTTACGCTGCCGTCAGCCCCGCAGCGCCACGTTGTCCGGATCATAGGGACTTTCGGCGATCACAGTGGTCTTGAAATGTTTGTCGAGAATTTTCACTTCAAGCTCGGTACCCAACGCTGAAAAGTCCGGCTTCACCATTGCGAGAGCCAGAGATTTGTTGACGCGAAAACCATAGCCACCATTGGTGGCGCGGCCGATGAGTTTGCCATTTGCATAGATGGGCTCGGAGCCGCGCACGTCTGACCAGTCGTCGGTGATGCCGTGGACTTCCATGGTGACGAAGTTCCAGTTCAGGCCTTTTTCCTTGGCTTGAACAAGCGCGTCGCGACCGATGAAGTTGCCTTTTGATGGATGCACAAAACGATCAAGCGCTGATTCATAGGCATTGTATTCAATGGAGAGTTCACGCGGCACAAGGCGGTAGCTTTTCTCGATGGAGAGTGCGCCCATAGCCTTGATGCCATAGGGGCGGATGTTGAATTCCTTGCCCGCATCCATCAACAAATCGAAGAGTGCCACTTGCTGTTCGAGGGGGTGATGGAATTCGTAGCCGAGTTCACCCACGAAGTTCACACGCAGACAATGTGTCGATACGGGGCCAACGTGGATGGCCTTGCCTGTGAGCCACGGAAAGGCTTCATTGGCAAGATCGGTTGAGGTCAGTTTCTGCAACAGTTTGCGGGCATTGGGGCCTGCGATGACCAGCACACCAAGACGTGTGGTAAGCGGGGTGAGTTTCACAGAACCATCGGCAGGCAAGAGTTTGCGCAAATAATCATGGTCATGCGCTTCATAGGCACCCGCTGACACCAGATAGAATTTTCCGGGTGACCATTCATAGACGGTGAATTCGGCGCGCACGCCGCCAAGCGTCGTGAGCATGTGGCAGAGGGCGATGCGGCCCATCTTCTTCGGGATCTTGTTGGCGAGAATGGATTCAAGCCACTCCCGCGCTCCGGGGCCGGAGACTTCCATTTTGGCAAAGGCCGACATGTCCTGCAGGCCGACGCTGTTCATGACCGCGCGACATTCTTCGCCCACATATTTGAAATAGTTGGAGCGGCGGAACGACCATTTTTCTTTGATCTTGCCGTCTCGTGAGGGCAGCGCATGATTGTGGTTGGTCAGCGTGTCATCCTGATTGAGATCATCTGCTGTGAGGCCGTAACCTTCAGGCGCAAACCAGCCCGGACGTTCCCAGCCATAGACTGTGCCGAACACCGCGCCCAACGCTTCCATGCGGGCATAACAGGGTGTGGTTTTCAAGGGGCGTGCTGCCACACGTTCTTCATCAGGATAATGCGGCGTGAAGACGTTGGCATAGGCCTCTTCGTTCTTGATTTTGAGATAGCCCTTGCTGGCATAGGGGCCAAAGCGCCGGGGGTCCACCCCCATCATGTCAATGGTGGGTTCACCATCAATGATCCATTCGGCGAGTTGCCAGCCAGCACCACCCGCAGCGGTGATGCCGAAAGAATGGCCTTCATTGAGCCAGAAATTCTTCAGGCCGGGTGCAGGGCCAATGATGGGCGAACCATCGGGCGTATAGGCAATGGCACCATTGTAGACTTTCTTGATGCCGACTTCACCAAAGGCGGGCACGCGGGTGATGGCGGTTTCGATATAGGGGGCCAACCGGTCCAGGTCTTCCTGGAACAGTTCATATTCCGACTGGTCAGATGGCGCATCCAAATAGCAGCAGGGTGCGCCTTTTTCGTATGGTCCCAGCAACAACCCGCCGTTTTCTTCACGCATGTACCAGCTCGAATCGGCTTCGCGCAGTACACCCATTTCGGGCAGGCCCTTGGCCTGACGTTCCCTGATCAGCGGGTGAGGTTCGGTGACGATATATTGGTGCTCGACCGGGATGACGGGAACATCGAGGCCCACCATCTCGCCGGTCTTCCGGGCAAAGTTTCCTGTGCAGGAAACCACGTGATCACAGGTGATGCTGCCTTGATCAGTTGTCACCACCCACTTGTCATCTTTGCGTTCAATCGCCGTGACCGTGGTGTTGCGATAGATTTCGGCACCCCGCGAACGCGCCCCCTTCGCCAGCGCCTGTGTCAAATCGGCAGGCTGGATATAGCCGTCATCAGGATGCTGTATCGCACCGATGATGCCGTCGGTTTCACACAGCGGCCAGATTTCCTTCAACTGTGCAGGCGTCAGCTTGTTGACCTTGATGCCAAGGGTTTCGGCAATGCCTGCATAATACATGAACTCGTCCCAGCGGTCCTTGGTGCGGGCGAGGCGAATGTTGGAGACTTTGGAAAAGCCCACGGGTTGACCAGTTTCGGCTTCGAGTTCGCCATAGAATTTGACAGAGTATTTGTGAATCTGCCCGACGGAATAAGACATGTTGAACAGCGGAAGCAGACCAGCGGCATGCCAGGTGGAGCCGGAGGTCAGCTCCTTCCGCTCAACCAGCACCACATCGCTCCAGCCCTTTTTGGCGAGATGATAAAGCGTTGATACCCCCACAACACCACCACCAATGACGACAACTTTTGCTTCGGTTTTCATGAGGGTATGACCTGCTTGCAGTTATGATTTTTGATACGCCATCATTAGTGAGGAAAACTCAACAGCTGTGAGGAACAAGCGACAGCGGCTTGGTGGATTGCGACACCAAGCCAAATCGCGTGCAGATGAAAGCGGCCAGGGCAAAAATGTCATCCCGGTCAAAAACCGGAATCTCCTGATTCTGGATGGAACCGTTGGATGCAATGGCAATGATTGTCGGGTCATCGCCCGCCAGTTCCGGGTGGTCCAACGCAATATTGCGCACTTCGATTTTAAGGTGCGTGTCGCGTTTGTAGCCTTCGACAATGACGAGATCGCAAGGTTCAAGCTGGGTCAGAACGTTTTGCAATGAGGGTGGCTCTTCTCCGCGCAATTCATGAATGATGGCGGTGCGTTCCTTCGAAATCACCGCCACCTGCGATGCACCAGCCTTCCGGTGCCGGAAAGAGTCGCGCCCCTCGTGGTCGATGTCGAAAGAGTGGTGGGCATGTTTGATGGTGGAGACTTTATAGCCCTGTGCCGTGAGATGGCGCACCAGCTTTTCAACCAGCGTGGTCTTGCCGGAATTCTTGAACCCTGCAACGCCGATGACGTTCATATCCCCCTCGCAATCATCTCTGCTGTCTCCAGATCCTCAGGCGTATTGATGTTGAAAAACGGATCGTGCGGCACGGCGGCCCAGTCGACTTTCCCGGCTTTGGCTTTCGTCACAAAATCCTGCACGCGGCGAAGCCCTTCGCTTTCAATCAGGTGGCCCAATGGTTTTGCCATTGATGTGGTCCAGATGCCGGTGAGGTGGTGATCCTGTCCGTCACTTCGCGCAATGGCAGCCCCTGTCACGTCGCCAGCGTCCACCAGACGTTTTACCAGATCAAGCGGCAGGAATGGCGCGTCTGAGGGTACGGTGACCACGGCTTCGAAGTCATGGTTTGCGCCGTAACAGAGTGCGGCATGCAAGCCAGCCAAAGGTGTTCCAATGTCCGTCAGCACATCCTCGACGACCGCCGCACCGGATGCTGCAAACCGCGTCGCATCACCATTGGCGTTGATGATGACAGCATCAACCTGAAAGCGCAGGCGTGACAACGTACGATCCAGCAGGCTTGCGCCATCCAGCACGAGAAAACTTTTCTCACGCCCCCCCATGCGACTGGACTTGCCGCCCGCAATGACCGCCCCCAGTATTTTCATGCGTGCGGGTAAAGCCTGTTGGGTGGCGTGACGATCTTGATGGCGTCGCCAGCTGTCACCTCACCTTCGCGCTCCACCCAGGCGGTCACACCGCGCTTGTGCATGGCGGCTTCCATCACCTTGAAGCGGGTGCCGGGGTGATGTTCGTCAATCACCTTGGCAATCTGCGAACAGGGGTAGTTTTCCATGTCCACCACAATGGTGGCACCGGAGGGAAATTGCAGGCGGGTGGATGGCGGCAACAGCGTCAAATCAGGAATGCCGGACACCAGCATGTTGGCCCCCAGCCATTCAGGTTCGACTATGGGAATGCCGAGACGCAGTGCCATCTCTGCCAGTTCTTCAACGGAGAGCAGGGTCAGCTGGCGCACATTGCGGATGTCGATATTGCGCTTGTACAGCGGCAATGTGCGGACGTCAGACTTGCGGGTGAGGCCCGCATGGCAATCATCAGGTCCGGCAAATGTCAGGTTGAGTGTTCCGGTTTGCGTTTTCACGAAACCTTCGTCGCGGGACGCCCGCGTCAACAGGCTCTCCACCTTGCCCTGGAAGGAAAGAACATTCAAAAGTGTCATCTGGTTTTGCTCCTGCAAGGTGCCTATACGATTGGCCAATGAGCAACAACCCGGAAACCACACTTGATGTCACAGAGCTGCTCTGTCCCTTGCCCGTGTTGAAAGCCCGGAAGCGCCTCGAGGCCATGAGCAGCGGTTCCGTGCTGCGGGTGGTGGCCACCGACCCCATGTCAGCCATCGACATGCCGCATTTTTGTCTGGAGCAAGGCCACACGTTGCTCAGCCATGACACACAAGACCGCCAACAAATATTCAGGATCAAACGCAGATGACTTATGACTTCGGCGCTTTCAACAATTGGGGACCGCTCAAAAAAGTCGCGGTGCGCAGGCCGCAAGAGGCTTTTGTGTCGGACGCCAAAATTGATGCGGAATGGAAAGACCTGAATTTCCACGCGCGACCTGACCTTGCCAAGGCCTTGACAGAATTTGAACAGGTCGATGCACTGCTTGAAGCAACAGGTGCCGAAGTCATTCATCTGCCGTCGGGCGATGGCCTGACCCTCGATTCACTTTACACCCATGACGCACTTGTCATCACACCACGTGGTCTGGTGCGCCCGCGCATGGGCAAACCCCAGCGCCGCAACGAAGCCGCCATCAATGGGGCCGCACTCGAAAAGCTGGGCTTTCCCATCGCGGGTGACATCACTGGCGACGGCAAACTTGAAGGCGGTGATTTGGTCTGGCTGGACCGCCATACGCTGGTCGCTGGCGTCGGCTACCGGACCAACATGGAGGGTTGCCGCCAGTTGCAGAAACTTTGCGGTGACGATGTGTCGGTGCTGATGGTGGACATGCCCCACTACAAGGGCCGCACGGATGTGTTTCATCTGATGAGCGTACTGTCACCGCTCGACCATGATCTGGCGGTGGTCTATCTGCCATTGATGCCCGTGCGGCTGGTCGAATTGCTGGAGGACCGCGGTATCAGTTTTGTGCATGTGCCAGAGCAGGAGTTCGACACCATGGGCTGCAACGTGCTGGCCCTCGGCCCCCGTCATGCCATGAGTGTAGCTGGCAATCCCGTGACAGTGGAGCGCATGCAGGCGGCGGGTGTGCAGGTTGAGGTGATTGAAGGCCATGACATTTGCCGCAAAGGCGAAGGCGGGCCGACGTGCATGACGAGGCCCTTGGTGCGGGGGTGAGAAAGGGACCTCATCCGGCGCGTTGCGCCACCTTCTCCAGCAAGTGGGCTGGAGAAGGGACACTACGGCGACCTCGCCAAATGCCTGATATTCAATGGAGGTCTGAAGGCAGTCCCTTCTCCTCGCCCCCTTGCGTGGAGAAGGTCCCCGAAGGGGGGATGTGGTCCCTTCGATTAAAACAGCGCCTTCACCCCATTGGTAAAACCAACCGTCACCCTGCCATCATCATGCTCAAGCAGTGGACGGCGGATGAGGGATGTATGCTTCGTTGCAAGCGCAACGGCCTTCGCCTCCGTGAGGTCGGTCGTGTCCGCCGCATCAAGCCCGCGCCAGGTATAGCCCGCCTTGTTGATCAGCTTTTCCCAGCCGCCCACCGCCTTTGACCATGCCGCCACCTGGGTTTTCGATGGCGGGGTTTCCTGGTGATCGGTGAAATCCACTTTCACGTTCTTGTCAGCCAGAAACGCGAGTGCCTTCTGGCAAGTCGAACATTTCTTCAATCCATAGGCTTTCATGGTTCTACCTCAACGATAACGTCTTGTCGGTAAAGGCGGCACCGCCACCCTCAATCTGATCGGTGAAGGCCCTGAACAGGCCTTCGATGACTGGTTTTTCAATGTCCTTCACAATGAACACCAGTCGCGTTTCAGGCTTGCCATCAGGCCAGTTCTCAAGCCGCACCGGCGGATGCAGCACATGCTGAACCCCATGTACGGCAAGCGGCCTTGCCGGATCATCAGCCATCAGGATAATGCCCTTCATGCGCAGCAGATTGGGCCCATGATACGACGTCAGCAATTCCAAAAACAGTTCCAGGCCCTGCGGTGAGATGGGGCGACTGTCACGGAAGGCGAACGAGCGGATGTGTTCGTCGTGGCGTGACACATCATGGTGATGATGTTTGCCGTGATGGTGTCGGGCTTTCTCGGCCCGCTCAACGCCTTCAATGGCAAGCCAGCCCTGCACATCCAGTGTCTTCTTCGTCGCATCATAAAGCCCCGTATTGAACAGCCGTTCGGCCGTGGCCTCGCCCCGGTGCGTGGTCAGCATGCGGGCAGATGGGTTGAGTTTGTGCACACGCGCGATGATGGCAAACAGCATGTCCTCGCCGGGTTTCCCCTCCAGCAAATCGAGCTTGGTCAACACCAGACGGTCTGCCATGGCCACCTGCTTTGCGGCTTCACCATGCGCATCAAGGGTTGCCATGCCGTTGAAACCATCGACAACGGTAATGACGCCTTCGAGTTTAACCCGTTGCAGCAAGAGATCGTCGCGCATCAACGCATGCAGCACCGGGGCTGGATCAGCAAGGCCTGTGGTTTCAATGACAATACGGTCAAAGGCTTTCAGGGATCCAGCCGCCCGCTTGTCGAGCAGGCTGTGCATGGTATCAATCAGGTCACCCCTGATGGTGCAGCACAAACACCCCGACGACAGTTCAATGATGTTTTCGTCGGTCTTTTCCACCAGCAGATGGTCAACCCCCACATCGCCAAATTCATTGATGATGACGCAGGCATTGGCCAGCATCGGGTCTTTCAGCAGGGTGTTGAGCAGCGTGGTCTTGCCAGAGCCGAGGAAGCCTGTGATTACGGATACGGGAATGAGGGCGGTTGTTGTCATGGGCGTGAGTGTGGTGAAGCTTCAGGCAACATGCAACGCCACAAGCGACATGAAAGCTCAGCGCTTCTGCTTTTTCAGCTGAATTTTGACTTTCACGCGCTGCTTTTTGGATTGGGGACGCTGTGCCACCGGTTCATCGTCAACGTCAGCCTCCGAGCCTTGCGCCACAGCTTTGATTTTGGGCTGCGTTGATTTGACGAAAGTTGCGATCTGGTCGACAAGGGCTGGCGGCATCACATCACAATGTGCCCCTTCTGCGCGGTAAGCCGTACAAAGCGACAGGCTTTCCGCTTGGGGAATGTTCCACATCAAGGCGGCAAAGCCTGCTTTTTCCGGCAGCTTCACCACGCCGGCGCTGCTGCGGGTGGCAAGGCCTATGGGGCTCAGAACCCGGCCACGCAGGGCCATGTCAGCCTTCACCATATTGTCGTAGGTGCCAAATGAAATCGCCCAGCCTGCAAGGTCAGACCCGTCTGCCAGCCGGACAGGAGATTTTGCCTTGCACACGCCCGTGGTCATGTCGGCTGGCACGATGGCGCCTTGTGGCAGATTGACGATTTCAGCCACCTTGTGCAGTCCGGGCTGCGGCAACATGGCAAAGCCCTGCTCCAGCAATCCCTTGGCAATGATGGCGCGGTTGCCACCGGACTTTGCCCCAAACACCACGGCAATGAGTTTCCGGCCATTGCGCGTGGCTGACGCCACCAGATTGAAACCGGAATTGCAGACAAAGCCAGTCTTCATGCCATCGGCCTCTGGCATGATGCGAATCAGCGAGTTGCGGTTGGCCAGGCGGCGTTTGCCGACAGCCATGGAGTCTTGCGAGAAATAATGGGCGTGCTGGGGAAATTCATTGACGATCACCGCTGCCAACACGCCAATGTCGCGGGCGCTGGTGATGTGGCGCGGGTCGAACAAGCCATTGGGATTGACAAAGTGACTGGCCGACAGTCCGAGGTTCTTGGCAACGGCGTTCATTTCGTCGGCAAAGCGTTCGTAATTGCCTGATGCTGCTTCCGCCAGCACATAGGCCATGTCATTGGCCGAATAAACCAGCAAGGCTTGCAGGGCGAAATCCACTGACACTGTTTTACCCGTGGGGATTCCAATCTTGCTGGGTTCCTGGGAATGGGCTTTTTCAGACACCACGATGTGCTGGTCAATTTTCAGGCTGCCGTCGCGCAGTTTCTGGAAAATGATATAGGCCGTCATCAATTTGGTGAGGGAAGCGGGATACCAGGGTTCGCCAGCGCGTTCCTGCGACAGCACGTCACCCGTCAGGGCGTCGAAAAGCAGCGTCGGACCGCCCACGGTCTGGGCCTGCGCCACACCTGACATCAGCAATGCCAGCAACAGGATTTTCATGATACGGTTGAACATGATGGGTATGAACATGATGGGTATGAACAAGGATCGTCTTTCCATTCTACGCCAGCACGGATCCATATCTTTGGTGCCCCTGGAGGGACTCGAACCCCCACGCCCTTACGAACAACAGATTTTGAGTCTGTCGCGTCTACCATTCCGCCACAGAGGCTTCACCGGGGCTCCCTCTAGTGGGCAGCCCTTGCGCCGTCAACTGGAAAGGGGCTTAAGCAAAAACCAATGATTCGCATCACTGATTCCATTGTTATTGATCCGGCTGACATCCGTGAAAGTTTCATTCGCGCCTCGGGGCCGGGTGGACAGAATGTGAACAAGGTTTCAACCGCAGTGGAACTGCGATTCAACATTGAAACAGCAAGCCTGCCTGACGGCTTGAAAGAACGCTTAAAAACATTGGCCGGACGCTTACTCGCGCAAAGTGGCGATTTGGTGATCACCGCGCAAGCGCATCGTTCACAGGAACGCAATCGCGACGAAGCCCTCAAAAAACTCGTGGACCTGCTGAAAAAAGCCGCAAAGCGCCCGAAGTTCCGTGTTGCCACCAGACCCACCAAGGCGTCAAAAACCCGCAGGCTTGATTCGAAAACCAAACGCGGTGAAACCAAAACCCTCCGCCGCGTTAAACCCCCATCAGAAGACTGACCATGCTGCACAAACTCTACGACTGGACCCTGTCTCTTGCCGCCCGCAAATCCGCCGAGGTGTGGCTTGCGGTTATCGCCTTTGTGGAAAGCTCTGTTTTCCTCGTGCCCGCCGACGTGTTGTTCCTGCCCATGGCGCTGTCCCGCCCGGATCGGGCCTACCGTTACGCTTTTGTGGCCACGTTGTTTTCAGTGCTGGGGGGAATAGCCGGATATTTTCTGGGATACTTTGCCTACGAAACCGTGGCCAGGCCCGTGCTGCAGTTTTATGGCAAGTTCGACGAATTTGAAGCCATGCGGGCCTGTGCCAGCGAACAGACCCTGCTGGTGTTGCTGACAACGTCTGGGCTCACACATCTGCCGCCCATCAAGATCGTCACCATTCTTGCAGGCGTGGCACAGATCAGTTTCGTGTTTTTCCTGCTCTCCTGCATCTTTGCAAGGGGCGCACGTTTCTTCGCCTTGGCCTGGGCCCTGAAGCGCTGGGGTGAACCCATCAAAAGTTTTATTGAAAACCGTCTGGGCCTGATTGCGGGCCTTGCGGCTGCCCTGTTGATCGGGCTTTACATTGCCTACAAATGGCTTGGCTCATCAGGATCGTTCACATGTTGAATCCACAAAAAACCGCAACAGTCATTTTCGTCATTTTGCTTGCCATCATTATCGGTGCGTATATTTTTGAGTATGCGGGTTATCCACCCTGTGAACTCTGCCTGATGCAGCGCTGGGCCTATTATGTTGGCATTCCCCTCGCAGCTTTCATGGCGTTGGCCAAACCCGCATGGATCAAGTCGGGCCTCGTCGTGTTGGGCCTGATATTGGCGGCCAATGCAATATTCGGCATCTATCATTCCGGCGTGGAATGGAAGCTGTGGGCGGGTCCCGTGGCCTGTTCAGGCGGAGCAATTTCGGACGGCTTGCCCGATCTCACCAGACCCGGCGTCATGTGTGATGAACCAGCGATCCGTATACTGGGGCTGTCGCTGGCGGGCTGGAATGCGATTGTCTGTGCGGCACTGGCAGTTTTGGCGTTCCGGTTTAAACGCAATTCATCTTGATTGGCGACGGCATCTTCAAGATGGTGGGAGAAGGGACTGTTTGTTCTATCGCAAACTGTCCCTGATCTAAAACTCGGGGACAGGCTTGAAGTACACGTAGTGGACGGCGCAGTTTTTCAAGTGCAGTCATGGCCATGCAGAGGTCTCCCTTTTTCACTCGCAACCCGCAATCTATTTGGAGTAGCTGTCAGCCCATGTCAGCAGAAATCCAATCCGTCCGCAGCCCGAAAACCGCAACCCTGATCGGTTTCACGGCCATTTTGATGTGGGCCTTTCTGGCGCTGCTCTCAACAGCGGCAGGCCCCATCCCGCCGTTCCAATTGACCGCGATGTGCTTTTTTCTCGGCGGCATGACTGGAGTGATGAGTTGGACGTGGCGGCCCCATGCCATCGCTTCGCTCAAACAAAGCTGGCAGGTCTGGGCAACGGGCACCTTCGGACTCTGCGTTTATCATATCCTCTATTTTCTGGCGATCCAGAATGCGCCACCGGTGGAAGCCAGCCTCATCGCCTATCTCTGGCCGTTGTTGATCGTCCTCTTTGCAGCCTTGTTGCCCGGTGAAAAACTGAAAGTGCATCACATCATCGGCGCGATTTTGGGCCTCGCAGGTGCCGTTGCCATCATCACCAAAGGTGGCACCATCGGCCTGTCCGACGGATTGAAATCCGGTCACCTCTATGCGCTGGCCTGCGCCTTCATCTGGTCCGGCTATTCCGTGTTGTCCCGCCGCTTTGGCAATGTGCCATCCGATGTGGTGGCTGGTTTTTGTTTGATCACCGCAGCGGTCGCGGGTGTCTTGCACGTTGCACTCGAAACAACTGTCTGGCCTGCGTCTTCAACCCAATGGCTGGCCATTATTGTACTTGGCCTTCTGCCACTCGGTGTGGCCTTCTACACCTGGGACTACGGCGTGAAAAAGGGTGACATCATGGTGCTGGGGGCAGCGTCCTATGCCGCACCGCTGCTTTCGACACTGGTATTGTTAATGTTCGGCTTTGCAACTTATCACTGGTCCATCGCCGTGGCCTGCGTGCTGATCACAGCAGGTGCGGTAGTGGCAGCCAAGGACATGCTATTGCGAAAAATGTGAGAGACCGAGTGGGTTAAAACATTCTTCTCCCTCAGCGTCCCTCATCCTGAGGCGCGAGCTCTTGCGAGCCTCGAAGGAGGCCGGGGGAGTACCCCGAAGGGGGGAGGGGGTGTTTGAACAAGCGACCTACGACCTGAAATTATTCTTCCGTGTACGGAGTTCCACAAACACCTCAACATCGGTGGCATTCTCCATGCCCAAATTCGCCCTGATCTCAGGCGACGCACAGCGGAAATAGGGATTGGTTTTCAACTCGTCACCGATTGTGGTGGGGCACGTCATCTTGCCCGCGGCCCGCAAATTCGCAACCTCTGTCGCCCGCATGTGCAGCGCCCGGTTTCCAGGTTCAACCGACAGCGCAAACTTTGCATTGGCCTCGGTATATTCATGCCCGCAATAGACCGATGTCACAGGGTGAATGTCGCGGAACTGGTTCACCGAGTGGTACATCTGCTCCATCGTGCCCTCAATCACCCGACCACAGCCCATGGCAAAAATATTGTCGGCGGAAAACAGAAGATAGTCATTTTCAAAATGATAAGTGATCTGCCCGAGTGTATGGCCGGGACAGTCAAACAGCCGGATCTTGCGCTGTGCCAGTTCAAACACCTCGCCACCTTTGACAGTCTTGCTGATACCGGGAATCCGGTCTTTCTCCGCTTCGGGCCCGATGATGCGGCAACCGAAATGTTCTTTAAGCTCAAGGTTCCCCTCAACATGATCAAGATGGTGGTGCGTGGTCAGGATATGGGTCAGTTGCCAGCCCCGTTTTTTCAACTGGTCGGCAATGGCCGGAGCCGATGGTGCATCAATGGACATGGTGGTGCCGGTGACCGTGTCGTGCACAAGCACGCCATAATTGTCGTCGCGGCAGATGAATTGGTGAACATCAAGGTGTGACATGGAGCGCTCCTTACACTGCTTTCCGGAATTTATCATCTGTGCATCATGGCCGCAGGTCAGGCATGACGAACCTTGAGTAACCCGCTAGTCTGCATGCATGAATGTCGTTGATGTCAGGGATTTCTACACAAATCATACGGGCCGCAGCGCCGCCCGCATGTTGAACCGTCAATTGGCTACCCTCACCGGCGCCAAACCCGGCCAGACCATGATGGGACTGGGTTACGCGCTGCCCTATCTGCCACAAGACCCCGATATTTTGTCGCTGTCTTTCATGCTGGCCAGACAAGGCGTCATCCACTGGCCGCAAGGTGAAAGCAACCGTTCCGCCCTGGTTGACGATCTTGACTTGCCGCTGCTGGAAAGCACAATTGATCTGGCCCTCGTTGTCCACGGCCTTGAACATGCTGAAACGCCTTTGGACACCTTGCATGAAGTCTGGCGGGTGTTGGCTCCACAAGGCCGTGTGATTCTGGTGCTGCCAAACCGCCGCGGCCTCTGGGCGGCATCCGAATCGACCCCCTTTGGTTTTGGCCAGCCTTTTTCTTCCGGCCAGATTACAGGCCTGTTGAAAGATTCGAAATTCACCATCACCCAATGGCGCAGCGCCCTCTACCTGCCGCCGTTTCGCAACGAAACCCTGCTGGATGCGGCCTTGGGTTTTGACATTGTTGGCGAACGGATATTGCAACGCTTTGCCGGTGTCACCATCGTTGAAGCCATGAAACAGGTCTATGCGTTTTCGTCCGGGAAACGCGCACGGCGTCTGGTGCCGCGTTTTCGTCCGGTGCTGTTGCCTTCTCCACAGGGTGCACGCAAGGAACCGGACTGATGGGGTTCACATCCGTGCTGAAAGCAGCTTAAACAGCAGAACAACCCAAACCGGACCAAACAATGACCGACGCCCCCAGTGCCACACCTGCCCTTGACGCCCTGCGGCGTGAGTTGGACGATGTGGATGACGCGTTGTTGGCGCTTCTTGCCAAGCGTGTGACGATCACGGCGCAGGTCAAATCCTTCAAGCAGGTCACAGCAAAAACCTCAGGCTCGCCCCTGCGGCCCGCCCGTGAGGCACAAATCCATCGCCGCATCATGCAGGCAGCGAAAGCCCAGAATGTGGAACCCGCCCTTGCCTTGCGGCTGTGGCGGGCCATCCTGACAGATTCAAGTCTGGGCCAAGCCCCGATGACACTTCACGTGTCGAGACGCCTGTCGCAAACCTTAGGCCACCGCCTGCGTCTGCGTGAACATTTCCCCGCCATGCCGGTTGAGGAATGGAAGGACGAGACGCAAGCCTTGATGCAGGTCAACGTCAACCCCGGTGACATCTGCGTGGTTGAAACCGAAAGCCCGTGGATCGACGGGTGTGTGGCAGGCAAGGCCGGAACGGCGCAGGTCATCGGCGCACTCCCCGTGATCAGGGATGAAACCGTGCCGCAGCTCCTGATTTTCGGCAATGCCCCGGCAGAACCCACAGGCCATGATGAAACCCTGCTCATCACCCAAGGCAATCTGCCGCGTGACTTTCCGTTGCAGCCGATTTGGCAGGTGAAAAGCGGGCCATGGCGGCTGTCAGCCCTTGCCGGTTTTCATTCCGAACATGAAGGCCCGATTGTTGGCCTCACCCGTTCAAACATATCCCTTGGCCTGAAAGTGGCAGGGCGCTATCCCTCGGCCATCGGAATTTGAAACATGACACAGACAAGCACGCGCCCCGCACCCAAGGCGGGAATTCTGGACATTGAAGCCTATGTGCCCGGCAAGAGTTTTGCCAAGGGGGACAAGATCTTTAAATTGTCCTCGAACGAATCGCCCATCGGGGCCAGCCCCATGGCTGTCGAAGCTTTCAAGGCGGCTTCTGAAAAACTCTCAACCTACCCCGACGGCAGCGCCAGCGCTTTGCGCGAAGCCATCGCCATCCGTTACGGCCTGAATGCAGACCGCATCATCTGCGGTGCAGGCTCGGACGAAATTCTGCAACTCCTCGCCCACGCCTATCTCGGACCGGGCGATGAAGCGGTTTACAGCCAATATGGCTTTATGGTGTACCCCATTGTCATCCAGTCGAACGGTGCCAAAGCCGTCATCGCACCTGAAAGCGGTTTTGCGACCAATGTTGACGCCATGATCGCGGCTGTGACGCCCAAAACCAAAATCGTCTTCATCGCCAATCCCAACAACCCCACTGGCACCTATATCACAACCAGCGAACTTCGCCGCCTGCACGCCGCCTTGGCCCCGCATGTGTTGTTGATTGTGGACTCGGCCTATGCGGAATTTGTCACCGCCAATGATTATGAATCAGGCATCGCACTGGTGTCGGAATTTGAAAATGTGGTGATGACAAGAACCTTTTCGAAAATTCACGGTCTTGCCGCCTTGCGTCTGGGCTGGGCCTATGGCCCTGCCCATGTCATGGATGTGCTGAACCGTATTCGCGGCCCTTTCAACGTGTCATCGCCTGCAATCGCCGCAGGGGTTGCCGCGATCAATGATACCAGCTTCATGGCCAAGGCGATTGCCCACAACACCCAATGGCTGGGCTGGCTTGTCAATGAAATCGGAAAAATCGGATTTATGGTGACGCCAAGTGCGGGCAATTTCGTGTTGGTACATTTCAAGGATGCATCGACTGCGCAGGCCGTCGATGCGCACTTCCTCAACCATGGCATCGTGGTCAGGCGCATGGATGGTTACAAAATTCCCCAAGCCTTGCGCATTTCGGTAGGCACAGAAGAGGCCAACTACACCGTGGTGACAGCGCTCAAAGGGTTCCTGTCTTGAGCCTGTTGTTTGAAAAAATTGCATTGCTGGGTCTGGGCCTTATCGGCTCTTCCCTCTCACACGCTGCAAGACGTGCAAACATCACAGGGTCCATCAGCGGCTATGCCCGCAGCGCTGAAACGCGGGCAACCGCAGTTGAAATTGGAATTGTGAATACAGTTCACGATAGCGCCGCTGATGCGGTGAAAGGCGCTGACCTCATTATCCTGTGTTCACCGATTGGCACTTACGCCCAACTCGCAGAAGAAATTGCACCCCATCTGAAAGCAGGCGCCATTCTCACCGATGTGGGTTCCGTCAAAGGTGCTGTCGTCCGCGATGTGGCCCCACACTTGCCCCTCAACGTGCACTTCATTCCCGGCCACCCCATTGCAGGCACCGAGCAGTCCGGCCCACGCGCTGGCTTTGCCACACTCTTCGACAATCGCTGGTGCATTCTCACCCCACCACCCCATGCCGATGTGGCGGCAGTTGCCAAACTGAAAGCCTTCTGGGAAGCACTGGGCTCCATGGTCGATGAAATGACGCCGGAACACCACGACCTCGTCCTCGCCATCACCAGCCATCTCCCACATCTCATTGCCTACAACACGGTAGCAACCGCTGCCGACCTCGAAGAAGTGACAAAATCCGAAGTCATCAAATATTCAGCCGGTGGCTTTCGCGATTTCACCCGTATTGCAGCCTCGGACCCCACCATGTGGCGCGATGTCTTCCTCAACAACCGCGAAGCCGTGCTGGAAATGCTGGGCCGCTTTTCCGAAGAACTCTCAGTCTTGCAACGCGCCATCCGCTGGGGCGACGGCGACACCTTGTTTGATCTGTTCACCAGAGCCCGCGACGTGCGCCGCAGCATCATTCAGGCAGGCCAGGACACGGCAGAACCCAATTTCGGCCGTGGGCCAGATCCCAAGACATGAGCACACACTGGGTCTTCGGCTATGGCTCCCTGATCTGGCGTCCCGGATTTGAATGTCTGCACTCTGAGCCCGCAAACCTGCAGGGCTGGCATCGATCGCTTTGCGTGTTGTCTCATAAATATCGGGGTACGGTTGACAATTATGGCCTGGTCTTTGGCCTCGATGTGGGCGGCACCTGCCATGGCCTCGCCTTTGAGGTCGACGATAAAATCTGGCCAGAAACCTATCGCTACCTGACCGAACGGGAATTGGTCACACACGTCTATCTGGAGCATCAACTGCCGATAACCCTGCCAAAATCCCGGCGGCAAGTCACAGCCCTCACCTACGTGGTGGACCCACGCCACGCGCAATATGCAGGTCACTTGAGCCGCGAACACAAACTCAAGCTTGTCCGCAATGGCGTGGGTGAGGCTGGAAGCTGCATGGATTATGTGAAAAACACCTCCAGCCATCTGCATGAATTGGGCATACCCGACCGGGCACTGGATGATCTCATTCAACACCTGTGAGATGAAAACCCGGCTAAAACGTCGCATTCAACAGTGCTATGCCGTTGCCAGAATTGACTTGCAGAAGCCCCGTAACTAGGGTCCGGCCAGAATTTTGAGGTGTTCCCATGAAGGTACTCGTCGCTGTGAAGCGCGTCGTTGATTATAACGTGAAAATCCGTGTCAAGGCCGATGGGTCAGGCGTTGAACTGGCCAACGTCAAGATGTCGATGAACCCCTTCGATGAAATCGGCGTCGAAGAAGCCATCCGCCTGAAAGAAAAAGGCGTGGTCACGGAAATCATCGCCGTTTCCATCGGGCCGCAGCAAGCCCAGGAAACCCTGCGCACCGCCTTGGCCATGGGTGCTGACCGCGCCATTTTGGTGAAACACGAAGACCTCATCGAACCCCTTGCCGTCGCCAAGATTCTCAAAGCCATAGTCGAGGCGGAAAAGCCGGAGATCGTCATCCTCGGCAAACAGGCCATTGACGACGACGCCAACCAGACGGGACAGATGCTGGCAGCCTTGCTGGGCTGGCCACAGGCTACCGCCTGTTCCAAACTCGAACCCGGAAATGGTGAAGCCACCATTACCCGCGAAATCGATGGCGGCTTGCAAACCCTTAAAATGAAAATGCCGCTGATCGTCACCACCGATCTGCGCCTGAACCAACCCCGCTATGCATCTCTCCCAAACATCATGAAGGCGAAGAAAAAGCCCATGGAAGAAAAGTCTGCTGCCGATTACGGTGTTGATACCAAACACCGCCTCAAGGTGATCAAGACCGAAGATCCGCCAAAGCGCGATGCAGGCGTAAAAGTCAAATCCGTGGCCGAACTTGTCGGCAAACTCAAAGACGCAGGAGCATTCTGATGGCTGTTCTTCTCATCGCCGAACACGACAACGCCTCGCTCAAGGACGCAACCCATAAGGCACTGACCGCCGCATCTCAAATGGGTGGCGATGTGCATGTGCTGATCGCAGGCCACAAGGCTGACGGCGCTGCGAAAGCCGCGGCCAAACTCGCTGGCGTGAAGAAGGTGCTGCACGCAGAAAGCGCCAGCCTCGAACGCCCGCTCGCCGAACCCATGGCGGCAATGATCGTGTCACTGGCCGCAGGTTATGACCACATCGTCGCCCCCGCCACCACCAACGGCAAGAACTACATGCCGCGCGTTGCAGCCCTTCTCGATGTCATGCAAATCTCCGACATCGCCGAAGTCAAATCCGCTGATACATTTGTGCGTTTGATTTATGCAGGCAACGCTGTGCAAACCGTGCAATCCCTCGACGCCAAAAAAATAATCACCGTACGCACCGCAAGTTTTACCGCTGCGGGTGAAGCCGGCAACGCGGCAATCGAAAAAATAAATGCCGCCGCCGATCCCGGCCTCTCCACATACGTCAGCGAAAACCTCACGGTCTCAGATCGCCCCGAACTCACCTCCGCCAAAATCATCGTCTCTGGCGGTCGCGGCATGCAAAACGGCGAGAACTTCAAAATGCTGGAAGCAGTAGCCAAAAAACTCAACGCCGCCGT
>JAYUVC010000186.1:0-30970 GCA_043754325.1 Hyphomicrobiales bacterium
TCACCACACACCATGACCCCGGCAATTGAACTCATCAACATCGACAAGCGCTTCGGCCTCGTGCACGCCAACAAGGACGTGAACCTCTCCGTGGCCAAAGGCTCGATCCATGGCGTGATCGGTGAAAACGGTGCGGGCAAATCCACGCTGATGTCGATCCTGTTTGGCTTTTACGCTGCTGATTCCGGCGAGATCAAAGTCGACGGCAAACCCGTCAAAATCAAAACCTCCACCGACGCCATCTCACTGGGCATCGGCATGGTGCATCAGCACTTCATGTTGGTGGATACATTTACCGTTCTGGAAAACATCGTGCTGGGTGCCGAAGGCGGCGCACTGATTGGCCCCGCCATGCAGAAGGCCCGCACCGAACTCAAACGCCTGGCCGACGAATATGAACTCGACGTCAACCCAGATGCCATCGTCGGTGAATTGCCCGTCGGTTTGCAGCAGCGCGTCGAAATTCTGAAAGCACTTTATAAAGGTGCGCAGGTTCTCATCCTCGATGAACCCACAGGCGTGTTGACGCCGGATGAAGCCGATCACCTGTTCCGCATTCTCCGTACACTGAAGGATCAGGGTAAATCCATTCTGCTGATCACCCACAAGCTGCGCGAAATTATGAAAGCCACCGACCATGTTTCGGTCATGCGGCGCGGTGAAATGGTGGCGCATTTCGAAACCGCAAAAACCTCCGTCGAAGCATTGGCCGAAGCCATGGTGGGCAGGCGTGTGCTATTGCGCGTAGAAAAAAGCGCACCAAATCTCGGCGAAATCGTTTTGGAAGTAAGGAACGTCACGTGGAAAGACCGCAAGGGCATCACACGCGTGGACAACGTTTCGCTCACCGTGCGGAAGGGTGAGATCGTCGGCATTGCAGGTGTCTCCGGAAATGGCCAGTCAGAATTGCTGGATTGCATCGCAGGAATTACCAAGCCAACATCAGGTGAAATCATCTTCGAAGGCAAATCCATCGGACAACTGGCCGACCCGCGCCATTTGCGGCAGGAAGGCTTGGCCCATGTGCCGGAAGACCGTCAACATCGCGGCTTGATCACGTCATTTGATGCGTCCGAATCAGCGATACTTGGTTGGCACTATGACAATGGGCTGGGGCAAGGTTTCCGGCTCAACCGTCAGGCCGTGATTGAACGGTCCCGCAGGGAAATGCAGGCCTTTGATGTGCGCCCCGCAAACCCTTTGTTGAAAAGTGCCAAATTCTCCGGCGGCAATCAGCAGAAAATCATTCTCGCCCGCGAAATTGAGCGCGACCCCGACCTTCTCATCGTCGGGCAACCCACACGCGGTGTCGATATCGGTGCCATCGAATTCATCCACCGCCGCCTGATTGAATTGCGTGACCAAGGCAAGGCGATTTTATTGGTATCGGTGGAGCTTGACGAAATCCGTTCACTGTCTGACCGTATCATCGTCATGTTCGCAGGCCGCGTAATGGGTGAGCGGAATGCGGATGCGTCTGAGCGTGAATTGGGCCTGCTGATGGCTGGTGTGTCGAAGGATGCGGCGTGGTGACTAAACCCGTGGCGCACCCTTCGAGGCCCGCGAGAGGGCAGGCGCCTCAGGGTGAGGGTCTCCATAGACTCCTCATGCTGAGGTGCGAGCCCTTGCGAGCCTCAAAGCACGCGCCCCAAGCGAGCATTTCACCATGACCGCGCGTGGCGATCTCCCGCGCTGGGTTGACGTCGGCGTCATCCCGCTGCTCAACTTGTTGCTGGCATTGGTCGCCACATCCGTCATCTTCCTGCTCATCAACGAAAACCCGATCGAGTGCCTGGGTATCATGATCAAAGGTGCTGTGGGATCGCTCAAAGGCTGGAGCTATCTCCTCTACTACGCCACCAATTTCATCTTCACCGGCCTCTGTGTGGCCGTGGCGTTTCACGCCGGGTTGTTCAACATCGGGGGCGAGGGGCAAGCCTATTTCGCAGGTCTGGGCGCTGCCATGGTCGGCCTCTATTTCGAGTTCCTGCCGTGGCCCATCGTCATTCCCATGGCCATACTTGCTTCCATTCTCTTTGGCGCTTTCTGGGGTTTCGTGCCCGGCTACCTGCAAGCCAGGCGCGGCAGCCACATCGTCATCACCACGATCATGTTCAATTTCATCGCCTCAAGCCTGATGGTCTACCTGATCAATTACTGGTTCCGGCCCATCGGCAAAATGGCGGTGGAAAGCCGTGAAATCACTGGCGCCTATATTCTGACCTTCCGCGAAATCGCCAAACAATTCTTCGACTACCGCCTGCCCGCATCGCCTTTGAACCTTACAGTCTTTCTTGCACTCTTCGTGGCCTGGGCCGTCTGGTATTTCCTCTGGCGCACCAAGCTGGGTTATGAAATCCGCGCTGTCGGTTTGAACAGTGAAGCATCGGTTTATGCAGGCATCAAGCCCGACCGCGTCATCATGATTGCCATGGCCGTATCAGGCGGATTGGCAGGTCTCGTCGCCGTCAATGAAGTGCTGGGCGCACAACACCGCCTGCTGCTTGAATATGTGCAAGGCGCAGGCTTCGTCGGCATCGCCGTCGCCCTCATGGGCCGCAACCACCCCATTGGCATTGTGCTGGCGGCACTGTTGTTTGGACTTCTCTATCAAGGCGGCACTGAACTCTCCTTCGCCAAGACTCACATCAACCGCGACATGGTGGTGGTGATACAAGGTCTCATCATCCTGTTCATGGGCGCACTCGAACAGGCCTTCCGGCCGTGGTTGGAAGCCCTGTTTTTCAAGGCAGATGATTGATGTTCGACAT
This sequence comes from Hyphomicrobiales bacterium, assembly GCA_043754325.1. Classification (GTDB taxonomy): domain Bacteria; phylum Pseudomonadota; class Alphaproteobacteria; order Rhizobiales; family Aestuariivirgaceae; genus Aestuariivirga. The sequence goes on from JAYUVC010000186.1 coordinate 2,772, forward strand.
TTTCCTCAGCCCCGAAACCCTGTCCTCGACCATTCGCATGTCGGTGCCGCTGATTTTTGCGTGCCTTGCAGGTCTGTGGTCTGAACGCTCCGGCATTGTCGATATTGGCCTTGAAGGAAAAATGCTGGCTGCTGCCTTTGCGGCTGCCGCAGCGGGCTTCTATTTCCAGTCACCTTGGATTGCCGTGCTGTTTGCCATCGCGGTATCAATCTTGTTCTCGCTCATCCACGGCTATGCCTCGATCAATCAGCGCGGCAACCAGGTGGTCTCCGGTGTCGCCATCAACATGTTGGCCGCTGGCCTCGCGGTTGTGTTGGGCAATGAGTGGTTCAAGGAGGGTGGGCGTACACCGCCTTTGTCCGCAGAAGCAAAATTCCCTGTCTTCCATATGCCGGGCTTTGATGCGATCCAGGCCATTCCCGGCATTGGCCCCTACCTCAACATCCTCTCCGGCCATTCCGTGCTGGTCTATCTGGCCTTCATTCTGGTTCCCGTCACAGCATGGGCATTGGCAAAAACCCGCTTCGGTTTGCGTCTCAGGGCAGTAGGAGAAAACCCTCATGCAGTAGACACGGCTGGAATTTCGGTGGCGCTACTGCGCTATCAGGCCGTGATCATCGCTGGCGTCCTGTGTGGCTTGGCTGGCACCTATCTCTCCGTCGCCCTGCAAGGCTCTTTCGTGCGCGACATGTCGGCTGGTCGTGGCTTCATGGCCTTGGCCGCTTTGATCTTCGCCGGTTGGCGGGCGTGGCCTGCACTTTGGGCCTGTCTGTTGTTCGGCTATTTGCAAGCTGTTGGATTGCGCATGCAGGGCTTCAAGATTGCGGGCGTCGAAATCCCCGTGCAGTTCATCAACATGCTGCCCTATGTCATGACCGTGGTATTGCTCGCAGGCTTCATCGGCAAATCCATTCCGCCCAAGGCTTCGGGAATTCCCTATTCAAAGGACAGATAAAATGCGCGACCTCATCTCCGCCGCCATGGAAGCCCGTGTCCGCGCCCACGCCCCCTATTCGAAATTTTATGTCGGTGCCGCCATGCGCGATGAACAAGGCCGCATCCATTCCGGCTGCAACATTGAAAACGCCGCCTATCCGCAAGGCTGGTGCGCTGAAGCCTCGGCCATATCGCATCTCATCCGCGCAGGCGGAAAATCCATCGCTGAAGTGGTTGTCATCGGCAATGGAACCACCCTCTGCACCCCCTGCGGCGGCTGCCGCCAGAAGATCAGGGAGTTTGCCAAGGGTGATGTGAAGATCCATTGCTGCACGGAGGATGGCGATGTGATCCGGACTTTTACCTTGGACGAGCTGCTGCCTGAAAGTTTCGGGCCGGAAAATTTGTTGTAATATACGTATATTGCGAAATAAGCGAAAATACGGTATCTTACACCGATGAACTATGAAACCAGCCGTAAAAGGGTTTTCTCAACTGCCGAACTTTCGCGTCACGTTGGTGACGTGACGCATGCAGCCAGCGAAGCGCCCATAACCATCACGCACCACAACAAGCCTCGCTACGTGATGATGAGCGTCGAAACGTTCCGCCAGCTCAATCCACGCCGTGTCTACAAAACATCGAACACGCCTGACGAAATAGAGGAATGGCTCCTCCCTGCCCTCGAAGCTTTTGCGCGCGGCGAAACCTCATATGACGACTAAGGCTCTGGAAAAAGGGAGCGTCTTTTATTTTCCCTACCTATGGCATTGGCAATTTGAGAAGGGGCTGGAGACCAGCAAGGATCGTGTGTCATGCCTCGCATTCAAGGCGCGGCAAAACAACGGAATGACCATTCTGATCATTGTTGCGATCAGCGACAAGGAAACCGAGTGGTGCCTGAAAATACCCTTTGGCGAAAAGAAGTTGGCTGGCCTGAAAAAAGAGCTGGATGCCTACCTGCATCTGGGGGAATATAATCTTGATCCACTGCAAGGGTCAGTGGAGATGCCAGCCAAACCCGTTATTCTCGGCCGCTTCAGTGAAACCTTCATGCGCAAAGTGACAGACAAACTGGCCGAAGGAATTCGCCAGCGCAAATCCAAAGCAATCAACAGAAAAACGGAAAACAGATGACCCTGCGTTCACAGCTGGAAAATCGTCAACCCAAAACCGCCATCATCCTCGGCTCGGCCTTGGGCGCCGTCGTCGACGCCGTGAAGGATCCGCTGATCATTCCGTACACGGATTTGTCCGACTTCCCGGTTCCGAAAATATCTGGACATGCGGGAAAGCTCTATGTCGGTACTATCGGCGGGAAAGAGGTTGCTGTGCTTGCAGGCCGTGCGCACCCTTATGAATCCGGCAATGCCGCCGTCATGTGGCCTGTGCTCGAACAACTCAAGGAGGCAGGCGTTGAAACCCTGCTCCTTACCAATGCCGCAGGTTCGTTGAAAACAACGATGGGTCCGGGCTCCATCATGCTGATCACCGACCACATCAACTGGTCCGGCATGAACCCATTGATCGGTCAGCATGGCGATGACAACTTTGTGCCGATGACGGACGCCTATGACCCCGCCCTTCGCAAACAATTTCTCGCCGCTGCAAAGAAAGAGAAAATCCCCTTGAAGCAAGGTGTCTATGTCTGGTTCTCCGGGCCATCATTTGAAACGCCAGCCGAAATCAAAATGGCAAAGATCATTGGCGGCCATGCCGTTGGGATGTCGACGGCACCCGAAACCATCATGGCCAGACGTCTTGGAATGAAAGTGGCGGGCCTGTCTGTCATCACCAATCTGGGCGCCGGCATCAAAGGCGCCAATCCCTCCCACGAAGAAACCAAGCGCGAGGGCATGAAGGCAGCGGCGAGTATGCAACGTCTGCTTACGCGCTTTTTCAAGGACCTTAAATGATGCTGCCGCAGGAAGTCATCCGACGGAAGCGCGACGGCGCGGCACTGTCAACCGATCAGGTCAAAGACTTTATCGCAGGGCTGACTTCAGGCGACGTCTCCGAAGGTCAGGTTGCAGCCTTCGCCATGGCGGTATTCTTCAAGGGTATGACGCGTGAAGAAGCCGTGGGCTTGACGCTGGCCATGCGTGATTCAGGCACCGTTTTAGAATGGGATTTACCGGGACCTGTTGTGGACAAACATTCCTCCGGTGGCATTGGCGACAATATCTCGCTCTATCTCGCTCCCATGCTGGCGGCTTGCGGACTGTACGTTCCCATGATTTCCGGTCGTGGCCTCGGCCACACCGGCGGCACCCTCGACAAACTTGATTCCATTCCCGGTTACAAAACCCAACCCGACCTCGCCCTGTTTCGCAAAGTCACGCGCGAAGCTGGCTGTTGCATTATCGGCCAAACCGCCGACCTCGCCCCCGCCGACAAGCGGCTCTATGGCATTCGCGATGTGACAGCCACGGTTGAGAGCATACCGCTGATCACCGCTTCGATTCTGTCGAAGAAACTCGCAGCGGGATTGCAGCATCTGGTGCTGGATGTGAAATGCGGCTCCGGTGCTTTCATGTCCAACGTCGAAGACGCGCGCGCACTCGCAACGTCGCTGGTGGCGGTGGCCAATGGTGCCGGTCTGAAAACCACAGCACTCATCACCGACATGGATGAACCGCTGGCGCATGTTGCTGGCAATGCGCTGGAAGTGGCCCATGCCGCTGAATTCCTGTTGAATAGTTTAACCAACAGCCGTGTCCTCGACATTACATTGGCGTTGGGTGCAGAACTCTTGGTGAGTGCAAAAGTGTCGAGTGATCTGACCTCCGCCCGCGTCAAGCTTGAGAAAGCCTTGTCCTCAGGTGCAGCCGCAGATCAATTTGACCGCATGGTGGAGGCCCTTGGCGGACCCCGAAATTTTCTCACCACCCACGGCAAGCACTTGCCCCGCGCCGCCATCGTCAAACCCGTTTATGCTGACGACGACGGCCAGGTCACCGCCATGAACACGCGAAACCTCGGTCTTGCCGTCATCGAACTGGGTGGCGGTCGCCGCGTGGCAACAGACAAAATCAATCACGCGGTTGGGCTGAGCAATCTCCTCGGCAAAGGTTTTCGCGCCGACAATGAAACGCCGCTCTGCATGATCCATGCACAATATGAAGCCGACTTCGACAAGGCCGCCATTCTCGTGAAATCGGCCTATACCATCGGTGAACATGGCACATCCGGCCCCAACATCATCGCGCGGATTGCACCCTGATGCCCCGCGTGTTCCTTGTCATTCTCGACTCATTCGGCATAGGCCATGCGCCTGACGCTGCACAATTCGGTGATGACGGATCCAATACATTTCTGCACATATGTGACCGCATGCCGCTCCACGTTCCACACCTGGCGTCCCTCGGATTGGGGCTGGCAGCGCAATCAGCGGGAGGTCGCAATCCGTTCCCGGATGCAACATTGATCGGACGCTGGGGCCATGCACAGGAAGTCTCCCAAGGCAAGGACACCATCACCGGTCACTGGGAAATCGCAGGCGTGCCCGTACCATTCAAGTGGCATTATTACCCGGATACAGCCGCATCGTTTCCCAAAACATTGCTCGATCAAATCACCAGCCGTGCAAAACTGCCGGGACTGCTTGGCGGCACCCACGCATCAGGCACGCAAGTGATTGAAGACTTTGGCGAGGAACATCTACGCACAGGCAAACCCATCATCTACACCTCGGCAGACAGTGTCATCCAGATTGCGGCCCACGAGAAGCACTTCGGCTTGCAACGGCTTTACGATGTTTGCAAAATCGCGCGGGAACTGACTTACGACATCAAGGTGGGCCGCGTCATCGCACGTCCTTTCCTTGGCGAAACCGCAAAGACTTTTGAGCGCACTGGAAACCGCAAAGACTATGCAATCTCACCGCCTTCGCCGACACTTCTGAAAATCGCTTCAGATGCAGGCCGACATGTCATCTCCGTCGGAAAAATCGGCGATATCTACGGCCACGTCGGAACGGGTGAAGAGGTCAAAGTTTCCGGCAATGGACCAATGATGGAGAAGGTCATCGCCTTGATGCCCACCCTGAAAGACGGCGGCTTCCTGATGACCAATTTTGTCGACTTTGATACCAACCATGGGCACAGGCGTGACCCCATCGGCTATGGCAAATTACTGGAAGAGTTCGACAGCCACTTGCCGCGCGTTTTTACGCAACTTGAAAACGATGATCTTCTCATCCTCACCGCCGACCACGGCAATGACCCAACCTGGGCTGGCACTGAACATACCCGTGAGCAAATTCCTGTCATGGTCTATGGCAAGTCGCTGCGACCCGGCAGTTTGGGCCACCGCAAATCCTTTGCCGATATTGGCCAAAGCATCGCTGCACATCTAGGCTTGCCAACACTTGCTGCAGGCATGACATTTGTTTAACCATTGCACCCTTATGACACGTGTTGCCTGGGGAACAACAGTGAGGAAAAATTCAATGAACAAAACCATTTTCAGCGTCTGCATTCTGGCAACGCTGTCGCTGCCGGCAGCAGCGCAAACCGACATCGGCGGGCGCTACCAGGTTGCTGGCACCAACTTGAACGGCACGACCTATAACGGGGAAGCAGAAATCACTTTGACATCCGACACCACATGCGAAATTTCCTGGACCACGGGTGCCACCACATCAGCAGGCATCTGCATGCGCAACGACGACAGCTTTTCCGCCGCCTATCGCATGGGCGAAGAAGTCGGTTTGGTGATCTACAAAGTCAGCGCTGACGGCTCCATGCAGGGACTGTGGACCATTGCTGGCAACGGCGGCTCCGGCACGGAAGTGCTGGTCCCGATCAAGTAAGACGGCTATTCCGAGCGCTTCAACACGGCCTGCAACACATCCTTGACGCCGATGGCGCCTGCAAAGGTGCTGTCGTCGTTGAACAGGGCTACGGGAGCGGTTTCGGATTTGTGCATGGAGAGCATCACGGTTTTCAGTGATGTGCCTGGCGTGGCCCAGAACACGGGTTTCAAATTTTTGGCCAGCGGCAAGTCCGCCTCCGCACAGGGCACCCATGTTGCAACTTCGCCATCCCGTTCCACCAGCGTCACCCGGTTGTGCTTGTCGAGTTTGAAGCGTGTGGTCTTCCGGCGATCCAGCCAAATCCAGCCGCCCTTGTCTTTTACCAATTCATGTGGTCCCCGCATCACGTTCCATGCCGTAAGCACTGACAGCGGATTCACATTGGCAATAAACTCGCGCACGTAATCATTGGCAGGCCTGAGCACGATATCCTCAGGCCGCCCTGACTGCACAATGCGGCCACCTTCCATGATGGTGATGGTATTGCCGATCTTGAGTGCTTCTTCGAGGTCATGGCTCACAAATACGATTGTCTTTTTCAGCCGCTTCTGCAGGTCAAGCAATTCATCCTGCAACTTGCTGCGGATCAACGGGTCAAGGGCCGAGAACGGTTCATCCATCAAAAGAATCGGCGCTTCGGTGGCAAAGGCCCGTGCCAGACCCACTCGTTGCTGCATGCCGCCTGACAGCTCATGCGCATATTTGTTTTTCCATTGCGACAGGCCGACGAGTTCCAGCTGCTTCTCCACGCGGGACTTCCGCTCAGCATCGGGAACACCTGCAAGCTCCAGCCCGAAGCCCACATTTTCCGCCACCGTGCGCCATGGCAGCAAGGCAAATTGCTGGAACACCATGGCCACGGATTTCTGCCGCACCTGCCGCAACGTATCGGCATCACAGGACACCACATCAACCATGCGGTTCCCGTCACGCACCTCTATGGCTCCGCGGGTCACGTGGTTAAGTCCATTGACGCCGCGCAGCAATGTGGATTTGCCGGAGCCCGACAAGCCCATCAACACACTGATCTCGCCCTCTTGCACCGTGAGATTGGCCCCGGCACAGCCCAGCACAACGCCAGTCTTGTCGAGAATTTCACTACGGGCGGCACCCCCATCCATCATGGCGATGGCAACATCAGTTTGCTTGCCGAACAGAATATCGACATTCTTGAAAGCGACAGCCGTTGTCATTTCTTTGCTCCAACACGTGCCGCAAGCACACGATCCAAAATAATCGCGAGGATAACGATGGCGAGACCCGCTTCGATACCCAGCGGAATATTGCGGTTGTTGAGCGCACGGTTGACAGGATTGCCGAGTGACGGCGCACCAATCAGCGTGGCGATAACGACCATCGACAGCGAAAGCATGATGCACTGCGTCAGCCCCGCCATGATCGACGGCAAGGCTGCGGGCAACTCCACTTTCCAAAGCAACTGTCGCTTGGTGGCACCAAAACTTTCACCCGCCTCAATCATCGGGCGCGGGATGGAAGTGATGCCGAGATAGGTCATGCGCACGGGAGCTGGCATGGCGAAGATGATGGTGACGATCAGGGCAGGGGCAGCACCCAGTCCGAACAGGATCAAAATCGGGATGAGATAAACAAACGTTGGCATGGTCTGCATCAAATCAAGGATGGGTTGCAGTGTCGCCCACACCCGCGGTTTGTGCGCTGACCAAATTCCAAGCGGCACACCAATTGCCATTGACAGTGACGCTGCATAAACCACCAGCACCAGTGTCTGTATGGTTTCCTTCCACAGGCCCTGGTTGATAATGAAGAGCAGGCCGAGCAATACGCCAATGGCCAATGGTTTTGACCGCTTGACGTAGAATACGGTGCAAGCAATCAACACGGCGAGCACAACGGGCGGACACAGCAGCAGCAACCACGTGCTCCCGCCCACGATGGCATTGAGGCCCTCCTTGATTCCGTCGAAGAACCATTCAAAATTATCGGTCACGAACGTGATAACGGATTTGCCCCATTGGCCCACGGGAATCTTCCATGCGGAAATCAATTCTGTAAGCCTGTCATCCATCTGCGCCAGTCCTTTAATGTCGAAGTCCGCCTTGGAGATGCTTCGAGGCCCGCGAAGGGCGGGCACCTCAGCATGAGGGTTATCTATAAAAATCCCTCACCCTGAGACAAGGTGCGAGCCCTTGCGAGCCTCGAAGGGTCGCTTATTGCATGACCTTGGCAACAGCAGCCTTGGCATCGCTGCCGTCCATTGCGGTGACACCTTCAAGCCAGGTGTTGATGGTATCGCCATTGGCCTTCACCCACTCGGTGGCAACCACTTTCGGGTCCTTGCCGTCCTTCAGCACAGGCGACATCATGGCACCCACCATGGCGACGTTGAACTTGAAGTTGGCGGCGAGCTTCCCGGCATTGGGGCATTCTGCTGCCCAGCCTGCACGCGCCGTGGTATAAACCGAAGCAGGGCCAAAGCCTGCTTCCGACACGCCGTCGAGATAATGCAGCTTCATGTCACCCATGACAGGGTGCGGCGTCCAGCCAAGGAAGACGATCCACTGATTGTCCTTCATTGCTTTTTCAGCTTCCGTCAACATGCCGGCTTCCGAACTTTCGACAAGCTCCCAGCCCGTCAGATTTTTCTTTGCGTCATCAATGAGAGTCTGGATGATGCGGTTGCCGTCATTGCCGCTTTCAATGCCATAGAACTTGCCCGAAAACTTGTCCTTGGCAGCTGCAAGATCAGCCAATGACTTGATACCGGCATCGGCCACATATTGCGGTACCACAACGCCATAACCCGCCCCTTCCATGTTGACGGCAAGCTGCTCAATCGACTTGTCATCCAAGTAAGCCTTGATGTCGGCAGTCTGCGACGGCATCCAGTTGCCGAAGAACACTTCGACGTCCTTGCTCTTTTGTGCTGCGAAGGTGACGGGCACGGACAGTGTCTTGACATCGGCCTGATAGCCAAGCGCGTCATAGAGAATGGAAGCGATGCCGGAGATCACCTGAATCTCGGTCCAGCCTACATCTGCAAAGCGAACCGCCTTGCAGCTTTCAGCATCACCTGCCTCTGCACCCGTGATCATGGCCATGAGACCTGCACCAAGCGCCAGTGCCGACGTTATTTTACGAAATGAAGAAACCATAGTGAACTCCCTGCATGGTTTGGATGGCGCGGGTTTATCCTGCGCTCAACTGGGCACCAGTTAAGCCACGTCGGCGGCATGGGGGTCAAGCCTTCTCGCGGTCAAACAGCAGTTTTACGCGACACTTTGCAAACTTCCGGCGATACGCCTAAACAGATGTACAACAATCAACAAGAAACAGGAAACGCGCCAACATGAAACCAGTGAAATGGGGCATTATCTCCACCGCCAACATCGGCATGGAAAAAGTCATTCCCGGCATGATGAAGAGCAAGGACGTGGAAGTGGTGGCTATCGCGTCCCGGGATTTGCGCCGCGCCAAGGCCGCCGCCAAGCAACTGGGCATCCCCAACGCCTATGGCTCCTACGAGGAATTATTCGACGACCCTGAAATTGAAGCCATCTACAATCCAACCCCCAACCATCTGCATGTCCGCTTGACCCTGGAAGCTGCACGGGCGGGAAAACACGTGCTGTGTGAAAAGCCCATCGCCATTTCCAGCCGGGGTGCCTTGGCCTTGCGCACTGTTTCGAAAAAAGTCACCATCGCCGAAGCCTTCATGGTGCGCCATGCGCTGCAATGGATTGATGCGAAAAGGCGCGTGAAGAAGGGTGAGATTGGCGACGTCCGCGCCATTCAGGTGATGTTCTCCTACTTCAACCGTGACCCCAACAATGTTCGCAACATGGCCGATATCGGCGGTGGCGGATTGTTGGACATCGGCTGCTACCCTGTGACCATTTCGCGCTTTATTTTCGACGGCGACCCGATCCGCGCTGCTGCGACAGTAGACTATGATCCCAAATTCAAAACCGACCGTTTGGCCGGTGGCATTCTGGAGTTTTCAGGCGGCAGGCATTTGAGCTTTACCTGTTCAACCCAGCTTGCTCCCTATCAGCGCGTCCATATCATGGGCACCAAAGGCCGCATTGAAATCGAAATTCCCTTCAACGCGCCCCCTGACAAACCCAACCGTTTGTTTGTGCAAGGCATGGAAATGAATGAGGGGACATGGCACGAATTCCCCGTTTCAGATCAATATCAGCTGCAAGCCGAAAGCTTCAGCCGCATTGTCCGCAAAAAGGAAAAGCTGGTCTGGGGCGTCGAGGACGCCATTACCAATATGCGGATTCTGGATGCCCTGTCGAGGTCCGGCAACAGCGGCAAGTTCGAGAAGATCGGCTGAGTAAGGCGAGGGGACTGTTTGCTCTTTCTCGCAAACTGTCCCCGAACTTCGGTCGGCGCAAATCGGGGACAGTTTGCAAGAGAGAGCAAACAGTCCCCCTACGTCCGGTTATAGATGTCATCATAGCGGATGATGTCGTCTTCGCCGAGATAGTCGCCAAACTGAACTTCGATGATCTCGACAAGTTCGGGTCCCAGATTTTCCAGGCGGTGCCTGGCACCGAGTGGAATATCAGCCGACTGTCCACGTGTGAGGGTTAAAACCCTGTCATCCACCGTCACCGTTGCCGTACCATTGACGACGGTCCAGTGTTCAGACCGGTGCTTGTGGCTTTGCAGCGACAACCGCCCGGAGGCAGTGACGGAAATCCGCTTCACTTTGAAGCCGGTGTGTTCATCAAGAACGTGAAATGCGCCCCAAGGCCGTGTTTCGCTGTACATGATTGGCCTTATAATGGAGCCGGTGCAAAGCCGCAATTGACCTTTGCAACACTTCATGTCTATAAGCCCGCCCAAAGCCCCGGTCGAAATCCCGGGCGAAACCGTTTCCGGCTGACCCGGTTCGGGTCAACCTTTAATAAAACAGGAATTTCAATGGCCAATACCTCCTCTGCCAAAAAGGCAACCCGCGTTTCAGCCCGTCGTGCGACCATCAACAAGAACCGCACAACCATGGTGCGAACCACCGTGCGCAAGGTTGAAGAGGCCATTACCTCTGGCGTGAAAGCCAATGCCGAAGCCGCCTTGAAAGTGGCCCAGCCACAACTGGCCCGCGGTGCGCAAAAAGGAATTCTGCACAAGAACACAGCGTCGCGCAAAGTCTCACGCCTCACCGCGCGAGTCAGCGCCATGCAGGGCTGATGCCTTACCAAATTTGTCAATCTGCCTGATATATTGCCAGACAAGTGACGATTTCGGGGCCGCTGAAGAAATTCAGCGGCCTTTTTATTTGTCCGGACGCGGATTAATATGCACAATTTAGTCTAATATTTTCAACATGTTATATAAATATCCGCAGCTTTAACCAGAGCCGGGGTCAACCTGTCCAGTTCCGGCCCCCGGTCAAGCGGATTCTTTTTGAATTTTTATCAAGCCTCCAAACTAACCGGGCCAACGCGATTCAACTGAGAGATTCAGGGGCTTAGCAGATTGGCATTGGTGTCTTGGAAGGCTGTCAAGGGCAAACCTCGACGTTCCGTACACGGATTATCAAATTTCGGCGTTGCAGCCCGGCCCCTCCCCTGACTAGGTTCAATCGAAGCCAACGGGCAGCGGGGATAACCCGGCGCTCAAAGTGTGGCGGGGATCGGCGTAATGGCGGTGTGGCAACCCGTCAAATCATGAGTTGAACAAGCGCAGTCATGTGCGGACCCTTCAGGTTCGTGCACTCTGCAGGTGTGTAACGTGCGACGGAGCTTCGGTTCCGGCGGTGGTTTGTTTTGCGCGTGATCCCAGGTGCGGGGGGCAATTCGGTGAGTTCAGCACAATGGACTTGACGGTGAGCACAAACTGAAAATGGAATGCGAAGTGACTGAGGCAATACAAGCGAATACCCAAGACGCCGGACCAACTGCAACGGATGTGTTGAAGGGCCAATGGCAAAAAATCCAAAGCCGCCTGCGGGCGGAGCTGGGTGACGACCTGTTCAACAGCTGGTTTGGCCGCATGGACATGGAAAGCTGTGCCACGGGCCAGCTCACCGTTTCGGTTCCCACCCGCTTTCTGAAAAGTTGGATCGAGAGCCATTATGTGTCCAAGCTGCAAAAGATCGCAGAAGCGGAACTGGGTGTCTTGACACTTGTGCAGGTTCGCGTGCGCCAGCAGGGAACGCCGGTTGGACAGTCCCAAAAAAACCAACCTCTTCGGCAGGCAGCGCCTGTCGAGCCATTGCGACATGCGCCACTGGTGTTGCCCTCCCTTGTCGCTGACAAGGCCACACCTTTGGACGAAGGTCAGACTTTTGACAGCTTCATGATCGGGGCTTCAAACCAGCTGGCCCATGCGGGCGCCATGCGGGTGGCAAACGCCCAGGCCGGAACGGTCTTGAGCTTCAACCCGCTGTTCATCCACGCCGCCGCAGGCCTTGGCAAAAGCCATTTGCTCAACGCCGTGGCCCACCGCATCAAAGCCTCAGGCACAGGTCGCCGTGTTCTCATGTTGACGGCGGAACGCTTCATGTATGGCTTCATCCAGGCGCTGCGCCAGCGCGACACATTGTCGTTCAAGGATCAGTTCAAAGCCGTTGATGTCTTGTTGATCGACGACTTCCAGTTCCTGCAGGGTAAAGCCATCCAGCAGGAATTCTGTCACGCGTTCAATTCCCTGGTCGACGCAAAGCGTCAGGTCATCATCGCCGCCGATGTGCCGCCGGCCCAGCTTGATTCCATCGACCAGCGCATGCGCTCGCGCATGATGGGTGGTCTGGTGATTGACATCGAAGCCCCCGATGAAGAGTTGCGCCGCAAGATTGTCCGCGCCCGGCATGCCCAGATGTTGACCCGCGATCCCGCGCAAACCTTGCCGGACGATGTGCTTGACCTGATTGCCGTTCGCACTGCGGGGGGTGGTCGAGAACTTGAGGGGGCGTTGAACCGGATCATCGCCTATCAACAATTCAACAACACACCCGTCACCCTGGATCTGGCTTCAGTGGTGCTGCGGGATGCCTCGCCCAACGGCAACATGGACCCCGGTCGCATCAAGATCGACGATATCCTGAAAATTGTGGGCCGCCATTACAATGTGGCACGGGCTGATCTGCTGTCACCACGGCGTTCGCGTACGGTCGTTGTACCCCGCCAGATCGGCATGTACCTCGCCAAGAAGCTGACAAGCCGCTCCCTGCCGGAAATTGGCAGGCGCTTTGGCGGGCGTGACCATTCCACGGTTTTGCACGCGGTCCGCAAGATCGACGAACAGGTCAGGGTCGATGAAAACATGGCCAAGGACGTGGCCCTGCTCATCCGCCTCATGGAACAGGTTTGAACTGTTCAAAACACTAGGTTGACGCTTGAAAAGCGCGGGGCAAAAGGCCATTGTTGCAGGCCCCGCGTAACGTTGCCCGCGTAACCTTGGTTGCGCCCCGCCTTTTGAAGTCGAGTACCTGAACCATCATGCGTGTCACCATTGAACGGTCTGCCTTCCTGAAAGCCTTGAACCATGTGCAGAGCGTGGTCGAACGCCGCAATACCATTCCGGTATTGTCGAATGTTTTAGTGCAGGCAAAGCAGGGTAGCGTGAAGCTCACGGCAACTGATCTCGACATTGAAATTGTCGAAACCGTTGCTGCGGAAACATCGCGCGAAGGGGCGGCCACAGTTCCCGCCCACATGCTTTATGACATCGTGCGAAAATTGCCTGACGGAGCGCAATTGCAATTGGAGCAGGGCCCTGACTCATCACGGGTATCAATCCATGCCGGTCGCTCTCGCTTTGCCTTGCAGGCGCTGCCTGCGGAAGATTTCCCCGATCTTTCATCCGGCGAATTTGGCAACACCTTTTCTTTGCCTGCAAGCTCTCTCAAGTTCCTCATCGAAAAAACCCGCTTTGCAATTTCAACCGAAGAGACACGCTACTATCTGAATGGCATCTATCTGCATCAGGCCAAACAGGCTGAAACCTTGCGGGCCGTGGCCACCGACGGTCATCGTCTGGCGCAGTCGCAAGTGGCTTTGCCAGCGGGTGCAGACGGCATGCCGGGTGTCATTGTTCCCCGCAAAACTGTGCTCGAAATTGTCAAGCTCATCGAAGGTGAAGAGGGCGACATGGAAGTGTCTCTGTCATCCTCGAAAATCCGTTTTTCCGTTGGCAACCTGGTGCTGACCTCAAAACTGATCGATGGCACTTTCCCGGATTATGAGCGGGTCATTCCCCGCAACAACTCCAAGGTGCTGGTCACCGAGTCGAAGGATTTTGCGCAAGCCGTTGACCGTGTGTCGACCATTTCGCTGGAAAAAAGCCGCGCTGTGAAACTGTCGTTGAGCGACGGCAAAATGTCTCTCGTCGTCAACAATCCTGATTCGGGTTCCGCCGAAGAGGAATTGGTTGTGGATTATACGCAGGAGCCGATCGAGATCGGCTTCAATTCGCGCTATTTGCTCGACGTGGCAAGCCAGATCACTGCTGATACCATCCGCTTCGAATTCCAGGATTCAGGTTCACCCACATTGGTGAAAGATCCAAAAGACGAACACTCCCTGTATGTGCTGATGCCGATGCGGGTGTGAGCTCGCCATTCCTTTTCCCTCCCACCGCATCACCCGCATCACGCTGACGGATTACCGGAACTACGCCGCACTCCGGCTTGACCCGCCGTCTGGCTTGATTGCACTTGCGGGTGCCAATGGAGCAGGCAAGACCAATCTTCTGGAAGCCATATCCCTGCTCACACCGGGGCGTGGACTGCGTGGAGCCGAATATCAGTCGATTGTCCGCAATCAGGGCATTGGGGGTTGGGGTGTTTCGGCCATGACCGCAAATCACACGGGCGAAATCCAGCTGGGCACCGCCTGGACCGAATCTGAAACTGAAGGCCCCAACGCTGCCCGTGCGGTTCTTGTTAATGGCCAGTTGCAGAAAAGCTCCGGCGCTCTGGCGGGACTGTTGCGCATCGTATGGCTGACCCCCGCCCTTGACCGCCTGTTCTCAGGCCCAGCCTCCGAACGCCGTCGCTATCTCGACCGGATGGTCGCGCTGTTCGACACCGAACACGGCAGCCGCATCAACCGTTATGAAAAACTCATGCGGGAGCGGAACCTGCTTTTGTTCGACGGGTCTTTTGACCGCATCTGGGCGAGCAGCCTTGAAACCCAAATGGCCGAGGAAGCCGTGGCGATTGCAGCAGCGCGATTGCAGGCTGTGAGCAACCTCGGCGCTTACCTCACCCCACAACGTCTCTCCGGCCCTTTCCCGTGGAGCCAGCTTTCGATTTCAGGAGAGATCGAAGACTTGGTGGCAAAACTTCCCGCCCTCAAGGCTGAAGACCGCTACAAAAAGCTGCTCCATGATGGCCGCAATGCCGACAAGGCGGCAGGTCGCACGCTGGTGGGACCGCACCGCTCAGACCTCGTTGTGCGCCATGGCCCGAAGAACATCGCGGCAGAAGAAGGTTCGACGGGTGAACAGAAAGCCCTGCTCATCGGTCTCATTCTGGCCCAGACTGAAGCCATCCGCACGGTCACGGGTTCGGCCCCGGTTTTGCTGCTCGACGAAATCGCGGCACATCTCGACAAAGCCCGTAGAACCGCCCTGTTTGCCCACCTTGATGACCTCAAGGTGCAGGCCTGGATGACGGGGACTGAGGCTGAGCTTTTTGATGGCGCAAGCCCCTCCACAGTGGTGTATCATGTGGCCAATGGAACTTTAAACGAATCGAAATTTGACTGATGGCCAGTGACGACCTTACCCCTCCCATGCCTGAATATGGTGCAGACTCAATCAAGGTCTTGAAGGGCCTTGATGCCGTCAGGAAAAGGCCGGGCATGTATATCGGCGACACCGATGACGGCTCAGGCCTGCACCACATGGTTTATGAGGTGGTGGACAACGCCATCGACGAAGCGCTGGCGGGTCACGCCACTCTCGTCACCGTCATGCTGAATGCCGATGGTTCAGTGACAGTCACCGACAATGGCCGCGGTATCCCGACAGGCATCAAGGACGACGACGACCACGAACCCAAACGCTCTGCTGCCGAAATCGTCATGACGGAGTTGCATGCAGGTGGCAAATTTGACCAGAACTCCTACAAGGTCTCCGGCGGTTTGCATGGCGTGGGTGTGTCGGTTGTCAATGCGCTGTCGGTGAAACTCGACCTCACCATCCACCGCAACAACCAAAGCCATCACATCAGCTTCACCCACGGTGTGCCCGATGCGCCGTTGAAGATTATTGGCGAGTCCGGTGGCAAGCGCGGCACCGAAGTCACCTTCCTGCCCTCAACGCAAACCTTCACCAAAGTCGATTTTGATTTTGCCACTTTGGAACACCGTTTGCGTGAACTGGCATTCCTGAATTCCGGTGTGCGGGTGACCCTGACCGACAAGCGCGGCGTTGAACCCGTGGTCGTCGAATTGTTTTATGAAGGTGGCATCGCGGCATTCGTGAAATACCTCGACCGCTCGAAAGCCTCGTTGATCAAGGAGCCCATCCTGATCAAGGGTGAGCGCGACGGCATCACGGTGGAATGTGCGTTGTGGTGGAATGACTCATATAACGAAAGTGTATTCTGCTTCACCAACAACATTCCCCAGCGCGATGGCGGCACCCATCTTGCGGGCTTCCGTGGGGCCTTGACCCGCGTCGTCAATACCTATTCCTCAAAATCCGCCGCAGGAAAAAAAGAAAAGATTGCCATCACCGGTGACGACTCGCGCGAAGGCCTGACCTGTGTGTTGTCTGTCAAAGTGCCGGACCCGAAATTTTCATCCCAGACAAAAGACAAGCTTGTTTCATCGGAAGTGCGCCCCGTTGTTGAAAATTACGTGAACGATGCATTGGGGGCCTGGTTCGAGGAACACCCTTCTGACGCCAAGATCATCATCAACAAGGTGATCGAAGCCGCAGCCGCCCGTGAAGCTGCACGGAAAGCCCGTGAACTCACGCGCCGCAAAGGTGTGCTGGATATATCGTCGTTGCCCGGAAAACTGGCGGATTGCCAGGAGCGCGATCCTGCCTTGTGCGAACTCTATATCGTCGAAGGCGACTCCGCCGGCGGCTCTGCCAAGCAGGCCCGCAACCGCGAAAATCAGGCAGTGTTGCCGCTCAAGGGAAAAATTCTCAACGTTGAACGCGCCCGCTTTGACAAAATGCTGGGTTCGGCCGAAGTCGGAACCTTGATCACCGCACTGGGCACCGGCATTGGCCGCGAAGAATTCAATATCGAAAAGTTGCGCTACCACAAGATCATCATCATGACCGACGCCGACGTGGATGGTGCGCATATCAGAACGCTTCTGCTTACCTTTTTCTATCGCCAGATGCCCTTGGTCATTGAGCGCGGCCATCTCTTCATTGCCCAGCCACCGCTCTACAAAATCACGCGCGGCAAGTCCGAATTGTACCTGAAGGACAATCAGGCGCTGGAGAACAACCTGGTCGAGTCGGGCCTCGACGGCGTGAAGCTGGTGCTGGCCGATGGTTCGGAACGCGCAGGCGCCGATCTTCGCAGCATTGTCGAAGAGGCCATCGGCATTCGCACCGTCATTGAAAGCCTGCATTCGCGTTACCCCACAATGGTCATCGAGCAAGCGGCAATTGCGGGAGCCTTGAACCCCGACGTGTTGGCAAACCGGGAGCACGGCGAAGCCGCAGCAGTTTATATCGGAAAGCGCCTTGATGCACTTTCTGACGAAACCGAGCGCGGCTGGGTCGGCGAAGCCACCATCGACGGCGGCTTGCGCTTTGCCCGCGAAATGCGTGGCGTCAAGGAGAGCTGGTTGATCGACGCAAAACTCATTGGCTCTTCCGATGCCCTGCGCCTCGACCGCAAAACCACACACCTCCAGGAAATCTATGCGCGCCCCGCCAAGCTGAAACGCAAGGACGCTGATATTCCCATCAATGGCCCGCTCGGATTGCTGGAATCGATTTTCGCCACAGGCCGCAAGGGCATGACCCTGCAACGCTACAAGGGCCTGGGAGAAATGAACCCGGACCAACTCTGGGAAACCACGCTGGACCCCAATGTACGCACGCTGCTCCGCGTGAAGGTATCCGAGGTTGACCAGGCAGACGACATTTTCACCAAGTTGATGGGCGATGTGGTGGAACCACGCCGCGAGTTCATTGTGACCAATGCACTGAATGTGGCGAATCTGGATGTTTGATTTTAGTCCTTGACAGGGATAGAATGCTGTCCTATATCAGGTGTCAACCGGTTGGGCTCTGCCCCGGCTGATTGACATCGTGAATAAGTGCCCCGCTGCCCGGGCCGAACACGGCAGCCGCACCCCGGTTGCGAAAGACTTCACCGGAACCCTGCTCCACCCACGTCATCCCGGCGAAAGCCGCGACCCCGCTTACTTCACCGCGAAATACCGCGCAGCATCACCCTCGCCTTCCATGCGGAGACTGCCCGTAGCCACGGGGTTTTCCAACACTTTGGTGATGCGCTGTTGCGGGCGGGGGTGTTGCGTTCTTCGAAGATGATGCCGAGGTTTTGTGGACTGACAGGGGCTGGCGACGCTGTGACCAAATTTCGCGTGCGCACTATTACGCAAAGACCACTATCAAACTACGTGCGGTTGATTTGGCGTCGTATTGGAATCATAAAGAGTTTCAAATGACCAGTGTTGCAATTCGGCTGCAAGAAATAAGTGATGATCAGCTTGAGGAATTCATTGATCTTTGGTTGGACCAAAAGACGAGTGAGTATTTCCTTGTTGAACGTGTTGGCAAGGCGAGTGACAAAGGAAGGGATGTAATAGCCTTTCAAAGCAACACCCTTCATGAGGGCCCGTGGGAACTCTATCAATGCAAGCGCAAAACAAAGGGAAGCAAGCTGGGCACGGGTGAAGCAATCACAGAACTCGGCAAAGTGTTCTATCATCATAATAAGGGCGAATACCAAACCCTGCCAAGTCGATATGTGTTTGTTTCTCCCAGAGGTATAGTTGGGCCGCTTCATAGACTGTTGCAAAATCCTTCTTGGATTGGACCTTATCTGATTGAAAACTGGGATAATCACTGTAGAGAAGAAATCACCAAAAGTGAGCCATCTCCCCTCACCGCAGAAATTCGCACGGCGATTGAAACCTTTGACTTCAGTCGTGTCACTTATTTGACCGCACCATTAATTTCCAAAGACGCGGATGCTGCCCCCGCCCTATCCAAGGTCCTCGGCCTTACACCCGGTGAAGCGCCAATTGGCCAAGTGCCGCCAGAAATACAAATCGAAGAACTGGGTTACATCGAGCAACTCCGTAGTGTCTATGGTGAGGCCAGCGGAACACAATATGCGGACGTCGACTCAATACTTTCGCATCAACAGTATGGAGATCATCTGATAATCCAAAGAACACGTAATTTTGATGCTGCATGGTTTGACAGGTTTCACCGAGACAACACTGCGCCGGGAGCGGTTGATACGTTCAAGAAAGATGTATTTCATTCTGTCGTGGACGTGTATAATCAGACTTATGCTTCAAAACTGCGTCGCATGGATGCTGTTATGATACACGTTGCATTGGCACCATTGTCAATTCTCGGAAAAATGTCGCGTCCACCAGTGCGTCAAGGCATGTGTCATCACCTCGCAAGCGAAGGCGAACTAAAATGGTCGCTCTAATCACAGAGGAGTTCGGCTATCTTTTCAACTCCCAGCTCGAAGCAGGTATTCGTGCGGTCATAATTTTGGAGTTGTTGCGACCCGAAGTGGCCGATCTTTCTGAAATGGTTCTATTTGATCATGTGGTCGTTCATTCGCACGATATTGGCGGCCCCCGTTCGTTGCATGCAGAAGTACCAACTCGAAAAGGCGAACTCCTTGTTCGGCGACGCCTAGTAGAGTCAGGTCTAGAGTTGATGCGCCGCTGCCATCTTGTGGAAAAAGACTGCAACGAATTTGGATTTGTTTGGAGGGCTTCAGACAACGTCGGCAAGGCCCTGAAGTCTTTGTAACTCGGCACTTAGTTCAGTTTTTCGAAGTTGCTTTTTTTCCTCAGCATTCGGATAGGTTTCAACCAGCTTTCGGAGATCGGCTCTGAGCCAGTTCAAATACTCGCCATGTCTTCCTTTGAAATATGAATCTAGATTCATATCCCGTAGTTTTTCGTCATCATACTTGCAGGCAACAACAAACATGAAATTTACATGCTGATCATACTTTTCAAGCTTTCTAAACTCTTTGTACTTCGTTGCACGCAAAATGCGTTCGCCCGCAAATCGTTCAAGCACGTCCTCTTGGGTTGGGTTGTCGGGAATTCGTTTGGCCATTGCAATTGTCGCCGCACTATTGCAGATCAATTCAATTTTCTTTCGCTTAAATCGCGACAGCCAAAATGGTGCCCAAGTCGGTTTGCGGGGCGGGTCAGGTTGATCATTCCCGCGCGAACGGCCAAAAATTCTGAGCAAAATTTTTTCCCACTCAAATTGAAATGCGTATTTCAGCCAAATTTTGGATTCCCATGTTTTCTTGTTAGGAATCGAAATTTAGACGTGCTCACTGCTATGAACTCTTGGCTGAATCGGGAAATAACTCACAAAGAAATCACGGCGGAAGAGTTACGGCAGCGCCTTTACCTTCCCCTCAATAACTAAACCCCTCGCCCAGATAATACCGCCGCACATCGGGATCATTCACAATATCCTCCGGCCGTCCCTCCGTCAGGACGTGGCCCTCATGGAGGATGAGTGCCCGGTCAATGAGTCCGAGGGTTTCTCGTACATTGTGATCTGTAATAAGCACCCCGATGCCCCGAGCGGTGAGCTGACGCACCAGCTTGCGAATATCACCGATTGCAATCGGGTCAATTCCGGCGAAGGGCTCGTCGAGGAGCATGAATTGGGGATTGGTGGCAAGGGCGCGGGCGATTTCCACCCGCCGACGTTCGCCGCCAGAGAGTGCAACAGCCGGCGAATGCCGGATATGGGCAATTGAAAACTCATCATACAACTCACGCAACTGACGTTCGCGCGCGGTTTTGTCGGGCTGGTGCAGCTCGAGAACCGAACGCAGATTTTCCTCAACCGTGAGACCCCGGAACACAGAACTTTCCTGGGGCAGATATCCTATACCCAAACGCGCCCGCTGATACATGGGCAGGTGTGTGATATCCACGCCATCTAGACTGATGGTGCCCTGATCGGCGGCAATCAGACCCGTGATCATATAGAACACGGTCGTTTTGCCAGCCCCGTTGGGACCCAGCAGGCCTACGGCCTCACCACGCCTGACCGTCACAGACACACTGCGGACAACGGGCCTTTTCCGGTAGCTTTTTGCAAGCATCACGGCTTCAAGCCCGTCACCCCTCGGTTTTGGCCCTTGGACTTGCGGGCGCTTTAAAACCCGCGCTGCCATGGGGGCCGGACGAACCGGTGTCCTTGACGGAGACGCCATGTGATTAGCAACCATTTACGTTAAATTTGAATGAAGGGGGAATTCCGACGTGATTTCACTTGGGTATGAACCGTCCCTTGATGCGGCCTCCCGACATTTTGGTGCGTTTGGTTTTCAGATCAACGGTGAGGTGCGGTCCACGGATCACGGTTTTGCCCTGCACCACTTTCACATTTCCTGTGACGTCCAACAGGTTTTGCCGGAGCTGGAACACAGCAAGATCGCCGGTGATGGTTTGCGTTGTGGTTGTGATGGTGACTGAGGAGTTGCAATCGAGCTTGTCGACTTCAGTATTGCTGCTGCCGTCAGCCTGTTTCACATCGACATAGTAAACCACCATTTCCGCACAGCGAATGGTATCCGTCGGGCGCTTGGCCACCACGTCGCCACGGAAAATGGCGCGCTTGTCGGTTTCAAGGATTTCCATTTCAGAGGCCTCAATATCAACAGCGCCTGCGCTGACAGCCGTTTCGGCCTTGGCCTGTGGTAACAGCGCCAGAGCTGAAACCGCAACAAGCATTGCTATCCGTATTTTCATCCACCGTCTCCCGTGTTTTTCTTCTTCTCAAAATGTGCTTTCACACCGCCCTTGAACAAAAGCCGTGTGCCGCCCGCCGATACCTCGAGGCTGTCAGCCTCAATCTTGGTGCCTTGCATGTCAACCTTGACAGGCGATTGTGAGGCAAGACTCTGGTTTTGTGTATCAATGGAAGCTTTTTGCATCACCGCCCTGAACCGTGTGCCTTCGCTGAACACCACATTGCCGTCAAGTTCAAGTGCCTTGGTCTTGCGGTCATAGCGGCCGGTGTCCGAACTCACATCAAGTTTTGAGCCGCTTGGACGTTCAAACACGCTGGTCACGGCTTGCATGTGCACGACATGTTCAAGCAGCTTGTCTTGCTCGCCGGATTTGGCACGAATTTCGAAGGGCAGATTGTTTTTGTCGGTACCTGCAATCGAGGCATTTTGCGAGGTGATCTGTTCGGGCTTTGCAACCTTGTCCGCTGTCTTGACATCCTGCGGTGAAGGTGGTGCCAAAACACCTGCTTGCCAGATGAACAATGCCATCAGCCCCAAAGCGCCCGAAGCTGCAATCCCCCCCAGCAGCCCTGACAGGCCGGAGCGCGATTGCGCCCGCCGTGCTGTGACTGAAAGTTCAGTGGGCGAAGACATCTTCTTCACCCCAGCCGCCGAGGTCAAGAGCCACGCGGGTGGGCAGGAAGGCGAAGCTGGCATGGGCCAGGTGAGCGCGGCCTTCACGTTCCAATATCTGGTCAAGGCGGGCTTTCAACTCGTGCAGATAAAGCACGTCGCCTGCCGCATAGGTTTTCTGGGCGTCGGTCAGAATATGCGCACCCCAGTCCGAACTCTGCTGCTGCTTGTTGGCGTCAATGCCTATCAATTCGCGCAACAGGTCTTTGAGGCCATGACGGTCGGTATAGGTGCGGGCGATTTTGGAGGCGATCTTGGTGCAGTAGAGGGGTGCTGTTTCAATGCCGAGGGAATGTTTGAGTACTGCCACATCAAAGCGGGCGAAGTGAAAAATCTTGAGAACGTTTGGATCTTCAAGAACAGCCTTCAAACGCGGTGCTTCCCGGGTCTTGGCATCAATCTGAATGACATGGGCATTGCCGTCTCCCGTCGACAACTGGATCACGCACAAGCGGTCCCGGCGCGGGTTCAACCCCATGGTTTCCGTATCAATGGCAATGGCGGGTCCGGAGATAAAATCGGCAGGCAAATCGCCACGGTAGAGTTTGATGGACATGAAAAAGGGAAACCTCGGTTGTGATGTGTCATCCACTTACAAGACTGGCATGGCGGGTTCAAGGCTTGGGGTTGATGGTCCAGGGCAATCGCTTGTGGCCAAGGGACCTCTCCCCCGGCTTCGCCGTACCCTCCCCAGAGGGGAGGGAATTGTTTAAACACCTCCCGTGATGAACTCTCTCAACCACGATCCCCTCCCCTCTGGGGAGGGTGCCCGAAGGGCGGGAGAGGTCCCTTGGCTACAAGCGATTGCCCTATCAATGGTCAACCATACACCCCGATCAACTTGCCCCCCGCAATCACCAGAACCACACCCAGTGCCTTCAGCAGGTGGTCTTTTGAAAATTTGTGAATGCCCAGCTGCGTTCCCACCACTGCTCCCAACATGACTGCCACCATGTAGAGCGGCAGCTCGGCGGGCAGGGATTTCAAGGACGCGTAGTTTCCAAGGAGGCCTGCGATGGAATTGCACAGGATGAAGACGACGGAAATACCTGACGCGGTTTTGGTTTCGGACCACGCCATGAAGAGCAGGAGCGGGGTGAGGAATATGCCACCGCCTGTTCCGGTGAGGCCGCTCAGAAAGCCGATGGCCATGCCTGCGGGGATGGCAAAGGCAATGGGCGGGTCTTTCCAGTCGGACAATACAGCAAGTGGTTTCGGCCAGAGCAATCTTGCAGCCGCGATGAGCAGCACGATGCCGATGATGGTTTTGTGGATATGACCCGGCAACTGCATATACCCGCCAAGAAAAGCGAAGGGCACGGCCCCGACAATAAACGGCCAGCAGCCGCGCCAGCGGAACAATCCTGCACGGGTGAAGCGGATGGCCCCAAAACTTGCGACGAGAATATTCAGCACCAGAGCCGTAGGCCGCATGGTGGCGGCGGGTATGCCAAACAATGCCATGGTTGCGATATAGGCGGAGGCACCTGCGTGGCCCACGGATGTGTAGAGTGCTGCACCGAGAAAGAGGCAGAGGGAGAGGAGAATTTGGGTGGTTGTTATGTCAGGCATTACGCCCATTCTCCATTGCGCATCAGGGGTTCGGCTTTGCCGTCTTTGGTGATGCCGTCGATGTCGAGTTCCCCAGAGCCGATCATCCAGTCAACGTGGACCAGAGAGGTGTTCATCCCGGCGGCCAGTTTTTGCTCAGCAGTCATATCCGCAGTGCCTTCCAAGTTCTGCGCATAAGCTTGACCCACCGCAATGTGGCAGGCGGCGTTTTCGTCGTAGAGGGTTTCGTTGAAGACGAGACCGCTGGCGGAGATGGGTGATGAATGCGGCACCAATGCCACTTCACCCAAGCGGGCCGCACCATCATCTGTTGCAATCATCTTGTTGAACACATCGCCGCCTTTTGTCGCATTGCCTTCGACGATGCGGCCTTTTTCGAAGCGCACGGATATGCCTTCAATCATGGAGCCTTGATAGGACAGGGGCTTCGTGGAGCGCACCACGCCATCCACACGTTCGCGGTGCGGCATGGTGAAGACTTCTTCTGTGGGGATGTTGGGATTGCACAAAATGCCATTGCGCGCCATTGACGCACCCCCCGCCCAGACGTGATTATCGACGAGGCCAAGCGTGAAATCCGTGCCGGGTCCTTTGTATTTCAGGGCGGTGTAGCGTTTGTCGTTGAGAAACTTCACGCGGGCGTGGAGTGCTTTGTTGTGTGCGTCCCATGCGGCAATGGGGTCTGGCAAATCAGCCCGTGTGCATTTGAAGATCGCGTTCCACAATTTCTGCATTCCCTGATCTACCGGCAGGCTGGGAAACATGTTGCGGGCGTGTGATGGTGTGGCGGCAGAGATGATGCACCAGTTGGTAGCGAACGAAGTGATCAGTTCGATGACGGGCTTGTAGGCTTTTGAACGCGCCCTGTTTGCCCGCGACAGCTTCTCCGGGTCTTGCGCCGAGAGCAAGGCCGGGTCCTCGCCGATGATGGCGAGTCTGGCACAATTGCCATCCCTGAAAGCTTCCGCCATGCCGTTGAACAACCAGCTTGGAGCGGCATCGAAGCTCTCGTCATGCCCTGCCTCATAGCGCATGAGGGTGGCTTGTTCGTCCGTATACAGACTAGTTACCAAAGATGCGCCCGCCTTGTAGGCGTGGAAGGTGATGCGGCGCACCAAGTCTACGGCTTCGAGCGGGGCTGTCAGCAACAGCTGCTGGCCCGCCTTCAGGCCAAGGCCCGACTTGATGGTGAGTTCGGCGTAGCGGTCGAGAAGGGTTGCGTGGGTTGTCATGCTTTTACGAGGTCTGCCGGTTGTGGCATGGAGATGATGTTGTAGCCTGAATCAACGTAGTGGATTTCGCCTGTCACACCACTCGAAAGCGGCGAGAGCAGATAGAGGCCCGCTCCCCCCACTTCTTCTGTGGTAATGGTGCGGCGCAAGGGGGCGTGGCTGTTCTGGAAGTTGAACATGGCGCGGGCATCACCGATGCCGGCCCCTGCCAGCGTGCGCATGGGGCCTGCGGATATGGCGTTCACACGAATGGCTTTGGGGCCAAAATCTCCGGCAAGATAGCGTACCGATGATTCAAGTGCTGCCTTGGCCACACCCATGACGTTGTAGTTCGGCATGACGCGGGTGGAGCCGCCATAGGTGAGTGTGACCAAGGCGCCCCCGTCGGGCATGATCTCTGCTGCGCGTTTTGCAATCTCGGTGAACGAGAAGCAGGAGATGATCATTGTACGGACGAAGTTGTCGCGGGTCGTGTCAGCGTAGCGGCCCTTGAGTTCGTTCTTGTCGGAGAATGCAATGGCGTGGACAAGGAAATCAATCTTGCCCCATTTTTCCTTCAGCACGGCAAACACATTGTCGACTGATGCAATGTCTTCCACATCGCAGGGGATCAGCACATCAGCACCAACTGACGCGGCAAGCGGTTCCAGGCGTTTTCCAAAGGCGTCCCCCTGATAGGTAAAGGCCAATTCAGCTTCCTGCGCGTGCAGCGATTTTGCAATTGCCCAGGCAATGGAATGGTCGTTGGCCACACCCATGACAAGCCCGCGCTTGCCCTTCATCAATCCGTCAACCATTGTACCTCTGCATAATCAAAGTGGCATTGGTGCCACCGAAACCGAATGAGTTGGACATTGCTGTGTCAACCTTCGCGTTATCAACGCGCTTTCTGAGAATGGGCACATCGGCAAAGGCCGGATCCAGTTCCTGGATGTGGGCACTTTCGCACAGGAAATTGTTCTGCATCATCAGCATGCAATAGATGGCTTCCTGCACCCCTGTGGCGCCCAGCGAATGTCCGGTCAAGGATTTGGTTGACGAAATCGGCGGGATTTTGCTGCCGAACACGTCGCGCACCGCTTCAATTTCCTTGGCATCGCCCACGGGTGTCGAAGTGCCGTGCGGGTTGATATAGTCAATCTCACCTTTCACTGTGGCCATGGCCTGCTTCATGCAGCGCATCGCACCTTCACCTGAGGGGGCGACCATGTCGTAGCCGTCAGACGTGGCACCATAGCCCACAAGTTCTGCGTAAATTTTTGCACCACGGGCTTTGGCGTGTTCCAGTTCTTCGAGCACGACAACACCTGCACCACCTGCAATGACGAAGCCATCGCGATTCTTGTCGTAGGCGCGGGATGCCGTGCTGTCGTTGTACTTCGACGACATGGCACCCATGGCGTCGAAGAGTACCGACAAGGTCCAGTCGAGTTCTTCGCCGCCGCCTGCAAACATCACATCCTGCTTGCCCCATTGGATGAGTTCAGAGGCATTGCCGATGCAATGCGCTGACGTGGCGCAGGCGGATGAGATTGTATAGTTCACACCGCGAATGCCGAAGGGTGTGGCAAGTGTGGCGGAGTGGGCCGAAGACATGGACGGCGGCACCGCGAAAGGGCCAACGCGCTTTGGGCCTTTTTCGCGGGTGATATCGGCAGATGCGACGATGACTTTTGTGGAAGGACCACCGGAGCCCATGATAATGCCGGTGCGTTCGTTCTTGATATCAGATTCTTCCAAACCTGAGTCAGCAATGGCCTGTTGCATGGCGACATAATTCCACGCCGCACCATCGGCCATGAAGCGGCGGACGCGGCGGTCGATTTTGTCGAGATCATAGTGTGGCTGGCCATGCACCTGACAGCGGAAACCCAGTTCCTTGTACTTGTCAGCGGCGACAATGCCGGACTTGGCCTCACGCAATGATGCGGTGACCTCTTGAGTGCTGTTGCCGATTGACGAGATGATGCCCATCCCGGTGATGACGACACGACGCATTTCTTGCTCCTGTATTTAAATTAAGCCGTTGGCCCGAACAGGCCGACTTTCATATCAGTCACCTGATACACCACTTCGCCATCCGCCTTCATGACGCCATTGGCGACTGCAAGTTTCAGCCTGCGCAAAATCAGCCGCGTGACTTCGACTTCATAGGTCACGGTCTTGACCTTCGGCGTCACCATGCCGGTGAATTTGACTTCGCCCACACCAAGGGCGCGGCCCTTGCCGGGTTCACCCAGCCAGCCGAGGAAGAAACCTGTAAGCTGCCAAAGTGCATCAAGCCCGAGGCAGCCCGGCATGACAGGGTCACCGTGAAAATGACAGGGGAAGAACCAGAGGTCAGGCTTGATGTCCAGTTCAGCCGTAATTGACCCCAAGCCTGCAGCACCGCCGTCTTTCTGGATGTGGGTGATGCGGTCAAACATCAGCATGGGGGGAAGCGGCAATTGCGCATTGCCGGGGCCGAACAATTCGCCGCGACCGCAGGTCAGCAGCTCTTCATAGGTGTAGGATGGCTTTGGTGTGAACATTGTTTGGTATCGCCCCGTTATTGCTTCGGCTAGGTTTAGCATGGCAGATGTGGAAAAGGGAATGAGGGTTCAAAACGGGCATTCGACTCCCGTTACAATCTTATTCCTTCCAAGGTGAAGGGCGAATTTTAAGTTTGTCCGCAATTTCCGACGCTTTCGGGGCCTGAGCCAAAATCCTCTCGAAAGCGATGAATTCGTCCTCTGTGAGGAAGAAAAGCGATGAATTCGTCCTCTGTGAGGAAGAACTGTGTCTGGTCGAGGCGTGCATTTGTGGCGGCGTCCCGATTTGCATCAGCCGAAACAGGGATCGCTAAAGTCGAGTTGTCGGTCATGTTGAGGCTCATTTCCCTCGTAGACAAATTTCAGTTCTGATCCCGAATATGGTATTATATTAACGAATGTTGAAGTTGAATATCATGCAAAAATTGTTGATGGTGGTGTTTCTTCCCTTGTGGGGCAGGGTTGTCGCAGACGGACAGAAAGGCACCTCATCAGCCCTTCGGGCAGCTTCTCCAAGGGAG
>JAYUVC010000187.1:0-35620 GCA_043754325.1 Hyphomicrobiales bacterium
CTGGATTCCCGCGTTCGCGGGAATGACGGAAATTTGGGATGCAATTCAAACAAAACCGGAAACGCTCTAACTTATTCCGGCGGCCACTGGGCTCCTCGCCGATTCAACCGATGTTGATGGCGGCACGCCAACGATAACGAGCTTTACGGCTCCGGGTCTTGCGGGCATACAGCCTGTTGGCGCTGTTGTGACACTTGCTGGCATAGGCGATTTCACCATCAACAGTGATGGCAGCTACACTTTCGTCCCTGCGGCATTTGCCTCGTCAGCGCGCCGTCCAGACAGGACAACTTGGCAAAAAGAGCAGGCAGTCTCCTGATCGCACTAACCACGTTTTAGACCTGCAACACGCTGTTACTCCGCCGCTTCCGCCTTCTTGATGTCCTCCGGTATCAGGAAACCGCCGGATTGTCTGGCCCACAGGCTGGCGTAGATGCCGTTTCGTTTTTTGAGCAATTGGGCGTGTGTGCCTTCTTCAATGATCTTGCCTTTGTCCATGACGACCAGACGGTCCATGGCGGCGATGGTGCTCAGACGGTGGGCGACGGCGATGACGGTTTTGCCTTCCATCAGGATGTTCAGATTTTCCTGGATGGCGGCTTCGACTTCTGAGTCCAATGCTGAAGTTGCTTCATCCAGAATCAGGATCGGCGCATTTTTCAAAAGCACACGGGCGATGGCGACGCGCTGGCGTTGGCCGCCGGAAAGCTTGACACCGCGTTCGCCCACATGCGCCTCCAGGCCCCGGCGTCCATTCAGATCAACAAGGTGACCAATGAATTCTTCAGCGTGGGCTTTTTGGGCTGCTTCCACGATTTCAGCATCGGTTGAATCCGGGCGGCCATAGCGGATGTTGTCGCGCACCGAGCGATGCAGCAGGGAGGTATCCTGCGTCACAACACCAATGGCGGCGCGCAGGCTTTCCTGCGAAACCGAGGCAATGTTCTGGCCGTCGATGCGAATATGTCCCGAGCCCACATCGTAAAACCGCAGCAACAAATTGGCGATGGTGGATTTGCCGGCACCGGACCGTCCAACAAGGCCGACTTTCTCGCCGGGCTTGATCGTCAAGTTCATGCCGGAAATGATTTCCCGGCCTTCCACAACGGGCTTTCCATAATTGAAGTGAAGAGTCTCAAACTCTATCTTGCCATTTGTAACAATGAGGTTTTTGGCATTTGCAATGTCGCCGACCGTTTGCTCGAGGGCAATGGTGTCCACGCCATCTTTCACGACGCCGAAGTCTTCAAACAGGCTGGCGATTTCCCACAGCATCCAATGCGCCATGCCGAGCATGCGGTAGACGAGGCCAACGGAAAAGGCGATGGCGCCGACTGTGATGGCATTGTCGTACCACAGCCAGACGGCCATGGCGGCGGTGCCTGAGAGCAACATGGCATTGATCAAATTGAGTGCAATGTTCATCTGGGTGGAGACGCGCATGGATTTGTGCACGGCATCCAGCATCCAGCCCATGCTTTCCTTGGCGTAGTCATCCTCGCGGGAAGCGTGTGCAAACAGCTTAACTGTCGGCATGTTGGTATATGTGTCAACAACGCGGCCTGTGACCACCGAGCGCATGTCGGCCTGTTTTTCTGACAGCTTGCCAAGGCGCGGCACGAAATAGCGCATGGTCACACCGTAAAGCCCGAGCCACACCAGCAGTGGAATGGCAAGACGCCAGTCATTGGCGACAAAGCTGACCACGGCTGAAACGAAGAACATTACCACCCATGCAATCACCTGGGTAAGTTTCATCACCACATCACGCACGCCAAGGGCCGCCTGCATGACCTTGGTGGCAACGCGGCCTGCAAATTCGTTGTGGAAGAAATCCATGGATTGGCGGAGCATGTAACGGTGCGCTAGCCAGCGGATGCGCATGGCGAAGTTGCCGCGCAGGCCCTGGTTTTCAATCGAGTCCGCAACGGCTGTGATTACAGGTTGAAACAGCATGGCGAGGGCAGCGTAGAACAACAAATGCCATTTGTTGTTCTCCCAGAATGTGGCGCGATCAGCTGTGCCCAGAATGTCCACAAGTTGGCCCACGTAAGCGAAAACGCGCACCTCGATGATGGCGAGGATAATCGACAGTGCAAAACCAACCATGAGCATGGGAAAAAACGGCCGGGTGAAATGCCGGATGAACCCCCATGTGGTTGCGGGCGGCTTTACAGGCGGTTCAGCCGGAAATGCATCAATGCGGCCTTCCAGCCATTTAAAGAAACGGTTCATCAGAAACTCTTGTGAGATGTTGAACCGGCGGGAATACGCTGAGGGTTCGCCGGGTCTGGCCCAGCTGTCTGATATAGTGGTTCAAGCGGCCTCTGCCAACTGCAACCGGTGCAGGGCTGACTTGAGTGCGGCCAGACACACGGGGTCAAAGGCGGTGCCCAGGTTCTTGTCCATGATGGCGAAGGCTTCAAAAGGTGTCATGGCTTTGCGATAGGGGCGGTCGGCGGTGAGGGCGTCGAAGACGTCGGCTGTGGTGACAATGCGGGTGTCGAAGCTGATCTGGTCGTCTTTCAAGCCATGCGGGTAGCCCTTGCCGTCCAGGCGCTCATGGTGGTGGCCTGCAATGTCGGCCATGTCAGCGAAGGCGGCGACGTCCTTCAATATGGCTGCGGAATGGCTGGGGTGGGTTTTGACGACGGCGAATTCGTCGTCGGTGAGTTTGGCAGGCTTGTCGAGGATGGTGTTGGAAATTGCGAGTTTGCCAATGTCGTGCAGCAAAGCAGCACGGCGCAGCCAACGGCGGTGCTGCGGGGATTGGCCCAGTTCTTCGGCAATCAGATCGGTGAAGAGGGCGACGCGATCAGAATGGCCACGGGTGAAAGGGCTTTTCGAGTCGATGACCATGGCAAAGCCTTGGGCAACGCGGTCCAGATCATCCTCACTGCTCAAGCGGATATTTTCCGGGGGTTCAAGGCCCAGAACATGGGATTTCAGCTGGGGTGAAGTGAGGGGCTCCCACAGGCCGTCCCAATCGGCAAGGGCCACAAACACGTCGACAAGATCGGGTGCAAACCATGTGCCCGCACGGTTTTCGATTTCCCGGATGGCGGCATCTTTGCCTGCTGCAGTATGGAAAACATCTGCGACTTGGGCTAAAAGTGCGATTTGTGCTGCTGTGGGAATCTTGCGGGCGGAGATGCCTTCAGGCTTGCCGCGCCCGTCCCAATGTTCGTCGAGATGCTGGATGGCGTTTGCCACCTGTTCGGAAAAACCCATCTGCCTCGCAATGTCGGCACCCCGGTTGCAGCGGGCGTCGATCAGCTCACGGGAAATCTCACCGCCGTTTTTCATGATGTTGACGACAGCGCGAAAACGCTCGGCCATGCCGGATTGCAGGCCTGTGTGGGAGAGTACGAAGCGCAGGGCTTGGGACAGGCTGCCGTCGATCAGTTTGAAGTCAGTTTTGAATTGCCGGTCATCGGTCAGATACAACTGGCAAATGCGGGCGGCGTTGGATGAGCAGCCCAGGTCTTTGAGCAGCAGCGTGTAATAAAGTTCCGACAGTTCGGCGGGACTGAGGTTGATGGCTTTACCGAGATGTGTGCCGATCCAGCAGGCGCGGATGCAATGGCCTTGTGGCTGCCCTTCAGTCAAGTCCAGGGCGTGGGAAAGGGCGCCCAGAAGTTCTGCACTGCGGATGGCTTGCGTCATGGCTGCAATGTGGCGGCACAGGCCTTAAAACCGGGTAAAGGCTGTTTACCCCGCTGCCGGACTGGTTTTCACGTTTGTTTGAGCAGACGTGAGTGCACTTTTGGCTCGTGGCGGCGTATATTGGTGACAACAGGAGTAACAATCATGAACCGCCGCCTTTTCAGCAAAACCGCTGCCTCGTTTCTCGGCCTCGCCTTTGGCTCACGCATGGCCATGGCAGAAGAGATGTTTGAAATCACCAAGACGCCGGAGGAGTGGAAGAAAATTCTTTCTCCCGAGGCCTTCGCCACACTGCGCGAAGAGGCCACCGAACGTCCCTTCACATCGGCCCTTTTGGAAGAGCACCGCAAAGGCAACTTCAATTGCGCCGGTTGCGATTTGCCGCTGTTTGCGTCGGACACCAAATTTGACTCCGGCACGGGATGGCCCAGCTTTTTTGACCATCTTCCCGACGGCGTCGGCACCAAGGAAGACAACACGCTGTTTGCAAGCCGCACGGAAGTGCATTGCAAGCGCTGCGGCGGTCACTTGGGTCACGTGTTCAACGATGGTCCAAAGCCCACAGGGCTCCGCTATTGCATGAATGGCGTGGCAATGTCGTTCAAGCCATTGGCGGCGTAATTCTAAAGGGCTGAGCACTGCTTGCCCGCCGCAAAGCCCCCACCCGTGAAAAGCAGAGGTGTGAGTTTTTTCTCCCTCGGCTTCTTGGCCGGGGGAGTACCCCGAAGGGGGGAGGGGGTGGTTGATATTCGTTCTGTGCCCGACACCCCCTCCCGGCTACGCCGTACTCCCCCGGCAAGGGGGCCGAGGGAGAAAAGTGGAATCGCATCAAGTTCATTAAAGACGTATTTTTCAACGATCACATGTCCTCGCTTGTAACTTTTTTTGGTGACGCTAATATCTTGCAATGCAGTTTGACTAAGGGGTGCCCCAATGCGCAGGATTGTGAAAATTTTCTTTCTCTTTGGTTTTTTCTCAATTTTGACTGGAGTTCCCGCTTATTCATGGGAATTGACAGCAGATAAAGATGACTTCACTGGAGAAAAGAAACTTACTGCT
The DNA here is from genome assembly GCA_043754325.1 of Hyphomicrobiales bacterium. GTDB lineage: Bacteria > Pseudomonadota > Alphaproteobacteria > Rhizobiales > Aestuariivirgaceae > Aestuariivirga. The sequence goes on from JAYUVC010000187.1 coordinate 4,726, forward strand.
GCTCACCTCGAGGGAAATTTTGTTTTCTTTTTCAACTGCACAACAGGCAAAGGCTCGCATCCAGAGTTGCGGGTTGCGACTACAATGGATTGGACTAAGGACCTTAAAGATGAGTTGGATATGCAGTTTAAGGGCCCAAACACACCATTTATAACAATCACAGCGCAACTAACAGCCAACCAGTCAAATAAAGTGCTACTGGTCTCAAACGAGACAGATGTTGACGATGTGATAGGCTTAATGAAGGCCTTTGCTGAGACGAAGAATCATGTCTCGTTTCGCGTTTCAGAAACAGCAGATTCGACAAAAGTTTCGGGGCGAGGATTTTCAAAGGTATACAAGCAGTTAAATGACGAATGTAAGTTTACTGATGGTTTGGCCATGTAATTGAGAACCGCATCTAAAAGTCGTTAGCAGAGAACACAATTCTCTCATCCCCTTCTCCGCGCCCGCCGCGCCCCGCCATCGTCGCCCAGTGTCACCACATCCTTCAGCGGCGGTAGCGTCACCACTTTCTTCAAATTCACAAACTCCGCCGTCTTGTGTGGAATTGCCATTGCCTCCACGAAGTGTTGCTGGAATTTTGGTTCGACTGCGGTTTCGATTTTTTCGATGCGGCGGACGACGGCTTCGATTTCGTCTCTTGCGGCTTTGTTGAGCAATGCGATTCTGGCGCCTGTGCCGGCGGCGTTTCCGGCGGACTGCACCTTGCTTAAATCGCAATCCGGAATGAGCCCCAGGACCATGGCGTATTTCATGTCGATGTGGCTTCCGAAGGCTCCGGCCAAGCGGATTTTGTCGACGTGTTTTATCTCGAGTTTGTCCATTAGCAATTGCACGCCCGCATAGAGCGCGGCTTTGGCCATCTGGATGGCGCGCACGTCGTTTTGGGTGACGCGGATCAGGGGTTCGTTGGACTGATCCGCTGGTTGGCGGATGACGTAGTTGAAAGTGCGCTTGTAGGGTTCGATACGGGGGCTCCGTCCTGCGAGCGCGCCATCCACGAGGCCATCCTGACTGATGATGCCTGCCAGGTACATTTCAGCGATGGCCTCAATGATGCCTGAGCCGCAGATTCCAGTGACGCCGGTTTGTCTGATGGCGTCTTCAAAGCCTGCTTCATCTGACCACAGATCACAGCCGATGACTTTGTAGCGTGGTTCCAAGGTTGTTGCATCAATGCGGATGCGTTCAATCGCTCCCGGAGCGGCGCGTTGGCCGCAGGAGATTTGTGCGCCTTCGAAGGCGGGTCCGGTGGGGGAGGAGCAGGCGAGGAGGCGCTGTTTGGTGCCCAGCACGATTTCGGCATTGGTGCCCACGTCGACGCAAAGCATGTATTCGTCAGACTCATGTGGCGCTTCCGACAGCACCATGCCAGCGGCATCAGCTCCGACGTGGCCTGCGATGCAGGGCAGGATATAGACGTAAGCGCCAGCGTTCAGTTTGAAATCCATCTCGCGGGCGGGGAAGGTGAGGGGCAAGCCAGTGGCGAGAGCAAAAGGTGCGCCGCCCAGTTCCGTGGGGTCGATGCCAAGCCAGAGATGATGCATGACGGGGTTGCCGACGAGGACGACTTCCATGATGTCGTTCAGGGGAATGCCTGCTTGCGTCGCCACTTCTTCGGCGAGTTGCTGGAGGGCCACGCGGATGACCGTGGTCATTTCGGTTTCGCCACCGGGGTTCATCATGATGTAGGAGACGCGTGACATCAGGTCTTCGCCGAAGCGGATTTGCGGGTTCATCAGGCCTGCGGAGGATTTCACTTCGCCTGTCGAAAGATTGGTCAAATGTGCGGCGATGGTGGTGGAGCCCACGTCAATGGCAAGGCCGTAGATATCTTCACGGAAACCCGGCCAGATCGAAACGAGACGATTGCCGCCACCGGGTGCGCGGGAATAGACGGCGCAGGTGATTTTCCACTCGCCCTTGCGCAAGGTTTTTTGCAAGCTGGCGATGATGGGCAATTCGCAGGTGATGTTGTCAACACCCCATTGGGTTTTGAGCGCGTCGTAAACCCGTTCCAGATCGGAGGAGGGCTTGTGCATGTCCGGCTCTTCCACGTCGATGTAGTAGAGCTTGGTGGCGGGGTCGAGTTCAATGGCGCGGGTGTCGGCTTCCTTGCGCACAACCTGTTTGTGCACTTGTGATTCCGGTGGCACATCGATGACAAGATCGCCTTCGATTTTGGTTTGGCAGGACAGACGGCGATCAGCGTTCAGGCCCTTGATACGGCGGTAACGGGCTTCAACCTCGTTAAAGGCCGAGGCATGGGAATCTGTCGAGGTGATACCGTGCTTGGCGAATTCGCCCTCGCCAATGTTGATCTGGCAACGCCCGCAAATGGCGCGGCCACCGCAGACAGTGTCGATATCAACGCCGAGTTGACGCGCTGCTGTGAGCACGGGTGTGCCCACGGCAAAACGCCCGCGCTTGCCGGAGGGGGTGAAAACGATGAGGGGGTTCTGCTCGGTCATGATGGTTTCATATACGCAAAAGTAGGGTGCCGGAACGGGACAAATGCGACATGTCGCGGCGAGGGCCCTTCAAGACCCGCACCCTTGGTTCAATCCGCCAACACGCCATCCAGCATCGGCGTGAGCCTGGCAAAGCGGTCCAGCATTTTCGACGTTTCAGCTTTCAAGGTGTTTACATCCAGCGCAAAATGCCCTTCGAACAGCGTGATTGGTCCGACGGGAAATGTGCAATCGGGCCATATTGCCAGTTCGGTTTTTGCATCAGCGCGCACTTTCCGCGCAAAATCGCGGGCTGCAAACGTCTTGTTTTTAATATAGCGCAGTTTCTTGGCGTGCAGATTGTAGCGGACAATATTCTTCTCCTCGCAGGCCGCATCAATCCAGATGCTGAAGAACAGACCATTGGTGTTGAGAAGTTCGCCTGGACTGTCGGTGGTCCAGGATGGTCGCATGACTTTCAAAATCGCCGCACCCAAGCCCTCACCGGTTTTAATGCTGAGGCCATGCTGTGTCTGGAATTCGGTGGCGCGTTCGGATTTTAGCTGGTTGAAAATGTCGAGGTGATTTTGCATGTCGGGTGTCTACGCTTCATGCAGTGCCCCTTGCAAGCTTGAGATTTCGCTGGTTGAATGGCCGAGCAAGGGGGCGACGGAGTGGGAGAGTGTCCTATGCGCTTCATGCTGAGTTTGCTTTTGTGTTTCATCATTGTTTGCCCTGCCTTTGCAGTGCCTCGACGTGAGATGCTGTTTGATGTGACACTCGACATGGATGCTGATGGAAAACTTGACCGGGCTGTGCTGGTGTTGGTGGGGCCGGGCAGGAACACGACGTGGGAACTGTCCCGCGGTATTTATCCGCTGTCTGCAAACGAAACTGTTGATCTTGCAATTTATCTGGGTGGGGGAGGCGAACCGATCGACATCAGCAAGCCGCCAACGATTCTGAAACAGAACATTATCGACAGGGAATATGCGGCTTGGGTGCAGTCGCTTGAGGTTGTGAATACGCGTTCGCTCAAAGTGGGATGGAACGAACAACCGGGTTCCTCGCACGATCTTGAAGAGGTGCTGACGATAGCCTGGCGCAAGGGTCAATTTCTTGTTGTTGGCCTTGACACGTTTTGGGAAAACCCCAATGGCATCGGCAACTGCCAACTCAATTTGTCAACGGGCGAGGGTAGCAGGGCCGACGGTGAATTGCCTGCACCGAAGCCGACGTTCAAGGCAAAAGTGAAGCCCGTTCCGCTGGAAAAGTGGAGCGCGAAGACTTGGCCTACGCAGTGTGATCAGATCGTGGAATAGTTTTAACGCCTGCGCCGTTCTTCACGGGCTTTGCGTCTGGCTTCGATATCTTCGTTCGATGATTGCAACCCTGCTGCCTGCGCCGCAGCACTTGGACCACTTGTCATTTCGCGGAATTTGTTGGTCCAGAATTTACAATGCGCGTCGGTGCCGTTCAATACATTGGCGCCGAAAATGGCATGCATGTCTTCGTCGTGCAGCGGGTTCATGATGGCTGAGGTCATGCCGTGTGACGCGGCCATGGCAAGGAAATAGCCAGTGAGGGCGCGGCGGTTTGGCATGCCGAAAGAGACATTGGATGCGCCGCAAGTGGTGTTGACTTTCAGCTCTTCGCGTAGGCGGCGGACGAGGCGGAACACCTGCTGGCCTGCTGTGCCCATGGCACCGATGGGCATGACCAATGGGTCGACCACAATGTCGTGGCTTTTGATGCCGAAGTCGGCGGCGCGTTCGACGATTTTCTTGGCCACGGCAAAGCGCACATCGGGGTCTTCGGAAATACCTGTCTCGTCGTTGGAGATGGCGACGACAGGAACATTGTATTTCGCGATCAGCGGCAGAATGGCTTCGAGCTTTTCTTCTTCACCCGTGACTGAGTTCACCAATGGTCGGCCCTTGGCGGTTTCGAGGCCGATTTTAAGTGCCGATGTCACTGACGAGTCAATGCAGAGCGGCACGTCACAGATGGACATGACGATCTCGAGCGTCTGCTTCATCAATGGCGGTTCGGACTCGTTGGGGTTCACTGCGGTGACGCCGGCATTGACATCGAGAATATGCGCACCCGCCGCTATTTGCGCCAGCGCGTCCCTGATGACGGTCTCGAAATTTCCGGCCTGCATTTCCGCTGCGAGTTTTTTGCGGCCCGTTGGGTTGATGCGTTCCCCGATCACTGTGAAGGGGCGGTCAAAGCCGATGATGTGGGTGCGGGTGGCGGATGAAACGATGGTATGTGTCATGACGGGTTGCGTCCTCCATTGCCGATCATCTGCTTGATGCGGTCGGGGGTGAATTCGGTTTCGAGTTGGGTTTTGGCCTTGTCAGCTTCGGCGGCCATGTCGTCTGACACGGGGAGTGGCTCGCCGCGCCGCCAGTCAGCCAGATAGTCGTCGCTGTTCGTGGCACCGCCGCGCATGGCCGCCATATCGATGGCTTCCATGAAGCGGTTGTCGAGCATGCGCTTTTCTTCCTTGCGGCCGATTTTTACGGAAACCGTTGAGGGAATGTCGCGCCAGTAGGTGATAATCAAATTAGCCATGGGACCCGTATGCCGTGGATTGAAAGCGGCGTGTAGAGCAAAAACGACAAGGGTCAAAGCGGGATCGGCACTGTGGTCAGGTGACTTTTCTGCGTGCAATCATGCTCCAGATGAACAGCACCACAATGGCACCGACAATCTGCCCCACAAATCCCACCTGTTCACCCGGTTGCAGAAAGCCAAAAAACTGTCCGAGAAATGTGGCCACGAACGCACCGGCAATTCCAAGCAGAACCGTGAGCACGAAGCCTGACGGCTTGTTTTCGCCGGGCGCCAAAAAGCGGGCAATAATGCCCGCTATGAAGCCGATGAAGATTGTCCAAACCACGTCACTCATGAAGACTACGCGCCAAAGAACGTGCGCGCCATGATGCCGACAATGGTGCTGAACGAACGCACCATTTCGATGGGGACATTTTGGCCACTCAAGCTGCCGGTCGCGTCGATTTCCGAGGCAAGCTTGTCCGTCGTGCCGTCGACTTCGACATCAACATAGGCGCTTTCTTTCATGATGATCTGGCCTGTGATGCCGTCTGCTGCGGCAAACAGGTCGAGGTCACCTTCTGTCGGCAGCACGAAAGCCGCATCATCCGTTGCAGCGTCGGCAGAGGGCAGGGTCAAGGTCAAGTCATACTGCTTTTGGTTGCCAACATTTGGCGTGGCCGTCAGCGGCATGTTGCCTTTGAGCGCTGATTCCTTGCCGTTGCACTTGGCCTTCAAGTCCATGAACCAGCTTTGCGTCTGGTAGGAAAAGATCATGTCTCCATTCCAGACACAGCCCTTGTCCGACGGCAAACCCGCCGATGGCACCGTGAAATTGACGAATTGAACTGAATCGATCCGTTCATCAATCAGGCCTGTTTCTGTTTTCTTGACCTTGCGCAAAATGGTGTCACGCAACAGGCTGGCCCCGGTGGATTTCACTTCCGGCTTCAACATCATGGAGCCGCCGAAGCTGGCGTTGGATGCCGGCACCTTGCCGACGGTGAGATAATTGACAGACAAGGTGGCACCTTCGGTGAACCCGTCTGACTTTACCACCCAGCCGCCGGCATATTGCGTACGCTGGAGTTTCTTGCCGTTGGCAGGGTTGAGCAAGGCTCCGTTGCCTGTGACTGCACAGGATTCGGCCTGGCCCGATATGATGCCGGCTTTTGCCGCCTGGCAGGTAATCTTGAGGCTTGATTCCACCTGCTTGTCGGCCAAGCCAACGGTGAAGGTGTCCTTGTTTTCCGGATCACGCAATGACGGCATCGAGGCTTTCATGGTGAACGTGACGGGGTCTGCGGCACTGGCGTGCGTTGATAGCAGCAGTGTGGCTGTGAGCAGTGCGGTGGTGAACTTGAACATCGTCGTCGATCTCCTTCAAGACAATGATATAGGCCAAAGCCAAAGCACCCCCGCGCCTTCGACCATCATACTGTCGGAATGTGTGGTTTGGCGCAATGGCTTGGTTGATGGGCGTGATTCTGATTTTGGGTTTGCGGGGTTGGGCCAGATTTTTCAATTTAAAGTAGCGTGGTTTGTTGCGTATTGGTTACAGCATGGCAATGATATTGAGATTCTTCACCTCGTTTTGCGGTTAGACTTGCCGAGTTTTATCTGGGCAATGTTACGCTCGAAGCGTCTGCCGGTTATTTGAACGTCGATCCGAACAATGGCCGCAGCAGGGACAAGGCCTTTGCTTTTGGTGATGTGGCGTTTTATCCCGTCGAAAACTTCAGGCTTGCCCTTGGCGCGTCCAGCGTTGCCGGTTTTGAAAGTGGCCATGCCACGGCGGAATATCTGTTGGATGCAATGCCCATATCCTTCAAAGTGAAGGGCGAAGTGGGCGAGAACAAGTTTACAGCGGTGACGGCTGGTGTGTCGTTCTATTTCGGCGGCGACAGTCCAACCAAAACCCTGATGCGCCGTCATCGTGAAGATGATCCGCGCAACAAGGTGCTTGATATTTTCGGTGCGGGTGCTGCCGCGTTTGGTGATGGGGCTGCGCCGCTTCCAACTGCCTGCCCGGAGGGTTTTAGTTTAAGCGTGTTATTGGGCATATGTGTAATAGATTAGCGTTATAACGCTATCGTGGTTCGCGGAGGCCTGATAGCAGCGTGTGATAATGTCGTCTAGCGTTTACCTGTTGTATTCATTGACGAACCGTTGCTGCTTTCCGCCGCTGTTGTAGGGAAGGTCGCTCATCTGACGATATGTCAAGGCGAGAGGAAATCCAGCAATATACAATATGTGTTCGCTGACGCGTGATGCCTTGTCCAAGCTTACTATGACCGTTGACACGTATCTGACTTCGACATCGTTAGGGCCGATTTGTGCCAGTTGGAACGCGTCGGCTGAGAGAAGGCCTCTCACTGTGGCAACGTCAATGCCGACGAATGCAGTGTCACCCTTGGAAAAACCGAACACGGCATCTTTACGCCCAACGATTTCGGCCAAAACTGGTAAACGGATGCTGCAGGCACAGTGGTTTCCGAACGTCACGATGTCACCTTGTTCATACCGAATCAGGGGTTGAGCAGAATTAAAAAAAGGGCGTGATGATGCAGCGTCCGGGCTACTTACTGGGAACAGCACGGCCATTTTCATCTACTACTTCAAGCAGGCCCAATTCTGAACATGTGTGATAGTGTTTTGGCGCATGCGGACATTCGAAAGCCATCAAGGAGCCTTCCTTGGAACTATAAGGCATTATTGACTTTGCGCCAAAGCTTTCAAAGAACAGTGCGCGCTGCTCGTCTGATATGGCCATGCCGATACCACAAACTGCTGCAAGTTTAACTGGCTTGCCTGCCCTCAGGTTGGCGCGCGCCATAATTTCCAGATGATTTGGCACATCATGCAGGTATCGGTATGTTGACTGGGCAAGCCAGTGCAACTTGCGATCAACGGCAAGGTTGCGGCGAATAAAATAGACATGCTCCCCATTTCGAGGCGGACAGTGTTCGGCTTCCGGCTCTGCGTGGTCCGGAAGCTTGACAGGAAAGTTGATCACGCCTTCCGCATAGTTTATGCCATGCAATGCTCGAAACCTTTCCCAAGCTGCTTCTGCGACAAAGGTAAACAGTTGGGGAAAGGTGACCGTGATCGGCGCGCCTGTAGAGCCGGATGAACTGGCGGTTTGAATTGCGCCGTGGGACTGCGGGTTTTCGTCAGACAACAGCAAATGGGGATTTAGTCTAAGGTCTGAGCGTTTGAGGATTGGTACTTCCTGCCAACGGAACCAGTCGATCTGGTCGCTTTTCGTAAAAAGACAATCCAGTCGCTTGCTATAAAACGGGACGTGCTTCCGGGCATGACGGAGCAACTGTTCAAGTTGGTTGCGTTGGTAGGCCAGCAAGGTTTCGTTCGACCAACTCAGGCCGTCCTGCAGCATGCTGCGAATTTGTCTAAAGGACACGCCCGAGGGCATGTCCTTTTCATGATATTCGGCCGTCATACGAGTTCAGTCAAAACTCACGTCAAATATTTAAACCTTCGGCTTCGTCACCATGCCGTAAATCGCCAGCACAACAACTGCACCGATGATTGATACGATCCAGCCGGCCCCTTCGCCGTCCTTGTAGAAGCCAAGTGCCTGGCCGCCGTAGCTTGCCAACATGGCGCCGACGATGCCGAGGATGGCTGTCAAAATAAATCCGCCCGGTTCGTTCTTGCCGGGCATCAGAAATTTGGCAATGATGCCGATGACCAGACCGAAAATAATTGTGCTGATGATACCCATGTGTCGTTCCTCGCAGTTATGTTGTTTTGATACATTATCATAATGTCATCGTCTTGCAATTGTTCCCTCTTGTGTTCCCTCTTGTCTTGAAATCCGCAGCATGCATAGTTAGCTAAGCGATCATCTCATTCAACAGGAGTCTCTCATGGCCAGATCCTCAATGCCTTCCCTTGCAGCTTTGCTCGGTCTCGTTGCCGTTGCCGGCTATCAAAACCGCGACAAGATTGGTGAGTTTGTCAAAGGCCTGACCGACAAGTCGGTTTCAACCGCAGGCGACGCAGCGCCAACGGGTGGTTTGGGTTCGTTGATTGATGGTTTTCGCAAAAATGGCCTTGGGCAAAAAGCGGATAGCTGGGTCAGCACGGGTGCAAATGAAACCGTTTCAGCACCAGAAGTCGAAACCGGTATTGGCGGCGATGTGATTGATGGCTTGGCCAAGCAAACCGGCTTGAGCCGCGAGGAATTGTTAAAGCGGCTTGCCACGGTCTTGCCGGATGTTGTGGACAAGATGACACCGTCGGGTCGACTTTAAGGGAAGGCCCCATCGCCCTTCGGGCACTTCCCCAACGAGTTGGAGAAGGATTCGTAGCAGAGACTTCCCTCAATATTTTCGGGGAGGTGGTTGAGATTGGTCTTCACCAACTCGTTGGGGAAGTGCCCGAAGGGCGATGGGGGCCTTTGGTGGTCACATGAAACGCGCCATGGGTTTATTCAATAATTTTCCGTGCGGTGAGTACATTGATTGTCGCTTCGTCGAGCCCCAGCACATCTTTCAAGACGGTGCGCGTTGCATTGCCTAGAACCGGGCTCGGATGAATATAGGCATTTGGTGTTGCGGAAAACACGATTGGGTTTGCAACACCGGGGATTTTGATCCCATCCTCACGCTGTAAATCAATTCTAATGTCCCGTGCTACTACTTGGGGGTTTTCAAATACCTGATCAATTGTGTTGATGGGGCCGCAGGGTACAGCCGCCGCTTCAAATGCTGCCACCCAGTCGGATGTGGACTTTGTTTTCATGTAGGGCTGCAGAAAAGGAACGAGGGTATCGCGATTTTCGACACGGCCGCGATTGGTGTGGTACGGGTCACTTGCCAAATGGGGCGCGCCAATGATACGGCAATACTCCGTGTACTGACGGTCTGAGCCGACGGCCATGATGATATGACCGTCTGCGGTTTCGAAAGTCTGGTATGGCACGATGTTGGGGTGGGCGTTGCCCAGTCGCTGAGGCACTTTTCCGCCGACCAGATAATTCAAGGCCTGGTTTGCCAGCACCGACACCTGGCTGTCGAGCAACGAAATATCAATGTGCTGGCCGTGGCCCGTGCGCTCCCGGTGATAGAGTGCCGAAGTGATGCCGATCACTGCATGGAGCCCGGCGAAGATGTCGGAAAATGCAACGCCCATTTTCATCGGTTGGCCATCAGGACTGCCGGTGATTGACATGACGCCCGCCATGCCCTGGATCATGAAGTCGTAGCCCGCGCGGCTGGCAAAGGGTCCGGTCTGGCCAAAGCCGGTAATGGAGCAATAAATCAGTCGCGGATTCTCCGTTTTCAAACTGTCATAGTCGAGTCCATATTTTTTCAAGCCGCCGACTTTGAAGTTTTCGACAACGATATCCGATTGTGCTGCCAGTTTTTGCAACAACACTTGCCCCTCTGGCGTTGCCATGTCGATGCAGACGGATTGTTTGCCGCGGTTGGCGGACTGGAAATAGGCGGCGTCTCCGCGGGAGCCGTCGGGATTGGTCAGAAAGGGCGGCCCCCAGCCACGGGTGTCATCACCTTCGCCGGGTTTTTCGATTTTGATGACGTCGGCACCGAAATCGGCGAGCGTTTGCGTGGCCCATGGACCCGCAAGCACGCGGGTGAGATCGAGAACCTTGAGACCTGAAAGCGGACCAGTCACGATGGTTCAACCAGCCAAAGATTGCCACAGGGCGTCGTCGACATCCACACCGTCTTTCAGTGCCAGATCCATTTTCTCCATGTACGGATTTTTACTGCGCTCACCCCCCAATGCGAAGGCCGGATCAACCGGGCAGCCAATGCCATAGTTGCCGTTGACGCTGCCTGGCAAAAGAAACAAGCCGTGACGTACATTGCGCAGGAACAGGCGGCCATGTTCAGCAAACAGTGTTTCGACTTGCGCAGAGATAAAAACGCAAGATATGTTCCTGAGATCGAGGCCCATCAAATCTTTTTCGATGATCAGCGTGGTTTCTGAATCCTGCAGCGCTTCACCAATGTATTTTATGCCGTTGTAGCCGGCACCATGCAGCCAGGCGCAATGTTTGGCTGCGGTTGCCGCCGTTTCAGCACCCACCTTGGTGGACAAGGCCGCCAGTGCAACGGCCTCAATATCTGCCAATGATTTTCTCACGCGTCCCCCGGTGCAAAACTGCGCACGTCCATGGCATTCAACACGTCTTCAATGGCAACAACAAGCTGCTGCATGATTTTTTCGTCCACCTTGCCAATGCAACCGATGCGGAAGGATTGCCTCTGCGCGAGTTGGCCGGGTGCCATGGCGAAACCTCGTTCGTGCAAGGCATCATGGAAGCGTTTGAAATCAAATATTGCCGCGCGCGGTGAGAGTATGGTTTGCACCACCGGAGATGCATAAGCGTCCTCCAGGGCCAGTGACAGGCCCAAAGCCTTCAGGCGTTCACGCAAGGTATCAGTGTTGCGCTGGTAGCGCCGGCTTCGCCCTTCGACGCCGCCTTCGATTTCCAGTTCACGAAGCGCTTCGCACAGGGCAACGATCGCATGCGTAGGCGGCGTGAAGCGGAACTCGCCCGTACTTTCCAGGCCACGCCATTGGGCATGAAGGTCGAGCGCCAGCGAATGGCACTGACCATTGGCGGCCTCCAGATGGTGGCGTTGGGCGATGACAAATGACACACCCGGCACACCCTCAAGGCACCTGTCTGCGGTGGATACCAAAACATCAATGCCGCATTCCACAACATTCAATGCCACGCCACCGAAGCTGGATGAGGCATCGACCATCATTATGCGGCCCCGCGATTTGACCACTTCCGCGATATCCTGCAGCGGAGTGAGCATTCCCGTCGAAGTTTCCACATGGGTGAGCCAAACGTGGCTGATGGCCTTGTCTTGGTCCAAGGCTTTTGCAACGTCTGACGCGCGTGGCATGGTGGTTTCACGATAGCTCAAACGCAGGAAGGGACGGTTGATACGCTCAAATATCAGGGCCGTCTGCTCGCCACGCGCACCATTGCAGATGACAAGGGTCTTCTTGCGTCGTGCGGGGCAAAATGAACCAATGGCGGCTTCGATTGCAAATGATGCGGAGCCTTGCAGCAAAACCGACTCGTAAGAATCATCGCAGCCCGCGATGCGTTTCAACTCACTGCGAATAAAGTTTGTGGCATTGCGGAATTCATCGTCATGCGGTGCATAGTCCGCCAGCATGGCCAGTTTGACACCGCGCGACGTTGTGACCGGGCCCGCAGTCAACAGATAGGGCAGGTCTTCCTGGCCATCGGGGCCTTTATATGCGCTCATATATACGTGCTCATGGCAACATCCTTTGAAGCCTTTTAGTCGGCTGGTGGTGAAAAGGTCAAATCATGGCACGCTTGCAGTAGTGCGCAGCAACTGTGATACTGTGGCCACACAGGCGAGGAGGCCAACATGACATTGGGATATGGTTTGATCGGGTTGATCGTGGCTGCGGCGGGCTATTTGGTTTATGTTTACAATTCATTGGTCTCCAACAAAAACCTTGTCGCTGAGGGCTGGAGCGGCATTGACGTGCAGTTGAAACGCCGCGCTGATTTGATTCCAAACCTGATCGAAACCGTCAAAGGCTATGCGTCGCACGAGGACGGATTGTTCCGCGAAATTGCTGAATTGCGGGCGAAGTCGATTTCAGGGGGCAGCGTGAATGAGCAATCCGCTATCGGGCAGGCCATGTCGGGTGCGCTTGGCAAACTGTTTGCTGTGGCTGAGGCTTATCCAGAACTGAAAGCTGATGCGAATTTCCGTGACTTGCAAGACAAGTTGTCGGGCATTGAAGATGAGATCCAGTTGTCGCGTCGTTACTACAACGGCGCTGTGCGCAACCTGAATACGATGATTGAAAGTTTTCCGTCCAATTTTGTGGCGAACTTCTTCAAGTTTGTAAAGTCGGAATTCTTCGAGATTGGCGATGCGGCGCAGCGTGAGGTGCCGAAGGTTGACTTCAAGACACGCTGATGATGATGCGTCGCTTACTCGTCGCGCTCGTTGTACTCCTCTGCGCCACTTTGCCTGTGGCCGCAGAGGAGGTTATCCGCAACTTTATCAGCGATGTGACGGTGAATGTGGATGGCTCGCTGGATGTGCATGAAACCATCACCGTCAATGCAGAAGGCAACCAGATCAAGCGCGGCATATTGCGGGATTTTCCCACAACTTACACCGACAAGAACAATGTGCGGGTGCGGGTTGGCTTTGACGTTTTGAGCGTGGAACGCGATGGCCGCGCGGAAAAATATGCTGTTGAAAATATCAGCAACGGCAAGCGCATCAAGATCGGCAATGCGGAAGTATTTCTGGATCAGGGCGACCACACTTACAAGATCACTTATCACACCACGCGGCAGCTTGGCTTCTTCAGCGATTTTGATGAACTGTATTGGAACGTCACGGGCAATGGCTGGACCTTTCCAATCGAGCAGGCTTCGACTGTCATTCGATTGCCAAGCGGGGCCAACATCCGGCAGAATTCAGTTTACACCGGATATGCAGGAGCCAGTGGACGTGACGCACGTGTGACGTCCGAAAGTGGCAACCGGTTCGAAGCCCAGACCACGCGCAGGCTGGAGGCCAACCAGGGTTTTACCGTTGCTGTTGCCTGGCAAAAAGGCATCGTGACGCCGCCCAGCGAGGCTGACAAACAGCGGGACTGGATCGTTGATAACCTCGGCTATTTCGGATTGATCCTGACGCTGTTGCTGGTGCCGTTTTATTATCTGTTCATGTGGTTCCGCGTTGGTCGCGATCCGCCGCAGGGTCCGGTTGTGCCGCTGTTTCATCCACCTGAGGGCATGGGGCCTGCGGGTGTTCGCTACGTTTACAAGGCAGGCTATGATGACAAGGCATTTGCTGCTGCTGTTGTTGGGCTCGCGGTCAAAGGCCGCATGACCATTCGCAATGATGATGATGACTATACGCTCTCCAAGAAAGACAACGCAGGGCCAGCCCTGACCCGTGCCGAGTCTGCACTCTACAAGGCAACGCCAAGTACCGCGTTAAAGCTGCAACAAGCCAACCATGCCTCTGTCATCAATATGCGAGGTGCGCTCGAAGCAGCACTTGATGATGAATATGACGGCGTCATGTATTTGAAGAATTTCAAATGGTTTGCGCTTGGTGCTGTGCTGAGTGCTGCCGGATTGCTGGGGTCGGCTTTTCTGCTGCCGGGTGAGGACGGACCCATTGCCATGCTTGCCGGGCTTTTTACGTCGATTTGGTGGGTGGTGATTTTAAGTGTTGGCTATGTTTCGGTGAAGGGCGCTTTCAGTGGCGGTGGTGCCTGGTCCCGCATCCGATCATTGATGGGTCTGTTGTTTCTGGTTCCGTTTGTGGGTGCAGGTGTTTTGATTCCGGCGACTGCCTGGGCAGCTGGTGCGATTTCGCCAGTTCTGAAGATTTTTGCAATTTCTGCAGCGATGTTGGCGATATTCAACTTGCTGTTCTTCTGGTTGTTGAAAGCGCCGACGAAGCAGGGTCGTGGTACCCTGGACCAGATCGAAGGCTTTCGCATGTATATGACAACGGCAGAAGAAGAGCGGTTGAAGGTGCTGCATCCGCCGGAGAAAACCCCCGCCCTGTTTGAGCGCTATCTGCCTTATGCCATGGCGCTTGACTGCGAGAATGAGTGGAACAACAAGTTCTCCTCGGTGTTGGCGGCTGCTGCTGCTGCGGGTGCCACGGCGGGTGCGGTTGGTGCCTGGTATTATGGTTCGGGCGGATTCAACGCGCGCAATTTTGGCCAGGATTTGGGAAGCTCGCTGACATCGTCGATTTCATCATCCGGTGTGGCACCGGGATCATCATCCGGATCAGGCGGTGGCGGATCTTCGGGTGGCGGTGGTGGGGGCGGTGGCGGATCGGGGTGGTAGGTCAGCGCAGATAATTGCGAATGGCAGCGTCTTTTGAATTCCTGAATTCCCGAATTGTCTGAGGCGCATGCACAACGCCATCACTTACAAACATCACGTGATCAGCAATCGCTTCTGCATCTTCCAACTGGTGGGTGACCATGAGCAGCGTGAGGCTCTGCTCCGCTTTCAAGATTTTGACCAGTTGCAACATCTCAAGGCGCAGTGATGGACCGAGAGCCGCGAAGGCTTCGTCCAGCAGCAGAATGGGTTTCTGCCGCACCAGCACACGTGCCAATGCGATGCGCTGGCGTTCACCGCCGGACATGTCGCCGGGTTTCCGCAATGCCAAATGGGCAATGCTGACATTCGACAAGGCGTTGTCAACAGTTGCCCATCGTGCTGCGTCCAATCGCAATGAGGGTGAAATGCCAAGGCCCACATTGTCCCGCGCTGTCATGTGGGCAAATGTGTTGTTGTCCTGAAACACCAGTGACACGGGCCGTTGTGCCGGGGCTGTTGTCGTGTGGTCAGCACCATCCAATGTCAGGCGTCCCGCGTTCAGGTTTTCAAATCCTGCGATGATGTTGAGCAGCGTGGATTTGCCTGCACCGCTTGGGCCTAATACTGCGGTGATTGATGCCTTCGTTACGGCAAAGTCCATGGCAAGGCGAAAGCCCTTCCACTCATAGACGCCGTTTGAAATTCCAATCATGTCCATCGCGCCAGCCTTTGTGCGAGCATACTCAAACCAAAACACAACAGTGCCAAAACCAAAGCCGTGCCGCCTGCTGCGGTTGACTGGTAATGGCCCATTTGCTGTTGCACAAGACTGGGCAGTGTGAGCAGGCCTTGCGAACCCAGAAGTGTCACTGCCGTGAGATCGCCCATCGACAGGACGAAGGCTATCAGCAATGCTTGCGACAATGGCCCGCGCATTGCGGGGATGTCGATCAAACGCAATCGGTGCCAGCCGTTCAGGTTCAATTGCTGGCAGAGTCTATCGTGTTGCATGGCGTTGCGTTCTTGGGCAGGCGTCAAAATCGTCAGCACAAAAGGCAGGGCCATCAGCGCGTTCAAACTTGCGATCAGAACCACGGTGACCGCGAAACTGTTGATGTTGCGAAATGCCAGAAACCACCCCGTGGCGATGACGGCTGGTGGCACAATGAGGCCTGCGAGTCCGAGAGCAATCAGGGCGGTGCGAAATTTTGGCAGCGTGGTCTGCGCCCGGCCCAAGCCCCAAGCGACGGGCATTGTGATGCCGCAGGACAAAGCGGCGAGGCTGATGCTCGTGGTGAAGGCGCGAAACAAAGCGCTGTCGAAATTGATGTTTGTCACGCCTTGCACAACAATTGCCGCCAACACAGGCAAAACCAGAAAGGCTGCGGCGACAATGGCCATCAAGTCCATCAGTTTCGCAATCAAACTCTGGCCATCAAAACGGCGCTGGCCCAGTCGAAGAATTGTTTGTGTCGTGGGTGCCAGCAACATGCGTGCCGCCATCAACACCATCGCAACACTCAACAGTACTTGCACGAGCGAAAGTGTCAGCGCCCGTGTCACATCAAAATCCATGCGCAGGGATTGATAGATTGCAACCTCAAGCGTGGTGGCGGCGGGTCCGCCGAATATCAGCACAATGATGAAGCTGCCCGCGCAGAGCAGAAAAATCAAGGCGGCTATGCGGGATAAGACTGGCTTGAGCGCGGGCCAATCCACATTCCAGAATGTTGCACTGTCTGAAAAGCCCAGCTGTGCGGCAAGTCTGTGGTTCTCGGCGGGCGCTGCAGCCAGTGCCTCGACGCACAAACGCGTGGCCAGGGGCAGGTTGAAAAATACATGGGCCAGAATGATTCCGGTGATGCCGTAGAGATTAAACCAGCCGCCGAAAATGCCTGCAGTGCCATAAAGCGCGGTGAGGCCGAAGACAGCGACGATGACGGGCAGGGATTGCGGGACAGCGAACAGTGATAACAGAAAACCTCGTCCCCAAAATTGTCGTCGTGCCAGAGCGCGGGCGATGGGGATTGCAGGCAACAGGGACAGGACAGTTGAGATCGCCGCTTGCAAAAGAGTGAAGCGGGTGACGCGCCAGACGTAAGCGTCAGGCCAAATGGTGCCACCGCGTTCGAGTGCGAAGGCGATAAGGGGGATGATACCCAAGGCGATGGCGGTGAGGATGAGGAGGGGGACGATCTGGTTACGCAAGGCGTTCCCTCTCCGTCACGCGCTCCGCGTGCCACCTCTCCCGCAAGCGGGCGAGGATAGAAGTATCTACCTTCCTCACCCGCCCACCGCCGCCAGCCATTCTTCAATCCAGAGCTTCCGGTTGGCGTTCACTTCTTCCGGCGTGTAGAGCAATGTTGTCTCCGGCTTTACAATCTTGCTGAATGATTCCGGCAAGGCGACCGTCATGTCGCCTGCGGGCAGCATCCAGTTTGTGGCTGGAATTTCATTCTGGAATCCGGGTGACAGCATGAAGCGCAGGAATTTTTGGGCCAAGGCTTTTTCCGGCGAGGCTTCAATCAATCCTGCCACTTCGATCTGCAAATAGTGCCCCTCTGCAAATGATGCCGCCTGATAGCGCGACGTGTTCTCAACCGTCATGTGATAGGCGGGGGACGTGACATAGGAAAACACCATGGGCGCTTCGCCCTTGGTGAAGAGGCCGTAGGCTTCTGACCAGCCGGGGGCGGTTGTGAGAATACGCGGCTTGAGTTTCGTCCAGGCTTCTCCGGCTTTTTCTCCGTACACGGATTTCATCCAAAGCAGGAAGCCGAGACCCGGTGTGGAGGCGCGTGGATCTTCCAGAATGATTTTTTGCGATGGGTCGCCGTTCACCAATTCGTCGAGCGACTTTGGTGGAACTTTCATTTTTTCGGTGTCGTAGACAATGGCGAAATGGCCATAGTCGTAGGGCAGGAAGGTGTCATCGTTCCAGCCGCCGGGCACTTTTGTTTTGCTGGCGTCGACGCCGTGCTTGCCGAACAATTCAGTGGCTTTGGCTTCTGCTGTCAGGTTGGTATCAAGACCCAACACCACATCGGCCTTGGTGGAGGCACCTTCCAGTTTGAGCCGGTTCAGCATGGCCACACCGTCTGCAATGCTGACCCATGCGATGGTACAGTCGCAATCTTTTTCGAAGGCGGCCTTGATTTTTACACCCGGTCCCCATTCGGAAACAAAGCTGTCATAGGTGTAAACGGTGAGCGTGTCCTTCGCTTCAGCGGCAAAGCTGAGTGAGGTGAACAGCGCAAGGGAAAGCAAAAGGTTTTTCATGGTATTCTCCATTGCGCCAACAAAGTGAATGGAGACGGGGACGAGTCGTTGTCCCGCTTTCAATCCCTCCGCTGGCATGATCCAGATCAGGTTCAGCGGGTTTGGCCTTGTGGCCGTCTCAGCCTTGCGTTTCAGCAAAGCTCCCCGTTGAGAGCGGGATGACGATTACAACAACACTGTCACATCCGCAACTGCTTGTGCTACAGGGCTGGCATGTCGAAATTTGCAATACTTCTAGGTGGCGATGTAACGCCCACCAATCGCTTGGACGCGCAGCTTGGCGGTGCGCGTGTCATCGCCGCTGACAGCGGGATGAAACATGCTGCCGCGTTGAAACTAACACCGGAATTATGGGTGGGAGATTTTGATTCTTCGGGCGTGGTTTTGGAAAACACCTACCGCGACACCCCGCGCCACGTCTTTCCCGTTGCCAAAGATTCAACCGACGGCGAAATTGCGGTACGGGAGGCGATTGCACGAGGTGCCACTGAAATCATTCTCGTTGGTGCTTTCGGCGGGCAGTTCGATCACGCACTTGCCCATGCCACGCAATTGATTGCGCTTGCCGAACGCAATATCAAAACATTTGCAAGCAGCGGCAGTGAAGAGGCCTGGCCATTGTTGAACAGTCTCACACTCTGGCAGATCGCAAAAGATACGCGCGTCAGCATCGTTGGACTTACAGCGTTGAAAGCACTCTCCATCATTGGCGTTTTGTGGCCGCTCAACAAACGCGATGTCGCGATGGGATCGACCCTCACACTTTCAAATGAATCATCTGGTGATGTGGCCATCACGCTGGAACAGGGCAGGGCCCTGGTTCTGCTTTATCCAGGGCGACGCTGATGTTGTATAAAGTGGAAAGCCTGGGCGTCAGGGGCGATGGCCTGGTGAAGGCGGGCGATGTGACGTTGCATGTACCGAAAGTTTTGGCAGGAGAAGACATTGACTTGTCGATGGGAAAGCTTACCCGCGTGGTCACGCCATCGCCCGAACGCATCGAAGCCTTCTGCAAATATTTTGACCGCTGCGGCGGCTGCAAATTCCAGCATTGGCAGTTGGATAAATACCGCGACTGGAAACGCAATCTGCTGATCGACGCTCTCGCTGCAAAAGGTTTGAAGCCTGAAGTGGGTGCCCTCATTGACGCCCACGGAGAAGGCCGCCGCCGTGTGAGTTTGCATGTGCGCGAAATTGATGGCGTATGGGCCGCGGGCTTTATGGAACAGAAAAGCCATGACCTCATCGCGATTGACCAATGCCCTGTGCTGGTGCCAGCATTGCGCGACGCAATGCTGTTGGCCGCTGCTTTCGGCCTGCCCCTTGGCAATTGCGATGTTGCCATCACAGCCGCAGACAGCGGGCTTGACGTGTCGGTCAAAGCCGAACGCAAGGCCGTGCCGCGCCGGATGGAGGTGCTCACAGACGTGATTCGCAAATACAATATTCAACGTCTCACTATAAATGGCGAAATCTTTATCGCCACATCCTCGCCCGTCATGCACATCGGCAGCGCGGATGTCGGACTGCCCGTCACCTCATTCCTTCAGGCCACCCGCAAGGGCGAAGAAACGTTGTCGGCGCTGGTGCTTGACCATGTGAAGGGTGCTAAACACGTGGCCGACCTGTTCTGCGGCATCGGACCTTTTGCTTTGCGGATTGCGGAGAAGGCCAAGGTTTACGCCGCCGATGACGACAAGCTGGCGATTGTGAATTTGCAGGCGGCGGTCAAAAACACGCAAGGCTTGAAGCCGCTCACAGCCCATGTCCGTGAATTGTTCCGTGAACCGCTGACACCGTTGGAACTCAACGTCTTCGATGCTGTAGTGGTTGACCCGCCTCGCGCAGGGGCCGAGGCTCAAGCGCGGTCATTGGCGAAATCAAAAGTGAAGCGCGTTGTTTTGGTGAGTTGCGACGTACTTACGTTTACGCGGGACGCTGCAATTTTGGTTGCCGGTGGATATGGCATGAAGTCTGTGACGCCGGTGGACCAGTTCAAGTGGACGGGGCATTTGGAAATGGTTGGGGTGTTTGAGCGGTAGAGGGTGTGCGTGCTTCGAGGCATCGCCAAAGAGCGATGCACCTCAGCATGAGGGAGATGGGAGCAAACCTCAAAACAAAATCTCCCTCATGCTGAGGTGCCCGCCCTCTTGCGGGCCTCGAAGCACGCGCTACACTCAGTCCTTGGCGCGTTCCACGTAAGATCCGTCACTGGTTTCCACCACAATCCGTGTTCCAGCTGCGATATGCGGAGGCACAAGGGTGCGAAAGCCGTTTGAGAGAATGGCTGGTTTGAAAGATGAAGATGCGGTCTGGTTTTTGATTGCCGGTTCGGTTTCGGCGATTTCAAGGGTGACGCGGGCTGGCAGTTCGATGGAGATCGGGCCGTCGTTGAACAGGGCCACCTGGCATTCCATGCCTTCCTGCAAAAAGGCGGCGCTATCACCCAACATGTCAGCTGAGATATTGATTTGCTCGAAGCTTTCCGGGTTCATGAAAATATGCTGTTCGCCGTCTTGATAGAGATAGGTGTGGGCGATGGTTTCGACAAAAGCCCGTTCCATGTTGTCGGTGGTCTTGAAGCGGACGACTGTCTTCACACCGTCAGAAATGCGGCGCATGTCAATGGTCGTAGTCGGTGTGCCTTTGCCGGGGTGCATGGATTCGGCTTTCAGAACGACGTATAGTTTGCCGTCTTCATGCTCGATGACGTTACCCTTGCGCACGCCTGAGGCGATGACCTTGACCACGGTGGATTCTCACTTCTGTATTGGATTGCAGTTGTCTGGTGCCGCGCCTATAGCAGCCCAATCCCGCAAAGCCAACCCCGACGGATTGATGGCCGAAACCCCACCGCAATCGCCCTGGTACGACCGTCAACGCCATGAAGACCGCAGGCCGTTCCTGCTGGCGCGCCACAGGATCATGACGGCGGTGCGACGGTGGTTTGCGGAACGGGATTTTCTTGAAGTGGATGTTCCGGCATTGGTGTTTTCACCTGGCAACGAAGCGCATTTGCATGCATTCTCGACGGAGCTCATTCACACCGACGGATCACGTGAGACCCGTTATTTGCACACGTCACCGGAATTTGCCTGCAAGAAACTGCTGGCGGCCGGAGAAGAGCGGATATTTTCATTGGGTCACGTGTTCCGGAATCGTGAGCGCAGCTTGACCCATGCGCCGGAATTCATGATGCTGGAGTGGTATCGTATGCGGGAAGACTACCGTGTGATTGTTGAAGATACGCTGGCGCTGGTGCGATTGTCGGCAGCGTTCAACCCGCATTGGAACTGGAAAGGCCGCAGTTGCGATGTTGCGTCAGAAGCTGAATGGGTTTCAGTGCATGAGGCGTTCAAGCGATATGCCGGGGTGGACCTGCTTTCAACCTTGAATGCTGACGGCACTTCGAACCGCGATGCTCTGGCCGCAATCTCGCCCGTTGCATTTCAGCGAAATGAATCATGGTCGGATATTTTCAGCCGCATTTTAGTGGAAAAAGTCGAGCCCAATCTGGGAGCAGGCCAGCTTACGGTGCTCTATGAATATCCGGCATGCGAAGCCGCATTGGCGCGGCGCTGCGCGCATGATTGTCGTGTGGCGGAACGCTTCGAATTATATGCGGCGGGAGTTGAATTGGCCAATGGCTTTGGCGAATTGACCGACGCTGACGAACAACGGCAACGGTTCATTGCAGAGATGGACATCAAGCAGCGGGTTTATGGTGAGCGCTATCCCATTGATGAGGATTTTCTGAATGCCCTTGCGCGCATGCCGCCAGCCTCAGGTGTTGCACTTGGGCTTGATCGCGTCATCATGCTGGCCACGGGGGCAACTTCAGTCGAACAGGTGCAATGGGTGCCGAGCAGGTGATTGTTATTGCGCTTTCGGTGACAGGGCTCCACCAAGGCATCGACCTATCTGATCACTTCAGGCTGGCGTGTTTCAACACCTGTTTGATGCTGCGGGCGGTCTTTTCCACTATCTCGCCAAGTTCGTCTTCGGTGACGTTGTAGGGCGGTGCCAGAATGACAACATCGCCGTTGACGCCGTCCACGTTGCCAGCAACGGGATAACATATAAGACCGTTTTCAATAGCTTGCGCCCTGATTTTGAGTGCCAACTTCAACTCAGCGGCATAAGGTTGCCTGCTGGATTGATTCTGCACCAGCTCTGCCGCCAGAAAATATCCACGTCCGCGAATGTCACCAATGGCCTCCACACCAGCCAGTGCATCAGCGAGCATGGACTTGAATGTTGTGGCATTGGCAGCGACGCGTTCCACCAGCTTTTCGCGGGCAACAATTTTCTGGACCGCCACACCTGCGGCACAACAGGCGGTGTGGCCCGTGAAGGTGTGTCCGGTTTGTGCAACGCCGATCGTATCGGCGATCTTGTTGGAATAGATTGCGGCACCCAACGGCAAATAACCAGCAGCCAAGCCTTTGGCCACGGCCATGATGTCGGGTTCCACGCCATCCTGCTCCAACGCCCGCCAGGTTCCAGTGCGGCCTGCGCCGCACATGACTTCGTCTGCAATCATCAGCACGCCATGTTTCGTGCAAATCTCGCGGACACGTTTGGCGTACCCGTCAGGTGCAGGCACACAGCCGCCTGCAGCACCCACCACCGGTTCAAAAATAAAGGCGGCGATGTTTTCCGGTCCTTCGTGCAAAATGGCATCTTCAAGGTGCTGGGCATTGAGTGCATCAGGTTCGGGCCGATAGGCATTGACGGGGGAAATGCGCACGGCGTCGATGAAGGCACCTTCGAAGGCGAGACGACGCTCCAGGAAACCGGATACGCCAAGTGCGCCCAAGGTGTTGCCATGCCACGAGCGTTCCCGTGCGATGAATTTGCGGCGGGATTTCTGGCCGATGGCATATTGAAATTGCAAGGCAAGCTTCAGGCAGCTTTCAACGGCTTCTGATCCGCCGGTGAGAAAAATCATATGTTGCAGACTGCCGCCACAGCGCCTTGCGATGATTTCAGTCAGTTCTTCGAGGGCGTCAGAGGTGAAGTTGTAGCGATAGCCATGGGCGATGCGTTCCAGCTGTTTTGAAATCGCTTCATTCACTTCCGCATTGCCATGGCCGATGCAATAGACGGCGGGGCCGCCGGAACCGTCGATGTATTGTTTGCCGTCAGCGTCGTAGAGGTAGCTGCCGCGTGCCCAAGTCACCTTGGGGAGTTGGGCGATGGATTTCAGGTTGAATTGGGCGTGGGACATATTGGCCTTGAAGTCCTGATGAAGCTGCCCGAAAAGACCATAGGGTGCCGGATACGTCAATGTGTCAGGCAGGTCACATTTCTGGAATGACAATGACGGCTGAACTTACCGATCTAAATAATGTGCTCGCACACGCCTGGCAGCTTTTGGAGCAGGGCGTCAAAAGCCGCAAACATGGTTTTCACCATGCCGCTGTGGCGACGATTGGTGTGACCGGAAAGCCTCGTATCCGCACCGTGATTTTAAGGGCGGCTGAATCGCTCGATGGCAGCATCCGGTTTCACGCCGATGTCCGTTCACAGAAGTGCCAAGACATCGCTGCCAATGCAAATGTATCAGCAGTGTTTTATGACCAGCCGAGCAGAACCCAGGTGCGGGTGGAAGGCTTGGCAACGTTGCACGCCGCTGGTGATTTGGCAGACGCAAGTTGGAAGTCAGCGCAGCCCATGAGCAAGATCATCTATGGGATCATGCCTGCACCGGGATCGGTAGTTGAAAGCCCTGATGAGGTTGCAATGCCGGCACCGCAAACGGATGTTGAATGGGTGCGGGAGAACTTTGTCGTGGTGAACGTCGAGGTTCACAATTTGCAATGGCTGTACCTTCGGCAGGGCGGACAGCGTTGCGCGGTGTTTGATTTAAAGTCAGGCAAGATGCAGTGGACGGTGCCGTCGTGATTACGCTTTATGATCCGCTGCAGAAACTTCATGCGCCCGAAACATTCATTGTGGCGGGACGGCAAACGGCGATTCCGGAAAAGCCGATCCGCATTGATATGCTGATGCAGGGTTTGAGAGAAACCGGCAGCGAAGTGCGGGTGCCGCCTGCCATTGGCGATGATGTGTTGGCTTTGGTGCATACACAACAATATCTGGGTTTTCTTGACACCTTGCGCGAACGTTGGGGGCATGTTCCCAATTCCAGCGATATTCCGCTGCCGAATGTCTATGCCATTCAACGCGCATCCTTGCCGCCGATTGGCTATCCTGATGCGGTGGTGGGGCAGGCGGGTTATCATTTGGGCGACGGGGCTTGTCCGGTCACCGAAACGACGCTTGTCTCCGCCAAGGCCAGTGCGGCCTGCGCCGTTGAAGCCGCACGTTTGGTGATGGGTGGCGAACGGATGGCCTATGCCTTGTGCCGTCCGCCTGGCCATCATGCGGCTTCGGATTTGGCTGCGGGGTTTTGCTTTTTCAACAACGCGGCACTTGCGGCTGAACTGATGACCCGGGCGGGCAAACGTGTTGCCGTTCTTGATATTGATGTGCATCATGGAAATGGCACTGAGGCAATTTTCTATGACCGGGCCGATGTTCTCACGGTTTCGATTCATGTTAACCCCGCGCGGTTTTATCCGTTTTTCTGGGGCTATGAAAACGAGCGCGGGCGAGGAGACGGTGAAGGTTTCAATCTGAATTTGCCGCGTGAACGTGGTTTGGATGTGGATGGCTATCTTGCGGCGCTAGACATCGCGTTGCAGCGCATTGCTGATTTTGGTGCTGATCATATTGTTGTTGCGGCAGGGCTTGATATTTCCATCGATGATCCATTCAAGGGGTTTGCAATCACGACTCCGGATTTCAATGTGATTGGAAAACATATCGCCGAATTGAAACTGCCGATGGTTGTAGTGCAAGAAGGTGGCTACCCATCCCACTCCTTGGGCGCCAATCTTGCGTCGCTTCTCAAAGGTCTTGGCGCATGAGTATCGGTGTTCGTTTCATGCGCGAGGGGCAGGAAGATGTTGTGGCGGCCATGCTGCGTGCCTTGCCAAAAGAATTGGGATTGGCCGTGGTTCCGAAAGTCACGGGCGCATCGCTGCGCGAAAACAAGGGATTTGTTCATGTCATGGTGGCTGAAGATTCAGGGCTGCTGCTGGGCGCATGTTTATGGGTCATGACTTATTCGAGTTGGCGCGGGGGCAAAGGTGTATATATCGGCGATCTTTATGTGATGGGCCATGCCCGTGGCAAAAAGATTGGCGAAAAACTTCTTCGCGGCACGGTGCGGGAGGCTGCAAAGCTTGGCGCGTGTTTTGTGAAGCTGGAAGTGGACCACAACAATACAGCTGCGCAACGGTTTTATGAGCGCCTGGGTTTTGTGTATAAGGCGAGTGACATGTTCCATGTGCTGGAGCCTGAGAATTTTGAAAATGTTTTGAAGGGTGAAATGAAATGACGATCAAGACAGTAGGACTCATCGGCGCAGGCCTGATGGGGCATGGCATTGGCAAGAACATATTGGAGAAAGGTTTTGCGCTGAACGTGGTGGCCCATAGCAGCCGGGCCAATGTTGACGACCTGGTCGGGCGCGGAGCCAAGGAATATCAATCACCGTCCGATATCGCCGCTAATTCTGATCTGGTGATTTTGTGCGTGACCGGAACACCGCAAGTTGAAGACGCTGTTTATGGCGCATCAGGCTTGTTGAAAGGTGCAAAGAAGGGATTGATCATTGCGGACTGTTCAACGGCCATCCCTGACTCGACGATCAAGATTGCTGCTGACCTGGCCAGTCACGGCGTCACTTTCGTCGACACCCCGATGACGCGCACGCCCAAGGAAGCCGAAGCCGGCAAACTGGGCCTTATGGTGGGCGGTGACAAAGCGGTGATTGAAAGCATTCGCCCGGTGCTCACCTGCTTTGCCGACCTGATTGTTTATTGCGGCGGCGTTGGCACGGCACACCAGATGAAGCTGATCAACAATTTCATGTCGATGGCCCATGCGGCAGTTGCGGCTGAAGCCATTACGGTGGCGCAGAAGGCGGGGATCAGCATGGAGGCTTTGCGCGACGTCATTATGGGGGGAGGGGCGATGTCGGTGATGTTCGGGCGGTTGATCAATGTGCCGCTGCATGATGATGATTCCCATGCGAAATTCGCCATCCGCAATGGCCGGAAGGATTTACGTTATTATACCAACATGACGGAAAACATGCCGGTGGCTTCACCGATTGCCGAGACAATCCACCAGATTTTCGTGTTGGCGGATACGCAAGGGTATGGGGAGAAGTTCGTGCCGAGATTGGTGAATATGATGGGGAAGAATGCCGGAATGAAATGAAGGGGTTAGGTGTAAGGCATGTGTTATAGGAAAAAAGTGCTTGACACCGCGCGGCTGTTTCGCTATATCTGGGTAACTCCAGAATTGGGTCTTCCCGCTGCTGTTCCCAACAATAGTTTTGAGCCGATCAGGAAAACGACGTTGGGTTTTCGGGTCTAGAATTTTCATTTACATATGTAGCACTCAGTGCTACATATGTCTTGTGGGCGATAATCTTCTACTTTCAAGCATCTTTATGACAGCATGGTTTTCCAAGGCTGCCAAAAAGGCGCTCATTTCTGAAAATGAACTTTGTCGCGCCGCAAAACAGGCCATTGATGGCCAAGTGGATGATTTGGGTGGCGGCGTGTTCAAAAAGCGCTTGAACAGGAATGACCATCGGGCAATTATTCTGACCAAGGTTGGTGATTTCTGGGTTTACGAATACCTTTTTGCCAAGAAGGATATGGAAAATATCGACAAGGCAGAATTACAGGCATTTCGCGTGTTGGCGAAATCCTACGCCAATCTCACAAAACGGCAGGTCGAAATTCTTTTGGACCAGAAGGCATGGACCGAGATATGCAAGGAGACGAATTCATGAAGAAAAAAATATTCAAGAGCGAGGCCTTTGCTGCCATTCATGCTTCCGCTACGGCGTTGCACAAAGTGGGCGCTATCGACAAAGCCACTATGCGTGATTTTGATCTGGCAAGCTTAAGTTCCGCGCCCGAATTCAGCGCTAATGAAATACAAAAACTTCGAAAGCGCCACCACGTCAGCCAGCCAGTCTTTGCCCGCTATCTCAACACCAGCGAGTCCACAGTTGAGAAATGGGAGTCAGGGGCCAAGCGGCCGAGTGGGATGGCGCTCAAGTTGCTTGCGATTGTAGAGAAGCATGGGTTGTCTGTTTTGAGCTGAAGAGTTGCCTTTCGGCATACTCAAACACTGTCGGATTGCTTCTTATAAGAGTTTGAGGCTCTGAAGTTAAAAACTGGAATGTAACCATAATTCGCTCAGGTGTCGGTGTTGAAAAAAATAGTTGCAGCTCCCATTTGTCGTTGACCACAAGGAGAGTTGACATGCCCCGCCGCGACGGTCCAACCACTATGGGCTCTTATGTATTGGTTCCTGACCTCTTGCGCTCAGGTCGGTCGATGAACGACGATCTGCAAGAACTAGGAGCGCAAAGAGAATTGCGTGATCATCTTGAGAAATACCCCAAAGATGAGTCGACTGTGAGGCGTTTGGCCAAATCAATGACGGCCCGTGATATCCTTCAGTCATTACAAGCTGACAAACATTAAAATTCTGGAGCTCTGCGGTTCTTGACAACAGTCTTGAGCCGATCATGAAGACGACGTGGGGCGTGTGAATCTTTTTGTAGCTGGCACCCCCTCCCGGCTTCGCCGTACTCCCGCATCGCAAGGGCGATGAGGGAGAAAACGTTTCTCCCTCGGCTTCTTCGCCGGGGTGTGCCCCGCAGGGGGAAAGGGTGCTTCGGCTTGACTCTCTTTCGCCCCCATGACACCACGCCTCAAACATTGGGAATTATCTGAATCATGAGCATCGCATTTGTGTTTCCGGGGCAGGGTAGTCAGGTTGTCGGGATGGGGAAGTCTTTGGCTGATAATTTTGCTTCGGCCAAGGCGGTGTATGATGAGGTGGATGCGGCTTTGGGGCAGAAGCTTTCGGACCTGATGTGGAATGGTCCGGAGGATCAACTCACGCTGACGGAAAATGCGCAGCCGGCTTTGATGGCGGTGAGTTTGGCGGCCATGCGGGTTTTGGAAGTGGAGCATGGGATTACGGTGGCCAATACGGCGGTTTGTGTGGCGGGGCATTCTTTGGGGGAATATTCAGCACTTGCTGCGGCGGGAACGTTTACCCTTGCCGATACGGCGCGGCTTTTGAAAATTCGGGGGCGTGCGATGCAGCTTGCCACGCCCGTTGGCACGGGGGCCATGGCGGCTTTGTTGGGGTTGGATTTTGCCACTGCTTCGCTGGTTGCGGCGGAGGCGGCGCAGGGGGATGTGTGCCAGGCGGCCAATGATAATTCGGATGGTCAGGTGGTGATTTCCGGTCACAAGGCGGCGGTTGACCGGGCGCTTGATATTGCCAAGGCCAAGGGTGCCAAGCGGGCGATTTTGCTGCCGGTATCAGCGCCGTTTCATTGTGTGCTGATGCAGCCTGCAGCGGAGGCCATGCGGGAGGCTTTGGCCGGGGCTAACATGAAAAATCCGGTTGTTCCGGTTATCGCAAATGTGGGCGCTGCCCCGTTGATGGATGCTGCGGCCATCCGAAGTTCGCTGGTGGCGCAAGTGACGGGCACCGTACGCTGGCGCGAATGTGTTTATGCCATGAGCGATATGGGAGTGAATGTGTTTGTTGAAGTTGGCAGTGGCAAGGTGTTGACAGGACTTGCAAAAAAGAATGCGCCGGAGGCGAAAGCCGTAGCCATCAATTCAGCTGACGATATCGCGGCTGCACTCGAATTTTTGAAGAGGTAATCATGTTTTCACTGATCGGAAAAACCGCACTCGTCACCGGAGCTACGGGTGGCATTGGGGCTTCGGTTGCAAAGGCGCTGCATGCGGCGGGGGCAACGGTTGCAATTTCCGGAACGCGTGCTGCGGTGTTGGAAGCGTTGATGGCATCGCTGGGTGGTGAGCGGGTGTTTGTGTTGCCGTGCAATTTGTCTTCGCCTGAAGATGTTGAAAAACTGGTTCCTGCTGCGGCTGAAGCCATGGGCGGGCTTGATATTCTCGTCAACAATGCGGGCATCACGCGCGACGGTTTGGCGATGCGGATGAAGGATGAGGATTGGCGGGCAGTGATTGATGTCAATCTCACAGCATCGTTCCGCCTGGCGCGGGCTGCGATGAAACTGATGATGAAAAAGCGTTGGGGCCGGATTGTGTCTGTCACTTCCATTGTGGGTGTGACGGGCAATGCGGGGCAGGCGAATTATGCGGCGTCGAAAGCTGCCATCATCGGCATGTCGAAATCGCTGGCGCAGGAATTGGCAACGCGGAATGTGACTGTCAATTGCGTGGCTCCCGGTTTCATCGCCACGCCGATGACGGATGTTTTGAACGAGAAGCAGAAGGAAGGCATTCTGGCGCAAATCCCGGCGGGCCGCATGGGAACTGCTGATGATATTGCAGCGGCAGTGTTGTTTCTGGCGTCAGAGGAAGCGGGTTATGTCACGGGGCAGACGATGCATGTCAATGGCGGCATGGCGATGATTTGATGCCTCACGCAAACCAGCGTGGCACGGCGTTGCGGTAGGCGGTGTAGGTTTCGCCGAACGTGTTTTGCAGGTCGCGTTCTTCGGTGCGGATGACGGTGAGGTTCATGGCGGTGACGTAGATCACGATGCTGGCGATGGCGGTTTCCAGTGAGAAGTATGACAGCGACATCAAGGGCAGGAAGAAGGCCAAGTATTTTGGGTTGCGGGTGAATTTGTAGATTTTGCTGTTGGATTTAAGCAGCGTGGTGGTTGCGGCGAAGGCGATGAAAGCTGCGATCATCAGGGGCAGGCCGAGGCCGCCAGCGTGAAGGTCTTGTACGATTGCTGTTGTGTCGAGGCGGGCGAGGCCGATGGCCATGATGGCGGTGCTGATAAACATAGTGACGTTCGCGCCGCCCAGGCCAAAAAGAGGCGATGCTGTTGCTTCGGTTGTAGCGGCGGCTGGATTCAACAAGGACATGTGGGGCTCCGTTTCAATTTGGCACAGGGTGTGCGGTCAAATTTAAACATTGCAAGTTGGGGACCGTGGTGTGGGTGGGCGGCTTTGCGATGGTGGAGAAAGGACCTCATCAGCCCTTCGGGCAGCTTCTCCAGGGGAGAAGCGACTGGTTGATGGACCTCCACTCAGTGTTGAAATTCAGGGGGGTGGCGCAAAGAGTCCTTCCCCTCTGGGGAAGGTGGCCGAAGGCCGGATGAGGTCCCTACTCGGGACTATTGCCCTGCACGAATGTTTTAATCTCGTTCAAAAACACGTCGCCGAATTGTTCGAGTTTTGCGGCACCGACACCTGACACTTCGCCCATGTCCCATTTGGTGAGGGGCACGCGGTTTGCCATTTCGATGAGGGTGCGGTCGGAGAAGACCAAGTAGGCGGCGACACCACGGGATTTGGCGAGTCGCAAACGGAGGGCTTTCAGTTGCACCAGCAGGGCGTCGGCGCGGGGATCGTTGGCGGGGGGGAGGGCTGCGTGGCGGGCGGCTTTTTTGGCGCCGCGTACCAGGTCCGGGCGATAGCGGAAGGCGGTTTCACCTTGTTCAAGGGAGCGACCCTTTGGCGATACGGAAATGCCGCCGAAACCTGCAACATCAATGGTGAGGAAGCCTGCGCCGACCAGTTGCCGGATCAGGGATTGCCAGTCGCCACGGGAGCGGTGCTTGCCGCTGGCGAAGGCTTTTGATTTGTCGTGGCCCAATTGCGTGGCCTTG
>JAYUVC010000188.1:0-13136 GCA_043754325.1 Hyphomicrobiales bacterium
GGCATCACCACAATCTACGTCACCCACGACCAGATCGAGGCCATGACCTTGGCCCACCGCGTGGCCATTCTCGAAAAAGGCGTATTGCAGCAACTGGCCAGCCCCGCCGAAATTTACAACAACCCTGCCAATCTCTTCGTCGCACAATTCATCGGCTCACCGCCCATGAACATTGTGAAAGGCACTTTGGACGGCGCAAATTTCATGACCAATGGCGAAAAAGTTGCTGTACCCGTCAAGGGCAAAATCGACAAGGCCGTCATGGGCGTGCGCCCGGAAGACTGCTCCATCACCACCACAGCCAAGGGTGCGCTCAAGGCCGAAGTTTACACCACCGAACTCATCGGCGACCACACACTGGTGACAGTGAAAATCGGCACCGACATGCTGACGGTGAAAGCCTCAAAAGATTACACCGCCAACAGCGGCGATAAAATCGGCATCAGCTTCGACAAATCCCACCTCTACGTCTTCGACGCCGACGGCGGCGCACGGGTCCGGTAGCCATGTCAGTCAGTATGGAACACCTCTTCCATGCTGGCCCACCACTCCCCCGGCTTTGCCGTTTCAAAACGCATCTGCATCGGGTCGGTAATATCCCACCATTCCTGCATGCGCGGCGCATGTTTGATTTTCTCCATGTCCGCAACAAAATCGCTGCCCACATATTCCCAATAGGCCACCAGCCAATTTTCCGGCTCTTTCAGAAAAATCGAATAATTGCGAATATTGGAATCGTAAATCGCTTTCAAAATCTCCGGCCACACCGCAGCATGAATGCGCTTGTATTCCGGAATAATCTCCGGCTTCAATTTCACCATGTGGCTCATGCGCTTGATCATTCTGTAGGCTCCGGTTTTCGTTCAGCTACACAGGTAGCATTGACTTTGGACTCTGAAAAGGCACAAGGGGCCTCGATGTCAACATGAGTTCCGCCCTCACCATGCTCTCCCGCACCAAACTGGATCGCCGCCGCCCCATGCGCGACCAGATCTATCCGCTGATCCGCGACATGATTCTGACAGGTGAAATCAAGCCCGGCGACGCCATTGACGAAAAAGCCATCGCCCAGGAACTCAACATCTCCCGCACCCCCGTGCGCGAAGCCGTCAAAAAACTCAGCGATGAACATCTGGTCGATGTTGTGGCGCAATCCGGCACCCGTGCGGCCCGCATAGACGCCAGGGAAATCGAACAGGCCTACCTCATCCGCCGCGCCCTCGAAATGGAAAGTGCCGCCCACGCCGCTCCCCACATGAACGACAATCACGCCGAAAGCCTCAACGACATCCTGAAGCTGCACGAACGCGCCATCGAACAACGTAATTTTATAAAAGCCGTCGCCATCGACGACAGCTTCCACCGCTACGTCGCCCACATCGCCGAACTGCCGCGCCTCTGGCACATGATCGAAATCTCAAAAGCCCACCTCGACCGCTGCCGCCACATGTTGTTGCCACGCACAGGCCAAGCCGCCGCCACACTGGAACAGCACCGCACAATCATCCGTGCACTGAATACCAAAAAACCGGAAACCGCGCGAGAAGCCATGCGTCATCATCTCGATACGAGTTATGCCAGTGTAGCCAAGTTGTTGGGGGAGTGGGAGTAAGGGACCTCATCAGCCCTTCGGGCAGCTTCTCCAGAGGAGAAGCGACTGATTGACGGACCTCCCTTCCTGTCTGGTCATTTGTGAAGGTCCTACCACAAGTCGCTTCTCCCTTGGAGAAGCTGCCCGAAGGGCTGATGAGGTCCCTTTCTAACCTTGCGATCAGCCCTTCACCCGCATATTCGAAGGATCAACAAACGGCTCCAACGAAATCCGCGCCGCCTTCGCCTCATTGGCAATCACCAGTTCATATTTTCCCGACAACAGAAAATCCGATGTAACCCCTTCAGCATTCCGCACATAGCCATACCCCAACGGCTTCCCCACCGAATAGCCATACCCACCACTGGTAAGATATCCCGCAAATTCCCCATTTCGCAAAATCGTCTCACGCCCCACGAGCACCGCGCTTGTGTCATCCACACTGAAACCCACAAAACTTTTCTTCAGCGGCGACACCGCCACCTCCTCCAAGGCATCCCGCCCCAAAAACGGCACGCCAGACCGCAATTTCACCGCCCAACCAAGCCCGGCTTCAAATGGCGTATCATTCGGCGTGATGTCTGAACCCCAAGTGCGATAACCTTTTTCAAGACGCAAAGATTCCAACGCACGATAACCAACAGGGCGAATATGTTGCGCAGTGCCCAGCCCCATCAAACAATCATAAACATCCGCCGTGGCACCTATCGGCATGTGCAGCTCCCAACCCAACTCACCCACATAGGTGACCCGCAATGCCCAAAGCTTGTGTCCCGCAATATCAATCTCGCGTACTGCGCCAAATGGAAAAGCCGCGTTGGAAAAATCTGATGTTGTTGCAGCAGCTGCCAACACATCACGCGCTTTCGGCCCCATCAAAGCCAGTGTCGAGAACGCTTCGGTCACGTCCTCAATCAAAACATCCTTGCCCTTCGGCAAATGCTCTTTGATCCAGCCGAAATCATGGGTTCGGAAACCCGTACCCGTCACAATGTAGAACCGATCCTCAGCCTGCCGCGCCACGGTCAAATCCGCCTCAATGCCACCCCGCGCGTTCAACAACTGCGTATAGGTCAAGCGCCCCACCTCTCGCGCAACGCGGTTGGCACACATCCACTCCAAAGCCATCGCAGCATCCTTGCCATGCACTTCATACTTCGCAAAACTCGTCTGATCAAAAACCCCAACATGCTCACGCACATGCACATGCTCTTCACCCACAGCCACAAACCAGTTCTGCCGCCCCATGGCATATTGGTCTTCCGGAACTTCGCCCTTCCGTGCAAACCAGTTGGCCCGCTCCCAGCCTAGCTTGGAGCCAAACACCGCACCATTTTTCTTCAATCGACCATAAAGCGGCGACATCAATTGCGGACGGCCCGACTCATACTCCTCATGCGGAAAACCAATCGCATAATGCTTGCCATAGGCCTCAAGTGTGCGGTCATTCACCCATTTGCGATCTCCATGAATGCCAGAGAAGCGGCGAATATCCACCGCCCACAAATCCAGCGGTGCCACACCCTTCATCACCCAATCCGCCAAAACCCAACCCGCACCTCCGCCTGCTGCAATACCAAATGCGTTGAAGCCCGCCCCGACAAACATGTTCTCACATTCATTGGCGCGGCCGAGAATAAAATTGCCATCCGGCGTAAAACTTTCAGGCCCGTTGATCATTTTCTTCACGCCAACTTTTTCCAATGCGGGAACCCGCGCAATGGCTTGCGCCAAGTGCTGGTCAAAATGATCAAAGTCATCATCGAACAATTGAAATTCCCAGTCATTGGGAATGTCATCCGTCGTCCATGAAATCGGGTCCGGCTCATAACCGCCCATTACCAAACCGCCAACTTCTTCCTTGAAATAGGTCCGGCGATCCGGGTCACGCAACGTCGGCGCATCAGGCGACAACCCGTCGATTTTCTCCGTGATGATATATTGGTGCTTCACCGCCTGCAGTGGAACATTCACCCCCGCCATGGCCCCCACCTGCCGCGCCCACATGCCCGCACAATTCACCACCGTGTCACAAGCAATCTTGCCTTGATCAGTGTTGACCGCAGCAATGCGCCCCTCCACCATGTCAAATCCCAACACCCGCACACCCTCATGAAATTTCACGCCATGCATGCGCGCACCCTTGGCCAGCGACTGCGTAATGTCCGATGGACTGGCCTGACCATCCGTCGGCAACCAGCTCGCACCCACAAGATCAGATACATCCATCAGCGGCCACATGCGCTTCACCTCTTCGGGCGAAACCAGATACATATCCATGCCGAAACTTTTCGCCGTAGTGGCCAAGCGCTTGTATTCCGTCCAGCGGTCCTGCGTCGTGGCAAGACGCAAACACCCCGTCATTTTCCAGCCAGTTTCAAGCCCGGTTTCGGCCTGCAAATTCTTGTAGAGATCAACAGAATATTTCAGCACCCGTGTGATCGAAGCCGAAGACCGCAACTGCCCAACCAGACCCGCTGCATGCCACGTGGTTCCCGACGTGATGCGCCCCTGTTCCAACACCACCACATCAGCTTTATGATCCCGCGCCAGATGATAAGCCGTGGAACAGCCAATGATGCCACCACCAATGACAACAATCTGCGCCTGTGTCGGTAAAGTCATGAAGGAATTTTTCCGTGTTGAATGTGAAAGGCGTCAAGCGCTGCATCATAACGCGCCCGATTCTCAAAAGTATAGGCCGTGATGAACAAACAACTTTTACCTCAATGCCGCTTCAATCTCGCGCAATTCATCCACCGAAAAATCCGGCCTCGACAGCGACGCAACCGCATCATCAATCTGCCCGACGCGACTTGCGCCCATCAAAGCCGAAGTCACCTCCGGCTTTCGCAATACCCAGGCAAAAGCCATTTGCGCAAGGCTTTGTCCGCGCTGATAGGCAAGCCTGTTCAACACCGAAGCCCGCCGCACCACATCCGAAGTTATGTTTTCCTTCTTCAGAAAATATCCGAATGTTGCCCGGCTTCCCTCGGGAATACCGTTCAGGTATTTGTCCGTCAGCACGCCTTGCGCCAGTGGTGAGTACACAATTGACCCCATGCCCTCATGCGCCAGCGCATCAAAAACGCCTTCCCGTTCC
The DNA here is from genome assembly GCA_043754325.1 of Hyphomicrobiales bacterium. Classification (GTDB taxonomy): domain Bacteria; phylum Pseudomonadota; class Alphaproteobacteria; order Rhizobiales; family Aestuariivirgaceae; genus Aestuariivirga. The sequence continues at coordinate 4,695 of JAYUVC010000188.1, forward strand.
GGTTCGCGCTGCAGCATGTTGTAACGCGGCTGGTGGATGAGGCACGGCGTGCCAAGACTGCGGAGAATTTGTGCGGCCCGTCGCGTCGCATCCGCCGGATAATTCGAAATGCCAACATACAGCGCCCGCCCCGATCGCACAGCACTATCAAGCGCACCCATGGTTTCCTCAAGCGGCGTCACCGGATCATAACGGTGGGAATAAAAAATATCGACATAAGGCAAGCCCAGTCGTTTCAGCGACTGGTCCAGCGAAGCCAACATATATTTGCGCGACCCCCATTCACCATAAGGCCCGTGCCACATGTGATAACCGGCTTTGCTCGAAATGATCATTTCATCGCGATGCGCCGCAAAATCCGTGCGCAGGATTTCACCAAACGCCGTTTCAGCCGAACCCGGCGGCGGGCCGTAGTTATTGGCAAGATCAAAATGCGTGATGCCCAAGTCAAAGGCCCGCCGACACAGCGCACGTCGGTTTTCCGCATCACTCTCAGCACCAAAATTCTGCCAAAGCCCCAATGAAATGGCAGGAAGCAAAAGACCACTACGGCCACAGCGATTGTATTTCATCGTCATCACCTCATCAATGCCCGCGCCTCATCCGGCCCCAGTGGTGCCGGACGCTTGCACGTAGACTTCAATGTCACAACCTTTTTCGCAGTTCCCGCATCCATCATCGCCGTCATAACCTCAGCAACATGTGCGACAAGTGAAATATCACACCGCGCCAACTTTTTCTTCTTGATGGCAGCCGCCATGTCAGCCAATCCCGCACCACGATAATTCGCCCACACCACATCCGTCTGGCTATTGGCATGGCCCCAGTTGTTGAGACCAAATGGATGATCCCACGCCTTCAACACTTTCGGCGTCTGGTCACTGCCCGCCACCATCACGTCCCCACCAAAGAAATTCGGATCCGGCACAAACATCGCACCGGTCTGGCCATAAAGCTCCATGTTCTGGTGCCTGTGCGCCCACACATCCCACGACAGCGAAACCGTGACGCAAGCGCCATTCACAAATTCCAAAAGCGCATGATAGGTCGTCGGCGTCTTCACCTTCAACTTTTCGCCATTGCGCGGATTGTCGGGCTGGCTGTTGATCACCCGTTCCTTGCGGCCCGTGCCGAGCAGCGCAGCAACACGCTTTACCGGACCAATCAGGTTGATCAGGTTGGTAATGTAATAAGGCCCCATATCCAGCACGGGCCCTCCACCGGGTTGAAAGAAAAAATCCGGGTTGGGATGCCACATCTCCATGCCCGGCCCCATGAAGTGACAGGTGCCCGAAACAATCTTGCCAATGTCGCCATTGTCGATGGCAGCCCGCGCCTGCTGGTGTGAAGACCCCAGAAATGTGTCGGGCGCCGAACATACCCGAAGCTTTTGCTTCGCCGCATATTTCTGCAAAGCCAAAGCATCCTTGTAAGACAGCGTCAACGGCTTTTCCGAATAAACATGCTTGCCCGCATCCAGAATCTCCTTCGACACTTTATAGTGTGTCGCAGGCACCGTGAGGTTGACCACAATGTCGATGTCGTCTTGCTTGAGAAGTTCTTTCACCGTATGCGCCCGCACGCCAAACTCGGCAGCCCGCGCTTTTGCAGCGTCCATGTTGATATCGGCAACAACCCGCACTTCAATATCCTTGAACAACCCCGCCAACTTCAAATAAGCCCAGGAAATATTCCCGCATCCGATGATGCCGACGCCCAGAGTTTTTTCCATCATTTATTCCCTCTCTCAATTTTCATCCACCCTCTCACCCCGTCATTCCCGCGAACGCGGGAATCCAGACTTTCCACATTCTCGCTCGTTGAAAGTCTGGATTCCCGTTTTCACGGGAATGACGGAAGGAGGCCCCGTAAATTCACATCTTGTTCACAGCCTTGATCGAAGCCTTCGCCCAGGCCGCCAGATCCTTCGGATTGTCATGCTCCATCACATAAGTGAGGCAGTTGGTTTCCTCGCGCAGCACCTTGAAAATCTCCGGCCACTTCACCGTGCCCTTGCCAACATCACACCAGCCATCCTGGTCCACATTCTGGCCCTTGGGCGCAATGTCCTTCACATGTGCTGACGTGATGCGATCACCATAAGCCTTCAGCCACTTTACCGGATTTTGTTTGGCCCGCACAATCCACGCCACATCAACTTCCCAGTTCAACAATTCACAGCCTTCAAACATCCGCTCGTGCGGCGTTGAACCGTCTTTGAGTTTCACAAATTCAAAATCATGATTGTGCCAACCGAAAATATAACCTTCGTCGCGCATCTGCGCGGCAACAGCTCCAAGCCGTTTGCCAAACTTCCTCCAGCCGCCAGCCGTCTTCGGCCGATCCTCCGGCATCACAAAAGGGCAATAAATGGCGCGAAGCCCAAGCGTCTTGGCAATGTGCAAAACGCTTTTCTTCTTCGTCTCGAATTGATCAAGTGGAAAGAAATGCCCGGACGTCATGGTCAAACCATGCGTATCCATCATCGCACGGAACGCCTCCGGCTTGTCATAGACTCCATCGAAGCCTTCCACTTCCCTGTAACCAGCCTTCGCCACCATGCCGAGAACATCGTCCCACGGTTGAAAATTGCGGGCGGAGAAAAGTTGGAACGACAGACGTTGTAGCATAAGGTGGCCTCCTCATTCTAAGTTGACGTGTGTGATGATGAATAAAGATCACGGATCAGCAAACTGTCCCCTATCTCAAATTCCGCAAGTAATTTTCACACAACTTCACCGTCCCTTCGGAATATCCAGCCCCCATTGACTTCGCCAATTCCGTGTCCCGCCGCGAACCAATCCACGCAACCAGTAACAAACGGCGGAACATCACGAACGTCGGAATTTCCGTTTCATCTGCTTTCGACAACGCCCGAACCCGGCGATAACCCTTTTTCCAACTCTCAATCAGTTCCGGCACTTGCGGCTCATGTTCGTAAAAACTCAACGGTGTTGCCGCATCATACATGAACCAGCTGAAACCACAGTCATCAAAGTCGATGACCTTTACCGCGTCCCCATCAATCAGCAGATTCGCCAATCGCAGATCCCCATGCACCAATCCAAACCTGTCAGCCGATTGTCCGTAGACTGACAATCTCCTCCCGATCAAGGCAACCGTGCGCTCAAACAGCGAAATCATCCCGGCCGTAACCCCAAGCCCATCCCGCCAGCGCCCCCAATGCGGCGAAACATCCCCCAAAGCCGTTTCAAAATTCCACGTATGCCGCGTAAACCACGGCGGACGCCGCCACTGCATCACATGCAAATGCATCCGCGCCGCAGCCTCACCCAAGGCCGAAAGATCTTCACCAACCAAAGGCTCGCGGCCACGCTCCCATTCGAACAAAACCACATGACGCTGATGCACCACCTGAATGAATTCACCGTCACGCCCGGCAACAGGACGCGGCGTTGTCACCACACCCGAAGCCCGCAGATCAATCAGCCATGCGAGTTCAGATGCGATAGCCGCACGCGTGTGATAGCCATCTCGGTGAACGCGAAGTGCGAAGGATTTTCCGTCTAAAGTGTCGACGCGGTAAGTCTCATTCTCTGAATGGTTGATCAGACGCAACGATGAAACTGCGGCGAGATCATAGATATCCAACGCAGCATGGGCGAATGGCAACAAAGGGACCTCATCCGCCCTTCGGGCACCTTCTCCAGCAAGGGGGCTGGAGAAGGGACGGTGTTGGAATTTGTCCCTTCTCCACGCCTCTTCGTGGAGAAGGTGCCCGAAGGGCGGATGAGGTCCCTTTGCCCAATTCAATTCACAATCGTCGCCAGCGTCGCCGCCCGCATCTCGGCATCCGTCACACCATCCGCCAACTCCACAATTTTAAGCCCGCCCTCAACCACATCCAGCACACCCAGATTGGAAATAATACGGTCCACCACACCCTTGCCCGTCAGCGGCAATGAACACGCCTTCAGCACCTTGCTCTCCCCTGTCTTCGACGTGTGATCCATCACCACGACAACGCGCTTCACACCGGCCACCAAGTCCATCGCCCCGCCCATGCCCTTCACCAGCTTGCCGGGGATCATCCAGTTCGCAAGATCACCATTCTCGGCCACTTCCATGGCACCCAGAATGGCCATGTTGATCTTGCCACCCCGGATCATCGCAAACGATTGCGCCGAGTCAAAAAACGCCGTCTGCGGCAGTTCGGTGATCGTCTGCTTGCCCGCATTGATCAGGTCAGCATCCTCATCCCCTTCCATCGGAAACGGTCCCATGCCCAACATGCCGTTCTCTGATTGCAGCGTCACTTCAACGCCCTTGGGAATATAATTCGACACCAACGTTGGAATGCCAATACCCAGATTGACATACCATCCGTCCTGCAATTCCTGTGCAGCACGCTCCGCCATTTGATTGCGATCCCAACCCTTAACTTCAGAGGCCATTATGCAATTTCCTTCTTGCGCACAGTGCGCTGTTCAATGCGCTTCTCGTGCTGTCCCTGAATGATCCGGTTCACATAAATCCCCGGCGTGTGGATGGTGTCTGGATCAAGCGACCCCAGCGGCACAATCTCCTCCACCTCAGCCACACACACTTTGCCGCAAGTTGCAGCAGGCGGATTGAAATTACGCGCTGTCTTCCGGAACACCAGATTGCCCGAAGGATCCGCCTTCCACGCCTTCACAATCGACAAATCCGCCACCAGCCCACGTTCCAAAACGTAAGTCTCGCCATCAAATTCTTTCAGTTCCTTGCCATCGGCAATCACAGTGCCCACACCTGTCCGTGTATAAAACCCCGGAATGCCCGCTCCACCAGCCCGCATGCGCTCCGCCAAAGTACCTTGCGGATTAAATTCAACGTCCAATTCCCCAGCCAAAAACTGCCGCATGAACTCGGCATTTTCGCCGACGTAAGACGAAATCATTTTCTTGACCTGGCGGCCCTCGAGCAACTGCCCAAGCCCAAACCCGTCAACACCCGCATTGTTGGAAGCAATGATAAGCCCCGTGGTACCTTGGCGTTTGATCTCCGCAATCAACAACTCCGGAATTCCGCAAAGCCCAAAACCACCCGCAGCAATCAACATGCCATCAAACAACAGCCCATCCAGCGCCGCCCGCGCATCCGCATAAATCTTCTTCATGAAACCCTCACTTTTAATGACGGCAGCTATAGCGGAGGTTCGCAATGGCTGCAAAGGGGACCGTTTACCCTACCGCGCATCACGCGGATTTCTGCGAATACTCCACCTCGGGCAAATCCGCGAAATGCGCATCGCAGGTGTAGAGTTTGACGTTCATCAATCTTGCGGTTGCATAGATAATTGCATCTGTTGCATGAAGCTTGTGAAGCAACGAGAGACGAGCGGCCTCGATAGCGATCGTTTCGTCCATGTTCACCCGAACGCATTTGGTCAAAAGTGAAATAACATCTTGCGAGGCTTCCGGTGACATGACCCGCATTGACCATTTGGCAAGTTCGTAATGGACCATGGCAGGCACAATGCATTCAGTCAAAGGCAAGGCGGCTTCGCGGGCTTCCTTCAATAGGGGCCCCCGCGTGAAAATTTCAATCCACAAGGACGTATCAACGACGCGCATCAGTAGCGGTCATGCCTGTCACGATAATTCGACGTGTCCGCACCCTCGGCAATGCCAATCAGATCTTCAAACTCCGGCACTGGTACCAACTCATAGCCTTTGCCCCTCGGAATAAATGCAAGCCTTTGTCCGGGTTTCCAGCCTTGCGACTCCCGCACTTCCTTGGGAATGGAAATCTGGAACTTGCTCGAAAGTGTGATGGAGTTCATTTCTTACTTTTCCTGATCGATTGGAAACCGTAAGATAACATCTCTTGCAGCCAATTTCAACCGCCCCTACTCCGCCGCCACCCGCGTCCCCTACACCCGCGCAAACTCCGGCAACCACTCCCCGTGCGCCGCCAGCAAGTCAACCGTCAGATCCCAGATCTGCTGCAAGTCCAGCTCCGCCGCCGTATGCGGGTCCATCATGGCGGCGTGATAGATATGCTCGCGGTTTTCCGTCATCAACGCCCTGACAGTTAATTCCTGCACATTGATATTGGTGCGGATCAAGGCCGTCAGTTGCGGCGGCAACTCGCCCACAAACGTCGGCTGAATGCCACGATCATCCACCAGACACGGCACTTCCGCCGCGCAATCCACGGGCAGCGAGGTGATGCAGCCATTGTTGCGTTGGTTGCCATAGATCACCGAAGGCTCACCCGTCCAGATCGAATTCACAATCGACGATGCATATTCGTGTGACGGCTTCAGCACCATGTCGGCATTTTGCAAAGCATTCGATTCCTGTTTCCACCGTGCAATCTGTTCCACACAGCGCTTGGGATATTCATCCAGCGGAATGCCAAACTTCTCAATCAAATCCTCACGCCCCTCCTTGATGAAGTAAGGCGTGTACTCCGCAAAATGCTCCGAACTCTCGGTCACAAAATAGCCAAGCCGTTTCAGCATCTCATAACGCACCTTGTTCGGGCAGCGTGGATTCCAGTTGGACGGCTTGGGAAAACACCCGTCCGCATAACCCTGCTGCAAGGCCGGATAAAGATTCTTGAACGAGCCGTCCTTTTGCCTGTGCTCAAACTGCAAATAAAACGCCATGTGATTGATGCCTGCTGCGCGGTAGCGAATGTCAGCAACAGGAATATCCAGATCGCGCGCCAGCTCTTCCGCCGTGCCCTGCACCGAATGGCACAAGCCCACTTGGCGGATCTTCGGATACTTCGCCGATATCGCCCAGGTGTTGATCGCCATCGGGTTCACATATTGCAGCAACTGCGCATCAGGGCACAGCTGCATCATGTCCGCGCAAATCGACCACAGATGCGGCACCGTGCGAAGCCCGCGCATGATGCCCCCCACCCCCAACGTATCGGCAATGGTTTGACGCAAGCCGTATTTCTTCGGCACCTCAAAGTCAGTCACCGTGCAAGGTTCATAACCACCAATCTGAAACGCCACGACAACGAAATCGGCCTTCTCCAAAGCCCGCCGCTGATTGGAATGCGTCTCCACCCACGCCGACACCCCAAGCGTCTTGATAATCTTCGCCGCCACAATTTCCGACTCGGCCAAGCGTTCCGGATTGATATCCATGAGCGCAATTGTCGCCCCGGACAAAGCGGGCCGCTGCAGGATATCGCCCACAATGTTCTTCATGAACACGGTGGAGCCAGCACCAATGAAAGCGATACGCGGATGTCCAATCATGACGATATCCATACAATAAAATTCACTGAAGACTTGTCGAAAATTCAGGCTATGGTCAAGCCATCGTTGCGAACCCCACCAACAATCGGGGTCGCACAAGACTTCAACCGCTACCATGGTGGTGGCGGGTCAAGGGAGGAAGACATGAGATTATTGAAGAGCCTTGCAGGCCTTGCATTCGCTATCGCACTTTCGACATCCACGGCAATGGCCGGTGAAATTGTCCTGAACTCGGACCAGTCCGATCCAGCGCCGAAGAAGGCCATGGAAGAGCTGATTGCCGGTTTCGAAAAAGCCAATCCGGACATCAAGGTGAAGTGGAACAACTTCGACCATGAAGGCTATAAGTCCGCCATCCGCAACTTCCTCACAGCTGATGCGCCAGACGTCGCCGCATGGTACGCTGGCAACCGCATGGCGCCATTTGTAAAAGCTGGACTCTTCGAAGATGTCTCGGACGTTTGGGAAGCCAACGGCCTCAATGATCAGTTGAAGTCCGCTGCCGCCTCGATGACCATGGACGGCAAGAAGTGGGGCGTGCCCTACACCTATTATCAATGGGGCATTTACTACAACAAGACCGTCTATGCCAAAGCTGGTGTGACCGAGCCAAAGACCTGGGCTGAATTTGTCGCCAACTGCGAAAAGTTCAAGGCCGCTGGCATTGACTGTCTGACCACGGGAACGAAAGCTCTCTGGCCCGGCGCAGGTATTTTCGACTACATCAACTTCCGCACCAACGGCTACGAGTTCCACATGGACTTGACCGCCGGCAAAGTGAAGTGGACAGATGACCGTGTGAAGAACACGTTCAAGGAATGGGCCAAGATCACGCCCTACATCACTGCAAACGCCGCTGCCATTGACTGGCAGGACGCTGCTGCATTGCTGTCACAGGGCAAGGCCGCAAACTACGTCATGGGCAACTTCGCAGTCGCCACCTTCAAAGACGGCGGCATGACCAACGAAACCCTCGGCTACATGAACTTCCCGGAAATCACCCCGGGCGTGCCACGCGCCGAAGAAGCCCCAACGGATACTTTCCACATTCCGTCAGGCGCCAAGAACAAGGCTGATGCCAAGAAGTTCCTGGCCTATATCGCCTCACCTGAAGCCCAAACCAAGATGAACGCCACCCTCGGCCAATTGCCTGTCAACAACAAGGCAACGGTCGGCGATGACCCATTCATCAAGGCCGGTTTTGAATCACTGTCCAA
>JAYUVC010000189.1:0-4822 GCA_043754325.1 Hyphomicrobiales bacterium
GGAACCATGGGCTTGGCGCTGGGCTTGACGGTGTTGATCAAGGGGTCCACCGGGGTTTTTCTTGTGGCTGATCCTTTTACGAAGGCACTTCTCGGCGAAGCCTTGGGCGGCATGTTCCGTGTTGGCATTTTCTGGTGGTTGGGCCTGGCCGCCGTTTTCTATTTCTTGCTGCACATGAGCCCTTGGGGCAATGGCGTTTTCGCCTTGGGCGGCGACAAGGAAAGCGCCAGGAATGCAGGCGTTCCAACGCGCAGACTTACAGTTCAGCTCTACATGTTGTCTGGCCTTGCTGCGGCATTTGTCGGGGTCATTCAAATCATTGCCAATAGCAATGCGCAGGTTGCAGCGGGCAGTGTCTTTATTTTCAATTCAATCATGTGCGTGGCCATCGGTGGTGTGGCGCTGACGGGTGGCGCGGGTTCAATTCTCGGCATTGTTTTGGGCACCATCATTTTTGCTGTTGTAACGCAAGGCGTCTTCTACTCCGGGCTTGATACAAATCTCGTTTCAGTCGTGATTGGAGCCATGTTCCTGCTTGCGGTGTTGTCGAATGACAGTTTCCGAAACTTTGCACAAAACTTGTCAGCAAAGGCGAAGTGAGGTTGGCAATGGAACTGATTCATGGCTTTTTGAGACGTCCAGCTTCCGCAGCACTTTTGAGTCTGGTTGCTGCCGTCGCATTCTATGTGATTGTTGGACGCGCTGACATTTTTGCGCTGGGCAGGGCCGCAAGTTGGCTGAATTTCGCCGCAAATCTGGGGATCGTGGCTTTGCCTGTTGGTCTTTTGATGATTGCTGGCGAAATCGATATTTCCTTCGGCGCAATGATCCCCGCAGGTGCCATCACGACAGCCCTCCTGTCAGGCCACTACGGACTACCGATTGAAGTTGGCATGGCGGGCGCTTTGGGGCTTGGTGTTGTTGTCGGCTTGATCAATGGCCTTTTGACCACAAGTACGCGCGTCCCTTCGTTGCTGATCACGCTTGGAACCCTGACTATTATGCAGGGTGTTGTCCTGTGGGTTGCGATGCGCGTGGTGGGCAATGCCAGCATTCCCCTGAAAGCACCGGAGTGGTCCAAGTTTATTTTTGGTCATTTGATGTGGAACAGCCACCAGGTGATCATTGTGTGGTGGTTTGCCTTGGCTGCTGTTTTTGGCTTTCTCCTCCACAAGACCAGTTACGGCAATTGGATTTTCGCTCTCGGTGGGGACAAAGTCTCCGCACGCAACGCCGGTGTGCCGACCACCCGTGTGACCATTTCACTTTTCATTTTATCGGCAACTGCTGCCAGCTTTGTCGGCATGTGTGGTGCCATTCTATTTAATACGACGCAGGTCTCCGGCGGTATGAGCTATATTTTCAACGTCATCGCCAGTGTCGTTGTCGGCGGCGTGTTGCTGACAGGAGGTTTTGGCTCCGTCATGGGCATTTTCATGGGCACTTTGACTTTTGCCATTGTCAACAAAGGCATCTCATTCACAAAGATCGAGCCCAACTGGGCAAACTTCGTGATTGGTACAACGCTCGTGCTGGCCATGCTGATGAACGAAAAATTCCGCAACTTGGCGCTCTCATACGTGCCTTCCAAGTTGAAGGCCAAAACATGAACAATCACATTGAATTCTTGAATACAAGAATCCGTCAAGTCGACGGTAACCCTGGGAGGAACGAAACGATGAAGAAATTTCTAACCGTGCTGGCGGCGACGACCGCATTGGCCGTGTTTGCACCAACCGTCATGGCGGCCAAAATCGCTGTTGTCGGCGGCAAGTCTGACGACTTGTTCTTCAACAAGATCAAGAAAGGCATGGACGATGCTTGCTTGGCCGTTGTGGCCAATGGCGGTTCTTGCACTTATCTCCAGCTCCAAACCTATGACAACATCGGTGCTGACGCCGCACAACTCGTACGCACGGCCATCAGCCAAGGCGTTGACGGCATTGTGGTGCCAAACTGGGTTCCAGACGCGGAAGATCCAGCGATCAAGGAAGCCATGGAAAAGGGCATCAAGATCATTCTGATGAATGCAGGCGGTGGCGACAAAGCCAAGGAGCTCGGTGCCCTAAATTATGTTGGCAACGAAGAATATCCAGCTGGTCTCGCCGCCGGAGAATACTATGCCAAAAAAGGTGTGAAGAACATCATCTGCGTCAACACAGTACCAGGTGCTGGCAATCTCGAAGACCGGTGCCGTGGCGTGATGGACGGCGCTGCCAAGGCTGGCTCCAAGTCAACCCAGTTGCCTTTGCCAGCTTCAAGCTTTGGCGATCCAACTGCCGTTGCTGAAGCCATCAAGGCGACCTTGCTGAAAGACGGCACCATTGACGGCGTGATCACCATTTCGGCCGGCGACGCTGACAGCGCTGCCCTCGGTGTTGAACAGGCAGGCAAGACCGGCAAAGCCATGCTCGCCTCTTTCGACTTCAACCAGTCAGGTCTTGATCGCATCAAGGCAGGCACACAAGGCTTTGCGATTGATCAACAGCCCTATCTGCAAGGCAACATCGCCACAAACCTGCTCGCCAATTACATCGACTTCGGTAACGTGTTGCCAACATTCCCTGTCCTCACAGGCCCTGGCATCATTGACTCGTCGAACATCGAGCCAACACTGAAGGGCGTCACGGCTGGCGCACGCTAGATAACCACCCCACGAACAGGCAGCCCGGGATGCAAAGTCCCGGGCCGCACCAGAAGCAAGAATAAACAAGCTGCATTCATGCGGCGGCAGTCGGCGGAGGAATGCCATATGAGTAAAGCAGTTGCAGAGCGGCCAACAGCGCCAGCATGGGGCGGACTGTTCCGGCGTCCCGAAACCGGAGCCTTCATCGGGCTCATAGCCATGTTTGTTTTCTTCTGTTTTCAAGGCGGCCTCAGTTTCCTGTCGATCGGTGCCTTTGCATCGTGGCTTAACATCGCCGCAGGTCTCGGCATTATTGCAATCCCCGTCGGACTACTCATGATCGCGGGTGAACTTGATATTTCAGTTGGCTCCATGGTGCCAGCAGGTTCGATGACAACGGCAATCATTGCCGGGCATTTTCAACAGTCCATCTGGCTGGCTGTGGCAACGGTGTTGATCATTGGAATTGTCATTGGATTGATCAACGGATATTTGGTCATCCGCACTGCTGTGCCATCATTTATTGTGACGCTCGGCACATTGTTTGTCGTCGCGGGCACGGTCCTTGGAATGTCAGTCATTCTCACAGGCACAACGAGCGTTGCCATTAAAGCCCCCTTGATTGCAAAAGCCATATTTGGTGATCTGTATTTTGGCAAGCAGTTCCAGATCCTCATATTGTGGTGGCTGGTCGCCGTGGCGGTTTACGTCTTTTTTGTACACTTCTCCAGATACGGGAACTGGATTTTCGCCATGGGCGGTGACAAAGAGTCAGCCCGCAATGCGGGAATTCCCACCCGTAAATTGACGATCACGTTGTTTGTGCTCTCCGCCACCAGCGCTGCGTTCGTGGGCATGTGTCACGCTATTCTGTTTAACTCGGCACAGGTGTCAGGCGGACAGTCCTATATTTTTAACTCGATTATCGCAGTCGTTGTGGGCGGCGTCTTGCTGACAGGTGGCTTCGGATCGGTGATCGGCATCTTCTTTGGAACCATCACTTTCGCGATTGTAACTCAAGGCATTTACTACACTGACTTTGACCGCAACTGGTCCAGCACCATCATTGGGCTTTTGTTGCTCGCGGCGGTCTTGATGAACAACACCTTCCGCAAAATGGCGCTGTCTTACGCGCCGAAAAAGAAGTGAGAGACACCATGAAAGCACCAATTCTCGCCCTCAAAAACGTTTTCAAATCCTTCGGTCCCATTGAAGTGTTGAATGATATTTCTTTGCAGGTGAAAGCCGGAGAAGTGTTGTGCCTGTTGGGAGACAACGGTGCTGGCAAATCCACGCTGATCAAGATTTTGTCAGGAGTTTATACGCTTACATCCGGGCAACTGGAAATGGACGGGAAGCCTCAAAACTTCACCAACCCGCGCCAAGCCAGCGATATGGGAATTGCAACCGTGCACCAATTCGGTGGCACATTTCCGCTTATGAGTATTGGGCGCAGCTTCTTTGTCGGCGTCGAGCCGACAAAAGGTTGGGGACCATTCAGGGTTTATGACCGCAAAAAGGCGAATGAGATTGCTGTCAAAGCCGTGCGTGATTTCGGCATCACACGCATTGATGACGGCGACAGGCTTGTTGGCGGACTTTCTGGTGGTGAAAGGCAGTCACTTGCCATCGCCCGTGCCGTGCATTTTGGCGCTCGCGTTCTAATCTTGGATGAACCCACCGCTGCTCTCGGCGTGAAGCAAGCATCGCATGTGCTGCGTATTGTAAATGAAGCCAAGAAACGCGGGCTGGCTGTGATCTTCATCACGCATCAAGTCATGCATGCCATGGCGGTTGGCGATCACTATGCAGTGCTCATTCGTGGAGCCATCGCTGCCGACTTCCGTAAAGGCGAAAAGACCCGTGAAGAAATTACGGACCTGATGGCGGGCGGTGAAACAATAGCAGCACTCGAAGCCGAGATTGAAGGGGCTGTTCATGGATGATTTGAAGTTTGGATCACGCAACAAGCGTGGCGATTGGACCCCCAGTACCCCTCTTGGGCTAGCGCCGTATCTCACGTGGCCACGTGATCCCCGGAAATATGTGGATTGGCTGATCGGCTATTTGTTCCCTTGGAACTTGTTGTTCATTGCCGTGGCATTGGTGCAATGGTTTTATCTCACGCCATCAATTGAAACGATGAAAACATTTGCGCCGGGCTGGATCGCATACCTGTTCGCGCGCAACGCGCTT
>JAYUVC010000190.1:0-20685 GCA_043754325.1 Hyphomicrobiales bacterium
TCGCTGAGAGCGAGGCTGGTTGGGAATGATCGCAGGCTGACGCCATAACGGTGCGCAGAGAAAGCGAGATGGAAAAAGGCTGCGTGAGCGGCACGAGTATTGTTGGCGCGGTTGTGAGACGAGTCGCTTCTCCTCTGGAGAAGCTGCCCGAAGGGCTGATGAGGTCCCTTCCATCATCACGCCACCCACCCATGCTTGGCCTGCACCTTCAGCATCGTGCCGAGAATATCGTTCCAGGTCTGCTGTTTCAGCATCACATCGTTGGGAAACATGCAGCCATCCCAGCAGATGTGGCGGAAGGCTTTGGTCAGTTCGCCGTCCTTGCCGCGCAGCCAGTAGCCAGCGTGCTTGGGAATATCCAGTTTGCCGTTCTTATCGGTGACCATGCAGTGCCGACCCGTCTTGTCGTGATAGCCCAGCCCCTTCACGGTACCGTCATTTTGCGCCACGTGGAAATCTATTGTCCAGGGCCGCAGTGCATCGGTCATTTTTTTCAGCGCTTCGTCGAGGGTTTTCTTGCTTTTCCAATCGAACTTCGCGGGAAGCAGCCGTGACTTTGGCCCGTTGTAACCCATTGTATAAAGCAGCGTGTGGGCCATGTCGGCCTGGAAGCCGATGGTTTGCGGACGGTCAGTTTCCTCCAGCGTGTTGATCATGTCCTTCCAGGAATGCATGCCGCCCCAGCAGATTTCACCTTCGGCAGCGAGGCGTTCGCCATAGTCAGATGCCACCGAACAGGCTTCGCGGAACGTCCTGGCGATCTTTTTGGTGTTGCCCACGGGATCCTTGGACCAATCGCCCACGCCTGAGGCGGAATCGATGCGCACGAGCCCGTAAGGACGAACGCCCAAATCCCGCAAGCGCTTGCCGAGGTTGCAGGATTTCCGCACATTCTCCACAAACTTCTTCCGGTCCGACAGTGACCCCATGGCCGAACCACCGCCCACAGGCGGCCAGACAGGTGCCACAATCGACCCGACCACCAGTTTCCGTGCCAACACCTTGTCGGCCAACCGCTTGATGTCGTCATCGGTGCAATCAATTTCCGTGTGCGGCCCGACATGAAAAATATCGACGCCATCAAACTTCCGGCCATTGACCTCGGCTTTGGCGGTGAGGTCGAGCAAGGTGTCGAGCGCAATGCCCGGTTCCGAGTCCGCGCCTTTACCCACCAGGCCCGGCCACATGGCATTGTGCAGTTTCGGAAAATTGTTCTCCGCCATTACGAACGACTCCCACCCGATTGTCTTTTTTTCAATCTATGCAGGATTTCAGGCGCTGTCCAGAACTGTTATATTAGTATGACAGTCCTTCCAGCAGCAGCGCCACAGCTTCGGCACCGGGGTCGTTATACCCTTTCAGCTTATCGCTGCTGACATAAGTAGAGCGCCCGGCTCTGGCATTCAGCATTTTGGCTGTTGCATCAGCTCCGGCACGTGCGGCTTTGGCGGCTTTTGCAATGTCGGGCAAGGCGTTCAACGCTGGCAGCAATGCATCGATCATGGTGCGGTCGCCGGGGTTGGCACCGCCATATTCCATCATACGGGCGAGGCCTGCTTTCAGGGCTGATGGCCATGGTTTTCCTGCACTCGCCGCTTGTGATGCGGCGGCGAAGAAGATTGCCAGCAATACGCCCGATGATCCGCCCATGCCGCGGCTCATGGCATCGCTGACGGCGGCGAAGAACTGGTCGGGTTTGGCCAGCGGCATCTTGTTCAGGTTTCCGGCGATGTGCCGCGCTGCAGTGGCGATGGTCGATCCTGTATCGCCGTCTCCCACGCGGGCGTCGAGGGCGTTGAGTTTCGATTCTGCACTTTCAAGAATGGTGCAGGCTTTCTTCACGAGTGCTGCAAGTTCATCATTGCGGCTGGGTTTGAAGGCTTTGGCTTTTATCTCTTTCGGCAACTTCACCAGTTTCGGTGCCACGTGGGTTTTCATGCCCGGCCACACCAGTGGCGTTGCGGGGGACAACAGTGCGGTTTCAAAATCGGCGGTGAGTGGCAACAGCGACAACGAGAAGCCATGCATGTCAAGCGACGACACCAGGGTGGCGGGTCCGCAAACCAGTTTGATTTTCTTGCCGTGTTTGCTTTTCAGCACCTCGTTGGTGATCAGGCTCATTTCGAGCGGGGTGGTTGATCCGAGATTGTTGATGAGCAGCGCATATTTCGAAGCCTTCTTCACAGTGGCAAACAGGCGGTCAATGACCATGGCGGCGGATTTTGCGGCACTCTCGAAGTTTACGATTTCAACACCAGGCTCACCGTGCAGGCCCAAACCCAGTTCGGCCTTGCCTTGGGGGATGCGGTCCTCGCGGCCTATGCCCGGCAGCGTGCAGGAGGTGAGGGCGATGCCCAGTGACGCCAGACCATCGCTGGCCTTTTGGGCGATGGCCGCGACTTTTTTGAGGGGAAGACCTTTTTCCGCATAATGCCCGGCGATCTTTTCAACCAGCAACACCCCCGCAATGCCCCGGGGCTGGATGATGTCGGGCAGTGCGATATCGTCCTGCACAATGACGGTCTCAACCTTGCGGCCATGGCTGCGGGCTTTTTCAATGGCAAGACCGAAATTCAAACGGTCGCCCGTGTAGTTTTTGAATATCACAAGACAGCCCGCCTTGCCCGTGACCGCCATGATGGCGGCAAACACCGCATCGACCGAAGGTGATGCAAACACTTCGCCACACACAGCTGCTGTTATCAGTCCGGGCCCCACAAATCCCGCATGGGCTGGTTCGTGGCCAGAGCCGCCGCCTGCCACGATGGCCACTTTTTTGTCGGGCTTGTGGTCCGTGCGCAGCACCACCTTGATGGCGGGATACCCGTCCAGCCTTGCCAGGTTGTTTCCGCCAGAAGCGCGCAGCAGGCCGTCGATGCAATCGACGACCAGAGTTTCCTTTGCATTGATAAATTGTGCCATAACCCGTGTTCCCTCACCCTTTGTCTGGACAACATGGGTAACGCAAATTCAGAAAATATCAACGGCTCCCGAAATAAAAACGCAACCGTCATTCCGTTGTCATGGGTTTTCTCGTTGATGTCGGCACGACTGCGAGCAAATTCCGGACTTGTCCACTGCTTGTTGAATTGGTGCGATGTGAATGGAATGCAACCTTGCAAAGTCCAAAAACACTGGTTATCACTCCGGGGTCATAATGGCATGTAACCCATGTTTGCCAAATGGAGACCAGCTGCGTGATCAAGAGTGACGTTTCCTCCTATGCCCGCAATGTGCGTTTCGGTTTGCTGATCACTGCATTTGGCGGTTTTCTGTTTACGTTTGACTTGCCGCTTCTGCGTCTCGCCGACAATGAAAAGTGGACACTGGTTTTTGCCCGGGGCATGTTGCTGTTCCTGTCGATTACAGTTGTGTGGTTGGTCATGCGGATGCGATCTTCACAGCAATTGCCTTACGTTGCAGGCGCTGCGGGTATTGCAGTCATTGCGACAAACACTGTCGCCAACATCACCTATATCGGGGCACTGAAAGAAACCGGTGCGGCCAATGTTGTGTTCATTCTGGCGTTGGTGCCGGTGTTGACGGCGGTGTTTTCGAGAATTTTCATCAAGGAGGAAGTACGCCCCTTCACCTGGACCGCCACTGTTCTGGCGCTTATCGGCGTTGGCATCATAGTGCGTGACAGTTTGTCGATTGGCGGATTATGGGGGGATTTTCTGGCCTTTGTCTGTGCGTGTTGCACAGCTGCCGCCTTCACCATCATTCGCGCCAGCGGAAAAAACGTGGCAACAAGCTTGGCTGTAGGCAGTCTGGTATCGGCTTTGATCGCGCTCTTCATTTTCAAGGCTGATGTTTCGCTTTTGACAAAAACCGCTGCATTCGGCATGCCCAGCTGGTTCTGGATTGCACTGAACGGCCTGATCATCATTCCACTTTCCTCGTCGCTGATTGCAAATGGCCCGCGTTTTCTGCCATCAGCCGATGTGAGCATGTTCTTTCTGCTGGAAACAATCCTCACACCTGTCTGGATCTGGATGCTGTTCAAGGAAGCGCCCTCAAATGCGGTGCTGTTGGGTGGTGCAATTGTCATCGTCACCCTGGTCGCGCACAGTTTCTGGCGCTTGAAAGAAACCCTGAACCCGGCGGCGGCGGCTGGCGAGTGAAGCAGCTATCTGTTTCACGCATATGCGTTGCGTCTTGACAGCAGGCATGGTTCCATCACACTGACAGTCAAAAGAATAACCACTGTGGGAGTGCGGGTGAATGTTTTACGGTGAGCCGGAAGGTACGGGCTTTGAGATCATTGACGGGCGCTTTCGCAACCTGTTGACAGGGCATGGCCGGGTGGAGCGCGTGTGGACGGGCGGGCGCTGGACCGAGGGGCCGACGTGGTTTGGGGCGGGTCGCTATCTGGTGTTCTCCGACATCCCCAATAACCGCATGATGCGTTATGACGAATGTGATGGACATGTGTCGGTGTTTCGCGGACCATCCAACAACACGAATGGCAATACCACTGATCGGCAGGGAAGGCTGGTGTCCTGCGAGCATCTCACCCGCCGCGTAACCCGCACGGAGTTTGACGGTTCGGTTAGCGTGCTTGCAGACCGTTTCAAGGGCAAGCGATTCAATTCACCCAATGACGTGGTGGTGAAATCTGATGGTTCGATCTGGTTTACCGACCCTTCCTATGGCATTCTCACCGACTATGAAGGTATCAAGGCGGCAATGGAACTGGAGCGCTGCGATGTCTATCGGATTGACGGTCAGTCAGGCGAGATCAGCATTGTGGCCGATGATTTCATGAAGCCCAATGGCTTGGCATTTTCACGTGATGAATCGCTGCTGCATATTGCTGACACCGGCCTTTCACACAATGCTGATGGGCCCAAACATATCCGTTCTTTCAAGGTCAACAGTGACGGCAAGACGTTGGGAACCTCTAAAGTTTTTGCAGTGTGTTCGGTTGGCATGTTCGATGGATTTAGGGTGGATATGCAGGATCGGATCTGGAGTTCAGCGGCTGACGGCGTGCACTGCTTTTTGCCGGGTGGCGATTTGATCGGAAAAATCAAACTGCCGGAAATTTGCGGCAATGTGAGTTTCGGCGGACCGTTGCGCAACCGCCTGTTCATGTGCGGAACGACGTCGCTGTATTCCTCCTATCTCGCCATCAACGGATAACACCATGATTGCAATGCCCCTGCCCGATGAAGCCGTGTTGGCGCGCCGCGTTGATATTGCAACAGCATTGCGGCGCATGGTGCGGCCTCACCATGTGATTGATACGCCTGCGTCGCTCAAGGCCTATGAAAGTGATGGACTGACGGTTTATCGCCAGCCACCCATGCTGGTGGTGTTGCCGGAGACAACGGCTGAGGTTTCGGCCATTCTGAAATATGCCAATGATGAAGGCATCAAGATTGTGCCGCGCGGGGCTGGTACGTCGTTGTCAGGTGGAGCTCTGCCGCTGGCAGATGGTATTGTGTTGGGTATGGCCAAGTTCAACAAGGTGCTCGACATTGATTTTGACAACCGCTGTGCCGTTGTTCAGCCCGGTGTGACCAATCTTGCGATCACACGGGCCGTCGAGCACAAGGGCTTTTACTACGCACCTGATCCCTCCTCGCAAATCGCCTGCACCATTGGTGGCAACGTGGCGGAGAATTCCGGCGGGGTGCATTGTCTGAAATATGGTTTGACGGCGAACAATATTCTTGGTCTTGAAGTGGTGCTGCCCGGCGGCGATGTGGTGCGGCTGGGTGGCAAGCACCTGGACTCGGATGGGTATGACCTGATGGGCATTCTCACGGGGTCTGAAGGTTTGCTCGGCGTCGTCACCGAAGTCACGGTTCGGATTTTGCAGAAACCGGAAACGGCGCGTGCACTGCTCATCGGTTTTCCAACCAGTGAAGATGCGGGCCAATGTGTGGCCGACGTGATTTCGGCTGGCATTATTCCAGGCGGCATGGAGATGATGGACAAGCCCGCCATTCATGCGGCCGAAGATTTCGTGCATGCGGATTATCCGCTTGATGTGGAAGCGCTGCTGATTGTTGAACTGGATGGTCCACCTGCAGAAGTGGATGCGTTGATCGAGCGCGTGCGTGTGATTGCGGAAAAAAACCGGGCCTCGACTTTGAGAATTTCACAAAGCGAACAGGAGCGCATCCTGTTCTGGGCCGGGCGCAAGGCGGCGTTTCCGGCGGTGGGGCGGATATCGCCTGACTACATGTGCATGGACGGCACCATTCCCCGCAAAAAATTGCCGGAGGTGTTGCGCGGCATGGAAGCACTGTCGCGCAAACATGATCTGCGCGTGGCCAATGTGTTTCATGCAGGCGACGGCAATTTGCATCCGCTGATTTTGTTTGATGCGAATGTGGGAGACGAATTGGAACGGGCAGAAGCGTTTGGTGCAGATATTTTGAGGCTCTGTGTAAAAGTTGGTGGCGTGTTGACGGGCGAACATGGGGTAGGCGTTGAAAAACGCGATTTGATGCCCGAGATGTTTTCAGAAACCGACTTGGCGGTGCAGCAGCGCATGAAGTGTGCCTTTGATGCGAAGGGGCTGCTCAACCCTGGTAAGGTATTTCCGACGCTGCATCGCTGTGCGGAACTGGGCCGTATGGTCGTCCATAAAGGCGCGGTCAATTTTCCTGATTTGCCGCGCTTCTGATGGTGGAGATTTTTGCACCAAAGTCGGACGTTGAATTGGCGGATGTGGTTTCGTCAGGCGGGCCTTTTGCCGTCGAAGGGCTTGGCAGCAAGCGCGGCTATGGCCGTATCGTCGAAGGGCTTCCAGTGTTGTCACTCGCGGCGTTTCAGGGTGTGGAGGCCTACGAGCCGGAAGAGCTTGTTCTGGAAGCGGGTACAGCCACACCCTTGCGCGTCATTCAAAAACTGCTGCAAGAAAAAAACCAGATGCTGGCCTTTGAGCCGCCTGACTATTCACACCTGTGGGGTACATCACATTCCGGCAGTCTGGGTGGATTATTGGCGGCGGGTTTGGCTGGCCCTCGCCGCATCAAGGCCGGCAGTGTGCGGGATCATGTTTTGGGTATGCGTGGTGTGACAGGGCGTGGGGAAATTTTCAAGGCTGGTGCGCGGGTTGTCAAAAATGTGACGGGCTACGACATGCCGAAACTGATGGCAGGTTCTCTTGGCACTTTGGCGGCGCTGACGTCGGTGACGTTCAAGGTTTTACCTGCGCCGGAAATGGAAGAGACCGTGCTGGTGTCGGTTCGCGATGATGCGGAGGCCATGCGGGTCATGTCCGATGCGCTGCAATCATCTGGTGAAATCTCCGCAGCAGCTCATGTGCCGGGAGAAGGGACATACCTGCGCTTTGAAGGGATCAGTGTTTCTGTTGCGGCACGGCGGGACCGGTATGTATCAGCGCTGAAGCTGAATTGCGAAGTGATCAACGCTGAAGCTTCGCGCGCGATTTGGGCAAAAATCAGGGATTGCAGAAGCATCATGCAGGACGCAACACGCGCCCTTTGGCGCATCAGCGTTGCCCCCATGCAGGGAGCCGCCATTGCGATGCAAATTTCCGCGAAGTCTGACGCACGCTATTTTTTCGATTGGGGTGGCGGATTGTTGTGGATGAGCTTGCCATCCGATGGTGATGGCGGTGCTGCCTTGGTGCGTTCAGCTTTCACCGAAGGCCATGCGACGCTGTTTGCCGCACCCGATGAACTGCGCCGACGCCTCGACGTGTTTCAACCGCAAGCGCCGACATTGGCCGCGCTTACGGCGCGGGTGAAGTCAGCACTCGACCCGATGGCCAAACTCAATCCCGGTCGCATGTATAGAGGCGTCTGACAGATGCAAACCCATTTTACGCCTGAACAACTCGCAGACCCCAAGATTTCCGACGCCAACGCCGTGCTGCGCTCTTGTGTGCATTGTGGTTTCTGCACGGCCACCTGCCCCACTTATGTGCTGCTGGGCGACGAACTCGACAGTCCGCGTGGGCGCATCTATTTGATGAAAGACATGCTGGAAAAAGGCGGCACACCTTCTCCTGATGTGGTGAAGCATGTGGACCGTTGTCTCTCGTGCCTGTCCTGCATGACCACCTGCCCATCTGGTGTGAACTACATGCATCTTGTTGATACAGCGCGGAACCATATTGAAGCAAACTACACACGAGCCCTGCCCGAAAGGCTGATGCGCAACATCCTCGGCTATCTCATGCCGCGTCCCAAACTGTTTGCATGGGCAATGGTTGGCGCACGGGTGGCCAAGCCTTTTACGGCTGTGTTACAGTCGCTTGGTTTCAAACGTCTCGCTGCCTCATTGGCCTTGGTATCAGCTCGCCCTGCAACACAAGAACCACTCGGGCTGCCCGGCACCTATCCCGCAGTTGGGACAGTCAAAGGCCGCGTCGGGTTGTTGCGCGGCTGCGTGCAGAGCGTTACCGATCCCGGCATCAATGCCGCAGCCATTCGATTGATTACGCGCCTGGGCTACGAAGTTGTGGTCACCGCTGGTGAACCGTGCTGCGGCTCCATAGTCCACCATATGGGCCGCGAAGATGTGGCACATGCCTATGCCCGCCGCGTGATTGACCAGTGGACGGATGCGAAGCTTGACCACATCATCATCACGGCTTCGGGTTGCGGCACCACCATCAAGGATTATGGTTTCATGTTGAAACATGATGTCGCTTATGCGGAAAAGGCCAAGGCCATCAGCGCCAAGACGCTCGACGTTACCGAATTTCTGTCACGATTGAACTTGTCGCAACAGCCTGCGAAAAACCAGCGCATTGCTTATCATTCCGCCTGCTCCATGCAACATGGCCAGAAAATCATCCAAGCGCCGATCACCTTGCTGAAGTCTGCGGGCTTTGACGTGGTGACAGTGCCGGAAGGACATCTCTGCTGCGGCTCGGCTGGCACCTACAACATGATGCAGCCGGAAATCGCCGGGCAGTTGCGACAGCGTAAACTCAAAAATATCACGAGTACCGAACCTGATATCATTGCAACCGGAAATCTGGGTTGTATCACGCAATTGCAGGACGGTTTGGAAAAGCCCATTTTACACACGATCGAATTGCTGGACTGGGCCTTTGGCGGCCCCAAGCCTTCAGCCCTTGAGGACAGAGCACCATGACATCGCGCGTTGATCGCTTTGGTTTGCAGGTTGATGCTGCATTGGAACACTTCCTCACCACGCAAGCCTTGCCGGGAACAGGTGTTGAGACCGATGCGTTCTGGCAAGGCTTTGCGAAGCTTGTGCAAGAGCTTGCTCCGGTCAATCATGCGCTATTGGCCAAGCGTGATGATTTTGGTCGCCAGATTGACACCTGGTGCCGGGATCATGCCGGGGCCACCACCAGTGCGGCGCAAGAGGTGTTTCTGCGCGAGATTGGTTACATCGTGGCGGAGCCTGCTGATTTCTGCATTGATACCGCCAATGTCGATCCGGAAATTTCCAGCATGGCCGGACCGCAGTTGGTCGTGCCTGTTACCAATGCACGCTATGCCTTGAATGCCGCCAACGCGCGCTGGGGCAGTCTCTATGACTGCTTTTACGGAACCGATGCCATTGGCGGCTCACCTTCCAAAACCGGCTATGACCGTGGACGCGGAGCCCGCGTGGTGGCGCGGGTGCGGGTGTTTCTCGATGAGGCTTTCCCGATTGAAGGCACCAGCCATGCGGATGCGCGGTGCTATGTGGTCAAGGATGGTGTATTGCTGATTGACGACCTGCCGCTGCAAAGCCCTGATAAATTTGTGGGCTTTCGCGGCAACCCGCGTGCGCCCGACTCAGTGCTGCTGCGCAACAATGGCCTGCATGTGGAACTGGTGTTTGACCGGGCGCATTTTATCGGCAGCCGTGACCAGGCCTTGCTTGCCGATGTGGTGATCGAGAGTGCAGTATCGGCCATTATGGACTGCGAAGACTCTGTGGCATGCGTTGATGCCGCAGACAAGATCGGAGCCTATGGCAATTGGCTGGGACTGATGAAGGGCGATCTCGAAGCATTACTCGACAAAGGTGGAAAATCCATTGTCCGCAAATTACATGCAGATCGCAACTTTATCGCACCAAATGGCAGTCCGCTTGTGCTGAAAGGCCGCGCCCTGTTGTGGATCCGCAATGTGGGCCACCTGATGACGACGCCTGCCATTCTGGATCGTGAGGGCCGTGAGATTCCTGAGGGCTTGATGGATGCCATGATCACCACTCTGATCGGCATGCATGATCTCGGAAAGCAAGACGGCACCAGAAACTCCGTATGCGGATCAATTTATGTGGTGAAACCGAAAATGCACGGCCCGGAGGAAGTGGCTTTCGCCGACACGATCTTCACGCGCGTTGAACAGGTTCTGGGTCTTCCCGCCAACACAGTGAAAATCGGCATCATGGATGAAGAGCGCCGCACGTCGGTCAATCTGAAGGCCTGCATTCATGCGGCGCGTCATCGTGTGGCTTTTATCAACACGGGCTTTCTGGATCGTACCGGAGACGAAATCCACACATCAATGCAAGCAGGCCCCTTCCCGCGCAAGGATTTCATCAAACGCAAGGGCTGGATCACGGCCTATGAAAATCTCAATGTTGACATCGGCCTTGAATGTGGTTTGTCGGGCCGCGCGCAAATCGGCAAGGGCATGTGGGCGATGCCGGATTTGATGGCGGCCATGCTCGAGCAAAAAGGTGACCATCCAAAATCGGGGGCCAGTTGCGCCTGGGTGCCGTCACCCACGGCAGCGACTTTGCATGCGCTGCATTATCATAAAGCCGATGTGTTTGCCGTACAGAAGAAACTGGCCGCTGGTGGACGCCGCGCACACCTGGCAGCGCTCATTGAAATTCCCACAGCCGCTTTTCAGAAATGGTCACCACCGCAAATCCAGCGTGAACTCGACAACAATGCGCAAGGTTTGCTGGGCTATGTGGTACGCTGGATCGACCAGGGTGTGGGCTGCTCAAAAGTGCCGGACATCAACAATGTGGGCCTGATGGAGGACCGCGCAACCTTGCGCATTTCATCACAGCACATGGCCAACTGGTTGCTGCATGGTGTGGTGACGGAAGTACAGGTCATGGAAACCCTGAAACGTATGGCCGCCGTGGTCGATCAGCAAAATGCAGGCGATCCCTTCTACAAGAACATGGCACCTGACTTTGAGGCGTCACTGGCATTCCAGACAGGTTGCGAACTGGTGTTCAAAGGCCGGGAGCAGCCCAATGGCTATACGGAACCATTGTTGCATGCTGCACGGCTGAAAGCGAAGGCGGGCAATTGACGTGTGTGGTGTCTGTGATGCGTGTTGAATCTTCAGATAGAGATGAAAATCGACCGGCGTAAGCATCGAATTTGACTGGTCGCTTTGTTCCGAATAATAACGTTTGATGTTATTAACGTATTTCATTATGCTTAGGGTGTGATCAGGTCCTTTAATTCGAAAGAGACGGAAAGCCTGTTTCGTCTGGAACGCAGCAAGAGGTGGGCGAACATTGAACGTGCTGCCTTGAGGAAACTTGTTCAATTGGACTTGGCAACGAACATCAATGACATGCGCGTTCCGCCCGGTAATCAATTGGAGGCTTTGGGCGGAGATCGCAAAGGCCAGTGGAGCATTCGCATCAATGACCAGTTTCGTATTTGCTTCCGCTGGACAGTTGATGGTCCTGAAAATGTAGAGATTGTTGACTACCATTAGTGGAGGTTTACCATGACAAAGACTATCGCCCCCGTTTCTCCCGGTGAAATGCTGGAAGAAGAGTTTCTGAAACCTCTCGGCATGACGAAATACCGCTTGGCCAAAAGCATTGATGTTCCAGCCCAACGCATCGGCGATATCGTTGCGGGAAAACGCGGCATCACAGCGGAAACAGATTTGCGATTGTGTCGTTTCTTTGGATTGTCTGAGGGTTGGTGGCTGCGTTTGCAGGGGAGTTATGACACGGCGATTGCGCGACGGAAGATTGGGAAAGCGCTGGAGAAGATTGTGCCATTGATAGAAATAGCATGAACATTTTTGGAAATGGAATCCGGCAATGACAGATCAGAAGGTTCGAGACCTGCTGACGTCTCCAATAGACATGCTCTATTTGGATCCAATTTCACCCAGCACTCGAAAAGCGGGCTGGATATTGTCCTCGGCGTCATTCGCATCAATTTGTGTGTTGGTTTTCAAATTTAGCCCAACTCAAATATTGGGCGTAACAATTCCTCAGCCTCTAAATACCGGCTCACTTGACGCCGTAGTTTTGATCGTTGTGCTAGGCCTCACATTTCCTTATGCCTTTAAAATTGTTGCCGAAATAATGCGAAAAAAGGAAGAAGATCATCTTCTGGCAAGCAAAATTGCGAGTCGTAAAGTAGTTTGGCTCCGCCAAATCGCAAGGGATGAAGCTGATGTTAGTTCCAGTCCACCGGATTACGATGAGCAACCCGATGAATTTTTTTACAAAAAGGTAAACGCATTCCAGGCGCAGGTTGCAGAGAATGAAGTAAAATCCATGAATAAAATATTGAACGCAACCATTGCCAATAAGTTCAGAAATCTAAGATTTTGGACGACACTTTGGATGCCATTGATGATATCAATGCTTGCGCTTTGGATAGGTCGAACGCACCTACTGCAGGGGATTATATCAGTTTATCAAACCTTGTGACATGTTTTACAACCGAATCGAGGTAGATAAGCAGCGCCTTTGCCAAGCTAAACCTTACAAAATAAACTTGCTCAAATCCGCATTCTTTGCCAGTCCGCTCACATGTTTTTGCACGAAGGCCTCGTCGATCAGCACGGTCTCACCTGATCTGTCCGTCGCTGTAAAACTCACATCATCCAGCACCCGCTCCATAACAGTTTGCAGGCGCCTTGCGCCGATGTTTTCGACTGTTGAGTTGATCTCCGCTGCCACCCGCGCCAGTTCTGTCACTCCATCTTCGGTCACGTCCAGCGTCACACCTTCCGTCAACATCAGCGCCTTGTATTGCTTGATGATGCTGGCTTCGGGTTCGACCAGAATGCGCTGGAAGTCGTCTTGCGTCAGGGCTTTCAGTTCAACGCGAATGGGGAGACGGCCTTGCAGTTCGGGCAACAGGTCTGAGGGTTTTGCGATGTGGAAAGCACCTGATGCAATGAACAGGATGTGGTCGGTTTGCACTGGGCCGTGTTTGGTGGAAACGGTGGTGCCCTCTATCAGCGGCAGCAAATCCCGCTGCACACCTTCGCGGGAGACGTCACCGGCGCGGCCTTCCCTTGCGCAAATCTTGTCGATCTCGTCGAGGAATACGATGCCATTGTTCTCAACCGAGAAGATGGCCTCAGCGATGATTTTTTCCTGATCGAGCAGCTTGTCGCTTTCCTCGGCCATCAGAAGTTGATGCGCCTGCTCCACCGTGACGCGGCGGGTTTTGCTGCGGCCACCAAAGGCCTTACCCATCATGTCGGAGAGGTTGATCACCGAGGCTGAACCACCGGGCATGCCGGGAATGTCAAAACTCGGCACGCCGGTATCAGCCACCTGAATTTCGATCTCTTTCGTGTTCAGTTCATTGCCGCGCAACTTCTTGCGGAAACTTTCGCGTGTCGCTTCGGATGCATTGGCTCCCACCAGCGCGTCCAGCACCCGCGCCTCGGCGTTCATTTCGGCTTGTGCCTCAACTTCCTTGCGGCGCGAGACTTTCACCATGCCGATGCCCGCTTCCAAAAGATCACGGATGATCTGGTCGACATCGCGGCCCACGTAACCCACTTCAGTAAACTTGGTGGCCTCGACTTTCAGGAACGGCGCATTGGCAAGCTTGGCGAGACGCCGCGCTATCTCGGTCTTGCCCACGCCCGTGGGTCCGATCATGAGAATATTCTTCGGCGTGACCTCTTCCCGTATTTGCCCGGTCAACTGCTGCCTGCGCCATCGGTTGCGAAGCGCAATGGCGACGGCGCGTTTGGCGTCGTGCTGGCCGATGATGTAACGGTCGAGTTCAGAAACAATTTCGCGTGGGGTGAAGTTGGTCATCAAACAGCGTCCAGCATTTCAACGGTGAGATTGCCGTTGGTGTAAACACAAATATCAGCGGCGATCTTCATGGATTTGCGGCAAATGGTTTCCGCATCCATGTCGGTTTCCAGCAAGGCCCTTGCGGCGGCCAGTGCATAGTTGCCGCCGGAGCCAATGGCGATCACACCGTTCTCCGGTTCCAGCACATCGCCGGTTCCTGTGAGTACAAGAGACGTGTGTTTGTCCGCCACAATCATCATCGCCTCAAGCCGTCGCAAATAACGATCCATGCGCCAGTCCTTGGCCATTTCAACAGCGGCTCTTGTGAGTTGGTTTGGAAATTGTTCGAGCTTGCCCTCAAGCCTTTCAAACAAGGTCATGGCATCAGCGGTTGCACCTGCGAATCCGGCAATAACCTGACCCGTTCCCAGAGGACGGACCTTTCGCGCATTGCCCTTGATGATGGTCTGCCCCAAACTCACCTGACCATCACCCGCAATGACGACCTTGCCGCCTTTCCGCACTGTCAGAATTGTGGTGCCGTGCCATTGGACGGGCTCGCTCATTGCATTAACCTCTTGATGTCAGGGGTGAGTTTCATGGAGCGATATGTAAGGTCGCTTCATGCGATTGCAAAGACCAATACGTAAAGCATTGATCTTATAAGACATAGTCATGACCTCCGAAGTCTGCTAAGGCGCGGTTTCTGAAAGGTTCGTCCCCATGCGCACAGCTACCATCGAACGCAAAACCACCGAAACACGGGTGACCTGCACTGTCAATCTGGACGGTGAAGGCCGCTTTGATGTGAAAACCGGAGTGGGCTTTTTTGACCACATGATGGAGCAACTGTCGCGGCATTCGCTGATCGACATTACCTTGATGGCCGATGGCGATTTGCATATTGACGATCACCACACGGTGGAAGATTCAGGTATCGCTTTGGGGCAGGCTGTTGCGAAAGCTTTGGGTGATCGCAAGGGCATTCGCCGTTATGGCTCGTGTGATCTGGCCATGGATGAAACCTTGTCGCGTTGTGCCATTGATGTATCTGGTCGCGCCTTTCTGGTGTTCAAGGCGAATTTCCCGCGCGACAAAATCGGAACGTTTGATACCGAGCTGGTGCGTGAATGGTTTCAGGCCTTTGCCATGAATGCCGGCATCACGCTGCATCTTGAAAATGCCTATGGCGAAAATGCGCATCATATTGCCGAGGCCAGTTTCAAGGCCCTTGCCCGCTCACTTCGCGACGCTATCGAAATTGATCCGCGCCAGAAAGACCGCATTCCCTCGACCAAAGGTTCACTGAGCGGCTAACATGAAAACTGTCATTATCGATTACGGGTCAGGCAATTTGCATTCGGCCCACAAGGCCTTTGAACGGGCGGCCACCGACCACAAGATCAAGGGCGAAATTATCGTTTCGTCGCGTGCGCAGGATGTGGAAAAGGCTGATCGCATTGTGCTGCCGGGTGTGGGGGCTTTCAAGGATTGCCGTGATGGCTTGTTGGCAATTGACGGCATGCGCGATGCGCTGCAACAGCGCGTCATCATCGGTGGTTTTCCGTTTCTGGGGATTTGCGTGGGCATGCAATTGTTGGCCACACGCGGGCTTGAACATGACATTACACCGGGCTTGGGCTGGGTGGCGGGTGATGTGGTGAAGATTGCACCCCGGGATACGACTTTGAAAATTCCGCACATGGGTTGGAATACGCTGGATGTGCACTCCCCCCATGCGGTGTTAAGTGGCATTGATACCGGGCCAACAGGTCTTCATGCCTATTTTGTCCACTCGTATCATCTGCAAGCCACCTTGCCGGAGGATGTGATTGCAACAACCGATTATTCCGGAGCCGTAACCGCTATCGTTGGCTATGAAAACATTGTGGGCACACAATTTCATCCTGAAAAAAGCCAGGCGTTGGGATTGGCCCTGATCGCGAATTTTTTGCGGTGGAAACCATGATCCTCTTTCCCGCCATTGACCTGAAGGACGGCAAATGTGTGCGCCTGAAACTGGGCGATATGGCGCAGGCTACGATTTACAATGACAGTCCTGCTGATCAGGCACGAGCCTTTGAAGACCAAGGCTTCAAGTGGCTGCATGTTGTGGATTTGAATGGCGCTTTCAAAGGGCAGTCGGTGAACGGTGCGGCTGTTGAATCAATTTTGAAAGCCACCAAAAACCCGGTGCAGTTGGGCGGCGGTATTCGCACACTTCACGATATTGAAAGCTGGCTGAACAAAGGTTTGGCCCGCGTCATTCTTGGCACTATTGCAGTTCGCGATCCCGTATTGGTCAGGGAAGCCTGCAAACTTTTTCCCGGCAAAGTGGCAGTCGGCATTGATGCCAAGGGCGGCAAGGTGGCGGTTGAGGGTTGGGCGGAAGCTTCGTCGCTTGGCGTCATCGAACTGGCGCAGAAATTTGAAGGCGCAGGTATTGCCGCGATCATCTATACCGATATTGATCGCGATGGCATTCTGACGGGCATCAATTGGTCTTCGACTATTGAACTTGCGGAAGCTGTTTCGATTCCGGTTATCGCGTCGGGGGGCTTGGCTTCAATGGACGATATCCAACGCATGTTGTTGCCTGATGCACGAAAACTCGAAGGTGCGATCACCGGTAGGGCCTTGTATGACGGCAGACTGGACCCGGCTGCGGCGCTTAAACTCATTTCGGAGGCGAATTGATGACCAAGGTTCTTTTGATTACAGGCGGTTCGCGCGGCATTGGTGCTGCCACTGCGCATCTGGCGATAGCCGAAGGTTATGCAGTTGCGCTCAACTATGTCAGCGACCAAAACGCAGCCGAAACGCTTGTCAAAAATCTGGGTGGCAAGGCCGTGGCCATACAGGGTGATGTGGCCATACTGGCCGAAGTCGAACGCATGTTCGCTGAAACCGAAAGAGCATTCGGTCCTGTCACTCATGTGGTGAATTCCGCCGGTATTACCGGGAAGTCTTCCCGGCTTGACGCCTGCGACCCGCAAGTGATTGCCGACACCATTGCCATCAATCTGACGGGCAATATTTTCGTTTGTCGTGAGGCAGTGAAACGCATGTCCACGAAGCATGGCGGCAAGGGTGGCGTGATCATCAATCTGTCCTCAGCAGCGGCAACACTTGGCAGCCCTGGTGAGTACACATGGTACGCGGCTTCGAAGGGCGGCATTGATGCTTTTACCATTGGCTTGGCCAAGGAGGTTGCGATGGAGGGCATTCGCGTGGCCTCCGTCACCCCCGGCATGATTGATACAGAAATTCACGAACGCTCGACAGGAGACCAATCCCGCGTTGAGCGCATTCGTCCCGGCATTCCCATGCAGCGCATCGGCAAGGCGGAAGAGATTGCCCACGCCATCATGTTCATGTTGTCGGAGAAGGCCAGCTATATTACGGGTACGACGCTGCGAGTGGCGGGAGGCCGCTGATGTTGAAAGCCCGCGTCATACCCTGCCTTGATGTGAAAGACGGGCGGGTTGTCAAAGGTGTCAACTTTGTCGATTTGCGCGATGCTGGCGATCCGGTGGAAGCAGCCAAGGCCTATGATGCTGCGGGTGCTGATGAATTGTGTTTTCTCGATATCGCAGCAACACACGAAGGCCGTGGCACCATGTTGGATGTTGTCAAACGCACAGCTGCCGTATGCTTCATGCCGTTGACCGTTGGAGGCGGCGTACGCACACTGGATGACATACGCAATTTGCTTCTTGCGGGGGCTGACAAAGTGTCAATCAATTCTGCGGCTGTCAGCAACCGACTATTCGTAAAACAGGCCGCGACAAAATTCGGCAGCCAATGTGTGGTGGTTGCCATCGACGCCCAGGAAACCTCGACCGGGAAATTTGAAATCTTCACCCATGGTGGCCGCAGTGAAACCGGCATTGATGCGGTGGAGTTTGCGCGGGAAGTGACGGCGTTGGGCGCTGGCGAAATTTTGCTCACCTCCATGGACCGTGACGGCACAGGCAAGGGCTTCAACATCGCGCTGACCCG
Organism: Hyphomicrobiales bacterium; assembly: GCA_043754325.1. GTDB lineage: Bacteria > Pseudomonadota > Alphaproteobacteria > Rhizobiales > Aestuariivirgaceae > Aestuariivirga. The sequence goes on from JAYUVC010000190.1 coordinate 17,944, forward strand.
TGCGATTGCCGATGCGGTGTCTATCCCCGTGATTGCATCAGGTGGTGTTGGCACATTGGATCACCTCGTCGAAGGCATCAGGGACGGCCATGCCACAGCCGTGCTAGCGGCCTCGATATTTCACTTCGGAACCTATACCATTGCTGAGGCAAAACAGGCGATGGCGGCGGCGGGTATTCCGGTGAGGATGCAGTGATGGGACAATTTGATCAACTTGAAAAGTTGGCATCAGAGATTGCGTCAAAAGCAACAGCCTCACCTGACACCTCCTATACGGCAAAACTGATCTCCAAGGGTGTTGCAAAATGCGCCAAGAAATTTGGCGAAGAGGCTGTTGAACTGGCGCTCGCTTCTGTTTCAAATGACAAACACGAAACCACGGCTGAAGCTGCTGATGTGCTCTATCACTTTCTGGTGTTGTTGCAGGCCGCAGGCGTTTCAACCGGTGCTGTGATGACAGAACTAAAACGTCGCGAAGGCACTGGTGGACTCGTGGAAAAAGCAGCACGCACACATGATTGAATTTGTCGAAGACTTCGCCCGCGAAGTGTCCCCCTTCCGCCGCTTTGCGCGTGATGAATGGGCCGCACTCCGCGCCGATACTCCCATGACCTTGACGCAGGAAGACCTCAATGAGGTGCGGTCGCTGAATGACCGGATTGATTTGGACGAAGTTGAGACGATCTACCTGCCATTGTCGCGCCTGATGAATCTTTATGTGCAGGCGTCGCAAAAACTTTTCCACGCGTCCAACATGTTTCTGCACCGCCATGACCTGAAGGTGCCCTATGTCATCGGCGTTGCAGGCTCAGTGGCTGTTGGCAAAAGCACATCTGCCCGAATTCTCCGCCGTTTGTTGTCACGCTGGCCGTCGCATCCGAAGGTCGATCTTGTCACAACCGACGGCTTTCTCATGCCGAATGCGGTGCTGCACCGTGAAGGCCTGATGAATCGCAAGGGCTTTCCTGAATCCTATGACCTGCAACGTATCCTGCGCTTCATGGCTGACATCAAATCCGGTGAGCGTGATGTGGAAGCACCGCTTTACTCGCACCTCACTTACGACGTGCAGCCTGATCAAACCCAGGTGATTGACCAGCCAGACATTCTGATCATAGAGGGCATCAATGTGCTGCAAACCGGAAGGCCGCCAAGGGATGGTCGCGGTATTCCCAACACCTCGGACTTCTTTGATTTTTCAATCTTCATCGACGCGGAAGAAGATGATTTGAAGCAGTGGTATATCGAGCGATTTTTCAGTTTGCGCAACGGCGCCTTCAAAGATCCGAAATCCTACTTCCATCGCTATGCTTCATTGACGGTTGCAGAAGCGGTTGAAACCGCAACACGCATTTGGAACAGCATCAACCTGGTCAACCTGCGCGAAAACATCTTGCCGACAAGACCACGTGCTGATTTGGTCTTGCGCAAGGGGGCTGACCACAAGGTGCGCAGTGTGTTTTTGCGGAAGTTGTGAGCGGAGAAGGGACCTCATCAGCCCTTCGGGCAGCTTCTCCAAAGGAGAAGCGACTGATTGATGCACATCCCTAAATGACTGAATATTTAGGGAGGACTAAAACCAAGTCGCTTCTCCCTTGGAGAAGCTGCCCGAAGGGCTGATGAGGTCCCTACTTCCGCTTCGCGGCCATCGCAACAATTTCATCCGTATCATCAAGCAACGCCAACATTGCTTTGCGGGCATTGGGTGGATCACCCGCAATCACAGCCCTTGCAATGGCTTCGTGCAGTTTCAATGCCTGCCGGAAACGGGGATTGCGCAGTGTGGTGAAGTCAAACAGATTGGCCAGCGTTTCGTCGATCAAAATGTTGAAGGGCACCAGCAGATCATTGTTTGCAGCCATCAACAGCGCCTCGTGAAAGCGCACATCAGCTTCCACCATTTCAGCATGGGTCTTGGCGTCGCGCATGTCGTCGAGGGCTTCAACCAGTTCGTCAATCTGCTTGGTCGTGCGTTTGCGGGCCGCAAGTTCTGCGACGCCGGGTTCGACAATACGCCGGAATTCTTGTGTGGAAATCAGGAAGGCTTTCCGGTCGGTAGCGGAGCGGTGCCAGGCCAGCACATCGCGGTCCAGCAGGTTCCAGCGGGTTTTCGGTTCAACGCGGGAGCCGACCTTGGGTTTGGACGCGATCAACCCCTTGGCCGACAGCGCCTTCACCGCCTCGCGTACGGCGGTGCGGCTGGCGTTGTAGAATTTTCCCCATGCCGCTTCATTGGGAAGCAGCGTGCCGGGAGCGAATTCCCCGCCCAATATGCGCTCGCCAATGCCACGCGCAATCAGGCTGTGCAGCTTGCCGCCGGATGCTTTTTTGAACGGGCGTGCGCGAGGCTTTGACGCTTTCGCAATTGTCATACAAAATCCTTGATCAGGTCATGGCGGCACTCTAAGAGTGCGCTTGGCTTCAACACAAGCCCCGTCGTCAACGGGTGCGGTTGAGCTTTCAACAGGGAGTATACCTTTTATGATGAAACGCAGACATTTCCTGGCAACCACGGTTGCCGCAGCAGTCGCCCTGACATCGGGCTTGGCTTTGGCCGAAAGCAAGGGCCTGGTTGGCATTTCCATGCCGACAAAGTCGTCCACCCGCTGGATTTCTGACGGCGAATCCATGGTGAAGGAATTCACCAGTCTTGGATATGAAGTTGATCTTCAATATGCAGAAGACGACATTCCAAACCAGCTGGCCCAGATTGAAAACATGGTCACCAAGGGTGCCAAGGTT
>JAYUVC010000191.1:0-6518 GCA_043754325.1 Hyphomicrobiales bacterium
GCCCGTGTCCTGGCCGAAAGCTTTCTGACCGGAACCATCGTGGCGCGCGCAAGCTCGGAGAGCCATATTCTTGCACTGGTCAAGGCGGGCGTGGGTATCGGCGTGCTCGACTGCTTCGTTGGCGACCGCGATCCGGACTTGCAACGCGTGCTGCCAAATCCGGTCTGGACGCAAATGGCTTGGGCCGAAACCCATCTCGCCATGGCAAAGGCCCCGCGCATCCGCGTGGTTCTGGATTTTCTACAAGAAATGTTTGCGGCCGAAGAGACCCTGCTTTCCGGCAAGTGGCGGGGATAGCGGCCTTCACCTTTCCGGTCATACCAACGGCCCGTTCAATTGACCTGTGCCCAGCTTCTGGTTGTGATTGAGGTTACGGTGCTGGGGTCGTTGGCGAAGAAGTTCCACGCGTTGCAGCAGGCGTCAATCAAACGCGGATGGGCGCCCACGCCCAATTCCCGCTCCAACGCTTTCACATAGTCTGGCAATATCCCAGACAGAATGCCCTCGCCAACCGGACCTATGAAACATACGACAAAATCGTCACCGCTTGCTGCAAAGCATGGAACGATCTCATCGCATTGCCCGACACAATCAAATCAAACGCAAGCCGCGAATGGTTCAACAACGTCAGTTCATAGGGCCGTTGGTGTAATAGGCTCAATCTCGATCAGTAAATCAGTTTAGTTAATGCTGCCACTCATTCCAAAGCCGCCGCCCATCCCTAAGCCGCCTCCGAGCGAGCCTCCCGAACCACCGCTCGACCCGAGGCTAGTGCCTGAGTTTGCGACTCCAGAGAAGCTGTCACCATTGCCGAAGCTGCTGGAATTGGCAGAACCCGCTCCAATTGAGCTGGCAGAACCGATAGCCATTCCTCCGCCAAAGCCAGCCGCAGACATTGGCGCGGTACTTACATGCACGTGTATTTTATCGTTCACCGACAAAGTATTTGCAACGTTCAAAGAACCGCCACCAGGAACAGTTACACTGCCATTGAGGCTAACGGTGCTCGACAAAGCAATATTTGTGCCCGTGACTTGCGTTACCGTACCGCCGGGAGGAAGGCTGGTTCCACCGGACCTTACAGTGAAACCCGATGCGGTGATGATGGTGAAGCCGCCGTTGGCAGTGTTATCACCTAAACACCTATTGCCGTTATTTCCCCGAGACTGGCTTTGCCCGGTCCGCAACGCGCAGTTTACAACGATCGGCTTAGTGGTTGTTTTCCGCTGCACCTTGCTGGTTCCAAAGAGATTGTCCAAAAGCCCTTTGGCGTTTGATGATACCGGCAAAATGGCGCTCAAGCCGTAGATCGCGATGACAAAGCAGGTTGCTCTGGACAATAATTTCTTGCTGCTTTTTTTCTGGTCGCCAAGCCGTTGAGCAAGGCTGAGGCCAGGAGATAGTAAATGAGTTTTCATACCAATGCTCCTTACAAACTATGCAAATGTGATTTCGTCCGCGCACCCTGGGTGTGCAGCCATTACTCCGGGGGATTTCCCCCCGGAGTATTTATCAAAGATTGTTAGTTCGTGGCGGCCGCACCACCACCTGTACCACCAGCGATCGAGCCAGATGCGCCGGTACCGGCTGAGGCCGATACCGTAGATCCACCACCTGAACCACCAGCAGACGATGATCCACCAGCAGGGCCGTTGGATGCGCTAGCATTGCCGCTCGAGGTACCTTGGCCAATCGACCCAGCAGTGCCCGACGATGCGGAAGCCGAACCGGCGTTACCACCAGCAACCGCGACAGAACCTGTGCCATTGGCCACGCCAAGCCCGCCACCGGCTGAGGCGCCGGCACCAACAGCCAAGCCATTGCCAACTGAACCGCTAGCGGCGGAATTTGTTGACGTGGCATTCGCAGTTGAAGCATCGCCACCCAATTCGGTCGCTGTGGCATTGCCAGTAGCAAGATTGTTCGAGTTAGCCGCAGCTATGCCTCCACCTGTTATGACGATAGTGAAGCCTCCGCCTGTGCCACCACCTACGGCCAACGTAGCTGCTTGGGACACACCAAAGCTGGCAAGCAGAGCAAACGAAGCGATAATTAAGATCTTTTTCATGATATACTCCTGTTAACAGTTGGGGCAGGCGTTTGATTACTCCGGCCCAGTTGCACAAATAGGTGTTCCATGAGGGAACACTTCACCTACCCGTGCCTTGCAGCACGGGATCTCTCACTTGACCCCTCGTTTTGAAAATTTTGGATGCCGCCGTATTGGCACCGCTGCAGCGCTATCTAGAAACCATCGGACTCATAAAATTCTCCAATCGACCAAGGTTCGTTCAAGTTGCAAAAGGCAACACTTCTCCGGCCCCTGCTTTGCAGCATGGGAAATCGCACTTGACCCCTCGATATGAAAACTATAGGTGCCGCTGTGGCAGCACTGCCGTCACGCTATCTGACTTTCATCAGACGCGTAAACTTGAAGTAGTTTTTGTTGTTTTTGGCTTTTAGCGTGTAGCTCACCTTTGCAGTTCCTTTGAAACTGCGAGGTGCTTTGTAGACCACTGTAAAACCACTGACCTTGCGACCAGCGCAGTGCCCACTGCGCACTCTGAAAGTACCACCCACTCGAAGCAGGGTGCCTGCCGTTGCTCGTCCTGAAAATGAAATAGACACGGGCTTGCACCGCTTGTCCCAAGCAAAAGCTTGTTGCAAACCTGTTCGTTTCCCGGAATTGATTGTGATTGTGCCGTTCGTTGCAGCAACTACACGTGAAACCGCATTATTGTTGCTGGCTGAATAACTCAGCAGAACGCCAATCGTAGCCAAAGCTACGCGAATCTTGTGGAAAGTTGCCATTTAAGATCACCGTCGATACATAAGGCCCCTTAACTTCACATTTCGGCCAAATTTAACGATTTGTCAACCAATTTATGAAACCTAATTCTTAATCAAACAAGTTTGCAAACCAATTTTTATGAGAATCGTGAGTGAAAACAACCTTTTGTTGATTTTTTTTATTTTTATATTTCTTGCATTTTACAATGGTTTTCAAACCATATTTGCGGTTTTTGAGGTGAATTTTGGTGCTGGCGCAAATTTTTTCGCCTTGCAACCAGACTTGGGCAGATATTTTCGCAACCTTGTTATTATCAGTTGAGGTAGCCCGCCAAATGGTTGAATAGCCTGTCGTTCCGACTTTGCCCGAAACTCTGGCCACATAGTCTTTTCCTGCGCTTATGCCGCTGCCGCTGATACTCGAAGTCGCCGTAGAGGAAACAGCAAACCTGCCAGCGCTCGCTTCAACGCTGAGGAAGGCACTTAGAATCGCGTTGACATTTCCGACTGTTACTGAGCCTGTGTTGGCAAAAATTCTTATTGAGGCAGAAACAGAATCGTTTGTCAGACTGGCGTAGCTGCATGTTCCACTCACGTTACAAGTTACGGATTGAAACCCTGAACCGTTTTGAAGAAGCGTTGTCGTACCTCCTGGCACGAAGGTGCTAAGTCCGCGCACCACACCGCTTTGGGCAAGTGCAAATGAGCCATCACTTGCTTTTGCAGTTGCCGTCAGTTGATCCGGCCCACTTTTAGCTTCGGCGTGTGCAACGAGATTAACATGGGCTGGCCCTATCGTTCCCTGTGCATCGGCGTCTGCAATTGCGAACTTGTTTTTGTCGTTCGAGGAAACACTTGTTCCACTACCCGATCTCAAAGCCAGGGATATATTTCCATCAATGGCCGTTGCCTCGGCTGTAGCCGTTACACCTGATTTCGAACTGGCAGCGCCATCGCCTTGGGCGCCACCTGTTGCCTGGGTGCCCGATTGAAAGCTGACGCTGCCTTCAGTGGATATCGATCCCGACGTTCCTGAGCCGGACGCATTTGCGGAAACTGTTCCGCTAGCGCCGCTCGATGCGGATACGTCGTCGGCAAATGATCGAGATCCAAATGCTGTTGCAGAAGCAAGAACAGTCAGAACGAGGCCTGCTTTCGCGAAGAGATGGAAATTACTCATGATCTGTGACTTCCTTCGTTTGCAAGGCCACCTGCGATCGCTGCCCAATGCCGCATCATCAGGACATCCGCATAACGCGCTTAGTTGTTTTGGGGCGGGGCGCTATCACCTTCTTAATTTTTAGTTAATGCCATGATTCGAAATGAAACAATCGGCGCAGAAAAATTAGTCTGTTAAACGTTTTGAATCTTGTGACAGATGAAAAAAAGGGGACGCTTCCCTTCACAAAGGGGACGCTTCCCTTTGTTTGCATTTCTACAAAGGGGACGCTTCCCTTCACAAAGGGGACGCTTCCCTTTGTTTGCATTTCCGGTCAATGTTTCTGCTATCGTTCATCAAATATTACTGCAAACACCCATTTTACCCACGCAAATTCCTCCCCACGTCGTCTCTCTGGGACGCCGCGCATGGCGGCACTGGCCCGAGACTTGTTGGGGTGGTTTCTTTTGGAAGGATTTCTGGAGTGTCTCGCAAACTAGCAGAGGGACCGCGCGGTGTCAAGCGTTATTTTCCCAAATAGATTTACAAATTGAACTATCAAATGAATTCAATCACAAACCGCTCATCCGCTTGAAATTCCCCCATATCACCCGCGTATTCCGCCCCATTTCCGGCATCTGCGGCCAGCAGGCATCAATCAAATCCATCGCAAGCCGCGAATGGTTCAACAACGTCAGTTCATAGGGCTGTTGGTATCACTCACGCGGGCCTGACATTTTTTACACTGCGGCGGGCGAGTTCGGCTTCGGCGTGTTTGATTTCTGCTTTGGTGCGGGTCTTGTCCCAGCCCAAAAAGTCGGACGCAATCTTCGCGGTTTCCTGAATAACGTCCTGGGTGAGCAGGCCTTCCATGGTGATCGCGGTGCGGCGCAACAGCAGATCGGCGAGGTGACGCACGTTTTCGTGGGTGCAGATGTAGGCGATTTCGCCGGAACTATATCCCGGCAATGATGACAGCGGGCGATCTTGTGTCGTTGCGGCGTATTCCTGCACGGCCAAGGCCTTGGTGCCATAGCGGTCGAGCAGGGCGTCGCCGCGTGGTCCGATTTTGCTGACCATGGCATTGCGACTGGCTGCATCGCGGGGATAGTTGCGTCCGCCACCAATGGGCAAGTCTATAGTTGACACTGATCGCGGTTTTGAAAGCAGCGTCAAAACAGCTTCGCTGGATTGTTCCGAGAAGGCGCGGAAGGTTGTCCACTTGCCACCGATCAGGGACAGCACGGGAACGTCTGTGTCGGGCAGTTTGTCACGGCCAATGCTGTGGTCGCGTGACACGTCGCCAATGTCCTTGCCGTTGGCACGGGGCAGGGGGCGCACACCTGAATAGGTCAAGATCACGTCATCGCGCGTGAGTATGATGTCGGGGAAAATTTCGCTGACGACGGACAAGAGGTAGTCAGTTTCTTCGCTTGAACAATGTGCCAGGTCGGGGTCTTGCTGGGAAAGATCAGTGGAGCCCACGAGCACGTTGCCGAAGAAGGGATAGAGCAGGTTGAAGCGGCCATCCTTGCAACCGAAATACATCATGCGGCCTTGTGTGGCCTTCAACAGGGCCTCGTGCCTGACAATGAGATGGGCACCTCTGGACCCCCCCATGTAACTTGACGCAATGCCGAGGGTTCCGTTCACCTTGTCGATCCAGGCACCGCTTGCGTTGATGACCACATCCGCCGTGACCTCGTGGGTGTCTCCGGTGACCAGATCTTTCAGGGTGAAGGCACCTTGCAGCGGCTTTCCCTCCACCTCGGTATAAGTGCGCAGTGCACTTTGCGGTTGGGCCACAAGACCATCCAGCACCAGTTCAAGACCCAAACGTTCTGCATGGGTGACGCGACCTTCATAGTAGAGTCCGGCGGCAACTGCATCATGTGTCACCGCGGGAAATTCTTTCCGCAGTTTGCCCTTGGTGAAGAATCGGTGGTCCGGCAGGGCCTTCACTTTGCGGTTATAGAAGTCATAGATGCGCAGGCCAATTTCGATGAGCAGCGCGCCCCGTTCCTTGATGCGCGCCTTGAAGCCGAAATAGCCCAACATGCCGTCTTTCAAACCTGCAAACCAAGAGTTGACCGGGAACACGACTTCCAGCGCCTTCACATAATGTGGCGCATTGTTCAGCAAGCGGTTTCGCTCCATGGCGGATTCTCGCACCAGCCGGAATTCGTTGGTTTCGAGATATTTGATGCCGCCGTGAATAAGCCGGGATGGCGCTGCACTGGCGCCACTGCACACATCAGTGCGCTCAACCAAAAGGCAATCAATGCCCTGCAGGCAGAGATCACGAAAAGTTCCGCAACCATTGATGCCCGCACCAATGATCAAAACGGAATAATGGGATTTTTCTTTAACTGTCGATTTTGCGGGCATTTCAATCCTTGGGGTCTATCAAATGTTTCCTTCCCCTTGTGGGGAGGGCTGTCGCATGTGGATACCAAAGGCCCTCATCCGTCTCGCGCTTCCGCGCGATCCACCTTCTCCCGCAAGCGGGAGAAGTGAAGAAAGCCCACTTGTTTCACTTCTCCCGCTTGCGGGAGAAGGTGGCGCGAAG
>JAYUVC010000192.1:0-5646 GCA_043754325.1 Hyphomicrobiales bacterium
TCCTTGCACTGCACGAGAGTCTGATTCGTTTTGACTGAGGCAACTGTTGGGGACTGCTTGCTCTTTCTTGCAAGTTGTCCCTCACTTCAGGTGTAATACCAATGATCATAAGTTTTGACCTGTCTTCACCCTCCCCACAAGGGGGAGGGAACTTGAGCGGAGTGTTTGTTGAAAGTAGCGGGTCAGTTCATATGACCGTTGGTATAATGTGTATGACGTGAACAATGCGGCGGGCATTTTGGTGCATCAATATGGCTCGAATGTTTTTCACACCAACGCCGATCCCATTCTGGAATATCTTTCGCAGTTTACGGCGTGGCGGCGCGTGCGTGACGCCAAGGACACCTCGCTCAAGCTTCCAGACTTGCCTTGACGAGGGGATGTGTGCAGGGTCCACCAGTGTGCGCGTGGAGCTGCCCTTTTTCCAAGTCGAGTATTACGGTGGCCAACGTTTCAAACTGGTCGTCGGGCGCATCTGTTGAATCTGGATGGCAGCACACCGCCGCATTGCCACCGGAATGGCTGGCCATTGTCTTTAGAACTGTTTCGATGGACATTTTTTTTAGAGCGGCTGTGTGTCGAGTAAGCAGATCATATCGCAACAGAGTGTCAGGAAAGGCCTTCGGTTCGGTGTCAAAAGCAGCAAGGCCTGGTGCAAGAAAGTGATTGGTATGCACCAATGTGCCATTGGGCTGCGGCAATACAAAAGCCGGACCACCAGGATGTAGTTCAACCGTTATCGCTGCGGAAATGTCGGCTTCAACCGAGACCAAATTAAGTGAGCTTGATGCGGACACATCGGCACTGGCGGCAAGCTGTGCGGCGCGGGCGATGTCGGGTGCGGTATCCATCAACCAACGCGATACCACATGCACGGGAACACCGATATATTTACCATCTTCGATGTGATGCAAAATTGTAAAGAGTACACCAAGGCCACGGGTGTTCATGCCGGACTTCCCGACAATGCCATATTCCGTCATGGTTTTGGTGGTGCTGCCGTCGGCCAGTGGGATTTCCCAAAGCAGCCATGAGTCTTTCAATGCGCAATGCCAATCCCAGGTTTGTACGGCGACAGGCGGCTTGCCATCAACGGGAACATGGATAACCACCGAACATTCACCGCGTGTGCCTGCTTTGAGCATGGCCAGGATTTCGGTACGTGCGTTCAGCATGCCGATGAGGGCAGGATCGAGGTTTGCACCGTCAGCCATGCCGAGGATTTCTTCGTGAAGTGCAGGTGCAAAGCTGTTGATGGCCGTCAATGCTGCGGCACCAGCGCCCAACACATCAAAGTTGCCGCCAGAACGGGTCCTGAACATGTTCTGGTAAATGGAAATATTTTTACGGATTTCAATCGCGTGAGCCGTGCCGAATTCGATGCCACGTCCGCGTGGATCGGTCAGCGTTGAGCGGAAAAATTTTGTCAGGCGACCGCCCGGCTCAGTGCGCATTGTGACCAAAGGTCGGACAGGGCTTCCACCAGTTTGGCTATGTCCTGGTCGGTGTGGAATGGGCTTGGCGTGATGCGCAGACGTTCTGTGCCGCGTGGCACAGTGGGGTAATTGATGGGTTGCAGGTAAATGCCATAGCGTTCGATCAGGGTGTCGCTGATCCATTTGCATTTGACGGGGTTGCCCACCATGACGGGGACGATGTGGCTTTCGTTGTCCATCAGCGGGATCCCGATGGCGTTGAGGGCAGCGCGCACTTTCGTGACGGCACGGCGCTGGCGCAGGCGCTCCATGTCGGTTGATTTCAGGTGCTGGATGGCGGCGCGTGCGCCTGCTGCTGTGGCAGGGGGCAAGGCTGTGGTGAAGATGAAGCCGGAGGCAAAGCTGCGGACATAGTCGCAGAGCTGCGTTGAGGCTGCGATGTAGCCGCCGACGACGCCGAAGGCTTTGCCCAAAGTGCCCTGAATGACTGTGATCCGATCCATCAAGCCTTCGCGTTCGGCAACGCCGCCGCCGCGCGGGCCGTAAAGGCCTACGGCATGGACTTCGTCGAGATAGGTCATGGCACCGTATTTGTCGGCGAGGTCACATATCTCTTTGATGGGGCCAATGTCGCCGTCCATGGAATAGACCGATTCGAAGGCGATGAGTTTTGGGCGTGTGGCTGGAATTTCTTTCAGGTGGCGTTCAAGATCTTGCAGATTATTGTGTTTGAAAATCCGGCGTTCAGCACGGCTGTGGCGTATGCCTTCGATCATGGAGGCGTGGTTGCCAGCGTCGGACAGCACCACACAATTTGGAATGCCACCGGCCAAGGTGCCAAGGGCCGCCCAGTTTGAAACATAGCCTGAGGTGAACAGCAGGGCTGATTCCTTGCCGTGAAGGTCCGCCAGTTCCTGCTCGAGCAGCACATGCTCGTGGTTGGTGCCTGAGATATTGCGCGTGCCGCCCGCCCCTGCGCCATATTTATCGAGGGCGTCATGCATGGCGGCGATGACTTTTGGATTTTGTCCCATGCCGAGATAGTCGTTCGAACACCAGACGGTAATTTCCGACGCGTTGGTGCCGTTGCGATATTGGGCTTTCGGGAAATTGCCGGCATGGCGTTCAAGATCAGCGAACACCCGGTAGCGGCCTTCGGCTCGGAGCATGTCCAGCTCAGCATTGAAGAAATTGTCGGGCGAGAAACTGGGCTGGTCAAGCATGTCAGGCTCCTGGGACTTCAGTGAGAGGTTTGTCGTGTCGGCAAGTTTCAGTGGCATGGCTTGCGCAAGATATGCTCCAATTGACCGAAGATAGCCAGTGTTGCGGCAAACGTGTAGGCGAAGCTTTGTGAACTGGACTTGAACAAGTGACTTGCTGACAACACAAGGTGTACGGTAATCCCCCCCAAAATAAGAGGGGTTTTTGTGGCCCTGTCAGGTCAACAACTTGCAATTAAAATCGCTACCAAGGAAAAAACTGCTTGACACCGCGCGGTCAATCTGCTAGTTCTTGCCACACTCCAGAAATCCATCCAGCCGAACCAACCCAGCAAGTCTCGGGCAAGTGTTGCGCATGTCGCGACATCCCAGGGAGACGACGTGGGGGCAAATTTGTTTTCTCCCTCGGCCCACTTGCCGGGGGAGTACCCCAAAGGGGGGAGGGGGTGTTTAACGCGGAAAGATTCGTTAAAGTGAACCCAGATTAGCCACCCCCTCCCGGCTTCGCCGTACTCCCCCGGCGAAGACGCCGAGGGAGAAAATTGAAGGAGTTTTGAAATGCCTATGAAAAACCCACCTCATCCCGGCTCGTTGGTGTTGCACGATTGTATTTCACCCTTGGGTCTCAGCACCACCGATGCGGCCATCGCCTTGGGTGTATCACGCAATTCCCTTTCAGAACTCGTGAACGCCCGCCGCGGCATTTCGCCGGAAATGGCAGTGTGATTGTCCAAGGCGTTTGGTGGCAGTGCGGAGAGTTGGCTGACGCAACAGTCGCATTATGATCTGGCGCAGGTGAAGGTGGAGAGGATCAAGGTGGAGACGATCAAGGTGGAGCGGTTGCGGGCGGCGTGAGGGGGAGTGGAAAATGGAAGCGTCCCCTTTAATTATCTCGAGTGAATCACGCGGCATTTTCCGCCGTCTTCTTTGCGGCGATTGCGGTTGCATTGGCTGACTGCTTTCTGTTCGGAAAGTTTCTTTAATGTGAAACCCGCGACGAAACTGCAGGATGTGGGATGATAACCGGGGTCGTTCCCGAGCGTAGTCGCAAAGGCTTTGTGGCCGGGAGCTTTCATGTAGCGCGCAAACAGTTTTTGGCATTCTGTAGCTGCAGCTGCGTTGCCAGTACCAAGTACAGTTAAAAGCACTATCCCAGAAACAATAGTGGGCAATTTTTGTATTGCATTTTCTCCGGAGTGATTGGTGTTTGCAACACTTACGCTCCAAAAGAATGGAGTCAATTGGCAAATTCGTTGTGGTCGCCCGAGGAGCTTTGCGTGGTGTGAGAGGGTTAATCGCCCCGTGTGCCGTTCAGGATTGTTTTTCCGGAGCTGTCGAAGAGGTGGCAGGCTTCTGCTGGTAGGTTTAGCGCCAACTTAGTGCCGCTGTTGGCTTTGCTTAAGCCGTCGGCTTTTACGGATATATCTGCTCCATCTTCCATGCTGAGGTAGAACATGGTTTCGCTGCCAAGGTACTCGGCGAGGCGGACTGTGCCTTTGGTATCGGATTTTCCCTTGTCCGAAATCAGGATGTGTTCGGGGCGGATGCCCAGGGTTACTTCTTGTTGGCCTTCCAGTTTGACCGATTGGGCGGGGAGATTTATCTTGCTGCCGTCACCCAAAATCACGTTGATGGTTTTTCCGGTTTGGGTGGCTTTGGCTTTCAGGAAGTTCATTTTGGGGGAGCCGATGAAGCCTGCCACGAACAGGTTGTTGGGGCGGTGGTAGAGTTCCAGGGGGCTGCCTGTTTGTTCGACTAACCCTGCATGCAGCACCACGATCTTGTCGGCCATGGTCATGGCTTCGACTTGGTCGTGGGTGACGTAGATCATGGTGGCTTTCAGGTCTTGGTGGAGTTTGCCGAGTTCGATGCGCATTTGGACGCGCAAGGCGGCGTCGAGGTTTGAGAGGGGTTCGTCGAAGAGGAAGACTTCGGGGTTGCGCACGATGGCGCGGCCGATGGCGACGCGTTGGCGTTGGCCGCCGGAAAGTTGAGATGGTTTCCGGTCCATCAGGGGGCCCAGTTGCAGCATTTCGGCGGCGCGGCTTACGCGACTTTCGACGTCGGCTTTGGTGTGGCCTGTCATTTTGAGGCCGAAGCCGACGTTGTCACGCACTGTCATGTGGGGGTAGAGGGCGTAGGATTGAAAGACCATGGCGACGCCGCGGTCTGCGGGTTCGACGGTGGCCATTTCCTTGCCGCCAATTTGCAGTGAACCTGTGGTGATGTCTTCGAGGCCTGCAATCATGCGGAGCAGGGTGGACTTGCCGCAGCCGGAGGGGCCGACGAAGACGCAGAATTCACCGTCGGCGATATCAAGGTTGACGCCTTTGATGATCTCGACCTGGCCGAAAGATTTTCTGGCGTTGCGGAGTGTGACGGTTGCCATGTGCGGTCAGCCCTTTGTTGCGCCGAGTGTCAAACCGGCGATGAAATGTTTTTGCATGAGGAAGAACATGGCCACGGGTGGGAGGGCCGCGATGATGGAGGCGGCGGAAATCAATTCCCATGCGACTTTCCACTGGCCCTTGAGTTCGTTCATGCCTGCAGTGACCGGGCGCACATCGGCGGACTGCGCCATGATGGTGGCCCAGAAATAATCATTCCAGATGAAAGTGAAAATGAGCACAGCGAGGGCTGCGATGGCGGGGCGCATCAACGGCATGACGATGTACCAGAAGATCTTCCATTCGTTTACACCTTCCACGCGGGCGGACTCGATCAAGGCGAAGGGTAGGCCTTTAATGAAGTTCCGCATGAACAGGGTGCAGAAGCCGGTTTGAAAGGCGACGTGGAACATCACAAGGCCCATGGTGGTGTTGTAGAGGCCGAGCTTCAGTGTGAGGTCGCGCACGGGTATGGCGAGGATCTGGAAGGGCACGAAGTTGCCCGCGATGAAGATGAAGAAAATCAGCAGATTGCCTTTGAACTTGTATACCGCCAATGCATAGCCTGTGAGGCAAGATAATCCTACGGCTCCGATTACTGTC
>JAYUVC010000193.1:0-6166 GCA_043754325.1 Hyphomicrobiales bacterium
AATCGGTGAAGTGATCACCGGCAAGAAGCAGGGCCGCACCTCAGACAAGGAGATCACCATTTTTGATTCAACCGGCATTGCGCTGCAGGATTCGGCAACAGTACCACTTGAATATGAGCGCGCCATGGCGGCAGGTGTGGGCATTGAGAAGAAAATGATCTCGACCTGATCAGCCGCCAGCAATTTTCAGCAGCAGCTTTCCCGCAACTTGCCGCGACTCCAGCCGCGCATACATGGCCTGTGCCTCGTCCATCGCAAACACACCCTCAATAGGAACCTTGAGGTTGCCTGCCGTGATCATCTGCATCACCGTGTCTGCACCCTCGGTCCAGGCGCGTGACGTGCTGTCAATATGGCCGATATGCAGGCGTGTGAAAGTCAGGGATTTTCGCACCAACCGTTCCCACAAATTTACGAAAGGTTTGGCTTCTGCCTCACCATAGCTCACGACATGGCCGAGTTCGCGAATGCAGTCGAAGCTTCTGTCGAGAATGCTGCCGCCGGTGGAGTCGATGACCTTGTCGACACCTTTGCCCTTGGTTATTTCGTTCGCGAGGTTTACGAAATCTTCGGTGTTGCGGTTGACAACGCGTACTGCGCCAAACTCCAATGCTCTGCGCTCTTTGCCCGCCGTACCAATGGTCCCGATGACAGTTGCACCAGCTTGCGCGCCGAGTTGTGTCAGATAAAGACCAACTCCTCCGCCAACCGCGTGAACAAGAATGGTGTCCCCCCGCTTTGTCGTGCTCACAGTATGCAACAGGTGCCAGGCAGTAAGGGATTGAACATAGAAAGCCGCCGCGACATCGAATCCCATGCTTGCCGGAATACGAGTGAGGCGATGGGCAGGCACACAACAGAACTCCGCAAATCCTCCCGCATCTTCGCAAAAACCTGCCACTCTGTCTCCAACAGCAAACGAAGTTACGTCATGACCAAGAGACGCAACAGTGCCAGACATCTCGATACCCGCGACGAGTGGATAGCCCTTGGGGTGGGGATAGATGCCGCGCCGCATCATCGTATCGGCAAAGTTACAGCCACCATAGGCCACTGCGACCAATGCATCTCCCGGGCGCAGTTCCGGTTTCTGCACGATTGCAATTCGCACGTTTCCAACGGAGTCTTTTGGCTTATCAAGCAGGATAGCACGCATGGATGGTAAACCTCGCCTTTGCAATATTGTCGCCAACGATTGTATTCATCAGGCTGCTACATTTAAAGCAAACATATTTTTCTTCGGCGACTTGCTGGTTGCTGGTATACTAGTGACAAGTAGTCAACAGGAAGGCATCTCGATATGTGTTCAGCTTGTGGATATCCGGCTGTACCTGGACATTGGACAGAGGCTGGTGCTGCGAATATGTCTGATCGACTGCGGTCTCGTTTTCGGCGTGCCGAAGTTTTGCAGAAGGTTTTGTCGGCCTATGGATTGAAAGCGCACGATGGTGGTTTGGTGCCTGGCATTCAGATGTCCAATCAGTTTGGCAACCAGACAATCGCGAGGGATTTGGCAGAAGTATGGGTAATAGCAGAGCAGTGGATGGGCGGTGCCATTGATCCACTGGATCCACGCTTCACAGGCGTGACCGATAAGGCCGTTTGAGTTGGCCGAGTCTCGTATGCGGCTCACTGTGCTGGGTGGTTTTCTGGGTTCGGGCAAAACCACATGGCTTCGTCATCAACTCCACGCGGGCATGTTCAAAGGCGCCTATGTGATTGTCAATGAAGCAGCGGAAACGCCAGTTGACCACGCGCTGTTGCAAGGCACCTCAATGCTTTCGGTTTTGGCGGGCGGCTGTGCGTGTTGTGTCGGCAAGCAAGACTTGATTTTACTGTTGCGCAAAATTTGTGATGACCGCAGCAAGCTGAATTCGTCAGGTCAGCGGTTGGAACGGATTGTTCTGGAGACCAGCGGCCTGGCTGATCCGGCCCCCATTTTGGACGCCATTCGCAATGATCCGATTTTGGTGCACCACATCATCGTCAGTGAAATTCTTGTAACCGTTGATGCGCTGCATGCTCTCAGTCAATTGCGCAGCGAACCGCTAGGGCGGCGGCAGATTGAAATTGCCGATTGCATGATGATTACAAAACTTGACGAAGCGCATGAATCTGATCTCGCAAAGTTGCTCGCGACCCTGCGTTTGCTCAATCCCGGAGCGGAAATGCTCGGTGCGGTGAAAGGCACAGAAACAGCTTTGCCTGCCTTTGACCATGCCGAACCGGAAGACCTTGGAGCGCTTTTGGCGGATGCTGATCTGCCACCGATCTTTCCGTCGAAACTTGTTATTGGTGATACAATTGATTGGACGGCCTTCGTTGTTTGGCTGTCAGCACTGCTGCATGCGCGCGGTGATGATGTGTTGCGCGTCAAAGGTGTCGTACAAACATCGGCTGGACGGTTGCTGGTGCAAACCGTGCGCAAAATCGTGCAATCGCCGGAAATCTTGCCTGAACAAAATGATGGTCAGCCGCGTGAAGATAATACCATCGTTGTCATTGGTCGAGGGTACCGCGCTGAGGATCTTGTGCGATCACTTGATTATTTCGCGGAACGTGCGCAGACTTGACCCAGACGATTTAGCTTGAGGGTGCAACGGCAATGAACTTCCCGGACATCAATGCCGCTCACGCCGAAATTCGAACAGGCGTTGCCCAAGTCTGCACCCAGTTCCCGGGGGAATACTGGCGTGAGTGCGATGCCAAGCGCGAATATCCTGAAGCCTTTGTTTCAGCGTTGTCGAAAGAAGGTTATCTCGCCGCAATGATTCCAGAGAATTGCGGCGGCTCTGGCTTGAACCTCACGGCAGCGGCTGTGATCCTTGAGGAAATCCATCGGCAAGGCTGCAATGCCGCGGCTTGCCATGCGCAAATGTATACGATGGGAACCGTTCTGCGCCATGGATCTGCGGAGCAGAAAGACCAGTTCTTGCCGAAAATTGCAGATGGCTCACTTCGCCTACAGGCCTTTGGTGTGACCGAGCCAACCAGCGGCACCGATACACTTGCCTTGAAAACCACGGCCAAGCGGGATGGTAATCATTATATAATCAATGGGCAGAAGATTTGGACGTCGCGCGCGGCACAGTCGGATTTGATGCTGCTGCTGGCTCGCACCACACCGCGTGATCAGATTGAAAAAAGGACGGATGGACTTTCCGTATTTTTGCTAGATCTGCGGGAGTTGGTAGGGAAGGGTGTGACCATCCGGCCTATTCGTGCCATGATCAATCATTCCTCAACGGAAGTGTTTTTTGACAATGTGCGCATTCCTGCATCGTCGCTGGTTGGCGAGGAAGGCAAAGGGTTCAAATACATTCTCTCCGGCATGAATGCTGAACGAATTTTGATTGCAGCAGAATGCATTGGAGATGCCAAATGGTTTCTGGAAAAGGCTTCTGCTTATGCGAAAGAGCGGGTGGTCTTCGGTGCCCCAATCGGGAAAAATCAAGGGATTCAATTTCCTTTGGCCAAAGCCTTTGCCCATATGCTTGCCGCAGAAGCCATTGTTTATCGTGCGGCCGGTTTCTACGATCAGGGACAGGATCCCGGTATTGAAGCTAACAGCGCCAAGATGCTTGCTGCTGATGCATCGTGGGAAGCTGCCGAGGCTTGCTTGCAGACCCATGGTGGTTTTGGTTTTGCTGAGGAATATGACGTGGAACGCAAGTTCCGCGAAACGCGGCTTTATCAAGTTGCACCCATTTCAACAAACTTGATCCTGTGCTTCTTGGCCGAACGTGTGCTGGGATTGCCGAAGTCCTATTGAAGGGGGTCATTGTGAGTGCTTCTGCGACGATGGAAAAATTGCTCGACATCGCGACCCTTTCGGGCGATGCGATTTCCGAGGAAGCAAAACGCTACGCCAGATTTTCACTTTTTGATTGGCTGGTTGTAGGGCGTGCTGGTGCGCAACAGGAACTAAGCACCATTGTCCGTGACATGGTTCTGGCGGAAGAAGGTAAGTCTCAAGCTTCAATGTTTGGCACTCCGCACAAAGTTCCTGCCCGTGCGGCGGCTCTGGCCAATGGCGCAATTTCTCATGCGCTTGATTATGATGACACGCATTTTGCGCACATTGGTCATCCGTCGGTCGGGATCTATCCAGCAGCTCTGGCTATCGGCGAAGCGATTGGTGCATCACTTCAGTCTGTGTGTGATTCGTTCTTGTTGGGTGCTGAGGCGTCTTGCCGTTTCGGCATGGTGCTGGGACGCGGCCATTATCAAAGGGGCTATCACCAGACAGCAACTGCTGGTGCTATCGGTGCAACAATTGCTGCGGGGCGGTTGCTCGGTCTTGATCGACGCCAGATGCAACATGCGTTGAGTTTGGTGGCGACCCGTGCCTCTGGCCTCAAATCACAGTTTGGCAGCATGGGCAAACCTTACAATGCAGGGATGTCTGCCGCCAACGGAGTTGAAGTGGCGATGCTTGCAAAAGCCGGCTTTTTATCCTGTGATGATGGTTTGGGTGGACCACAAGGCTTTATCGAAACCCATACAGATGCGCCGGATTTTTCTGGCCCCTTTGTGGACATGCCACCGGAAAGGTTTGTTTTCACCGATATCAAATATAAGCTGCACGCGTGTTGTCATGGTACCCACGCCATGATTGAGGCTGTACGGGAACTCATGGAACAGCGCGGCGGAAATACATTGCGCCCAAAAGAGATTCACGTGAAAACAAATGCACGATGGTTGAAGGTTTGCGATATCAAACAACCGCGCACAGGCCTCGAGGTCAAATTCAGCTATGCCTATCTTGCGGGCATGGTCTTGGCGGGTTACGATACGTCATCTGAGAAATCATATGACGATGGTTTGCACGGCGAACCGGCGTTGCGAGACTTGGCCTTGTTGGTCAAAGTGAGTGGTGATGCAGCTTTGAGCGACACGGCTGCCCATGTCGGCGTGACTTGGCAAGACGCAACTTTCTCTGACGCTTCCCATGATATTGCCTTTCAACCCCCGCTTTCCGAAACGGAGCGACGCTTGCGCCAAAAGGCAGCGTCGCTTTTAGGCACGGCGAAGGCCGAAAAAATCTGGTCATTGGTGACGTCGCCGCGAGTCGTGAGTGCCCGGCAGGTTGGCAAGCTTCTACATGGGATGGAGGATTGAGTGACAGCTACCGCTTTCAAATCCGAGGACTGGATTGGCCGCGCATGGACGCGCCAGGAGCAGGTGACGAACCATCTGGTTGAAAAATTTAAGGCAACACTGTCGCCGCATCTCGCATCGGAGTTCGAAGTCCCCCTCGGGCTGCACTGGTGTCTCGTTCCAGATGTAATGCCGCAAGATGCCTTGGGTGCGGATGGACATCCGATGCTTGGCCAGCTTTTGCCTGACGTCGGCTTGCCACGTCGCATGTGGGCGGGTGGTGAACTTGTTTTTGCCCGTGCCTTGGGGATAGGCGAAGTTGTCAACAAGATCAGCACGATCGAAAATGTTGCATTCAAATCCGGCAAGAGCGGAGACTTGTGTTTTGTGACGCTTCGCCATCTTTACACCGTCGATGGTGAAACCGTCATCAATGAGCGGCAAGACGTGGTTTACCGTCCACCAAACACTTTGACAGGTGATGCATCCGAAGATCTTACGACTCCATCCAAAGAAGACTGGCTTGTGCAGGCGACACCGACTTTGTTGTTTCGCTATTCAGCCTTGACCTTCAACGGCCACCGTATTCACTACGACTACCCATACGCCACGAAAGTCGAAGGCTATGAAGGGTTGGTCGTACATGGGCCGATGCAAGCAACTTTTATGCTCAACTTGGCCGCAGAGAAAATGCAGCGCTTGCCAAAGCATTACGCTTATCGTGGACTAAGGCCATTGATTTCAGGGCGCGCGTTTGGGGTTTCAGCGGTGCTGCAGAATGGTGCAGTAAAAGCGACAGTTCGAGACCGCAGAGGTGCCATAACCATGAGCGCTGAGGCCGACTAGGCCTCACCTGCGCGCTGCAAGATGCGCAGCGCTTGCCGGATGACGGCCATATCAATCATGCGGCCATCCAATTTGAAAGCGCCCGCTGGATTGTCTTTTTGGGCAGCGGCAACTTTTTTTGCCCAATTAGAGCGGTTCTTGATGAGTTGGAATCACGAACGAAAGTCCCGTCATTCCCGCGTTCGCGGGAATGACGGGAATTTGGGATGCAATTCAAACA
>JAYUVC010000194.1:0-4756 GCA_043754325.1 Hyphomicrobiales bacterium
CGGACAGACGGTGCCAGGAACCTCCATCATGGGCCTGATGATGCTGGCGGCCTCCATAGGCACCCAGATCATGGTGGAAGCCTCAGGCCCCGAAGCCGATGCTGCCATGTCGGCGCTCGAAGATCTCGTCACCCGCAAATTTGACGAGGACTGAGCCACGTCCTAGGCTTTGGTGACATGTCCCTCGACCTGCCATCGCCATTCTATTTGCCGTCATCAACCGATGGACGACAATCGCAAACTGCCCTTGCCGTGCAGCGCGGCCTTTGCCGCCTGTTGCGCGATCTCGGTTTTGCCGTGCTGACAGAATTCACCCTCGCATCGGGCCGCCGCGCTGACGTCGCATCCATAGGCCGGGACGGCAGCATCTGGATCACCGAGATCAAGTCATCCGAAACCGATTTCCTCATCGACACAAAGTGGCCGGAATACCGCGACTACTGCGACCAACTCTATTTCGCCGCCCCCACCAGCCTCAACCACAGCATACTCCCAGAAAACGCAGGCCTCATCATAGCCGACCACTACGGAGCCGAAATCCTGCGCCAAGCCCCCACCCACCCCTTGACCGGAGCGAGAAGAAAAGCCGTAACCGTCTCCTTCGCTCGGGCAGCAGCGCAGCGGTTGCATGGGTTGTGGGATCCGTGAAAGTGGGGCTGGCCGAGCTGTTGGCGAAAAATCGACATGCTACTTTCCCATCAAACCCCGTCATCCCGGCGAGGGCCGGGATCCCGCTAGCCACAAGCGCCATATAATACGGCTCAAGTTCTTCCCCCATATTCCGCTCAATTTGCCACATTGCTCAACGGCTTAAGAAATCGTTAACCACAACGACAGGATACAGCCAGTATGAACACAGTCTACACAATCGGCTACGAAGGCACAGACATTGAGCGTTTTGTTCAAACGCTGAAAGCTGTCGGTATTGAAGTGCTGGCAGATGTTCGCGCTCTGGCGCTCTCCCGCAAGAAGGGCTTTTCGAAAACAGCCCTGCGCAACAAACTCGCAGAAGCAGGTATCGAATACATCCATTTCAATTCACTAGGGGACCCAAAACCAGGTCGTGAAGCCGCTCGCGCTGGTAAATATGACCTGTTCCGGAAAATCTATGGCAAGCACCTCGCAACACCCGAAGCGCAAGCCGCGCTGAAAGACTTGGAAATCGCAGTGCAAAACAAAGCCACCTGCTTGCTTTGTTTCGAACGCGACCCTAACGTATGTCACCGTTCAATCGTGACAGAAGCCTTGCGAACCGACGGCAACGACATCTTTGATCTCTACGGTGACAGCCCAGCCCGCTATGTCAATTTCTCCGCTCTGCGCCCGCGTTATCATTCTCGTCAAGGCGCTGCCGCAGCCTAGCAAGCAATATGGCGAAACCGTCTGTTGTGCAGGCATTACGGCGGAAGGTGTTTGGAAGCGTCTCTATCCCGTGCGCTTTCGGCATTTGCAGGGCGACCAGAGTTTTTCGCGCTGGGATTGGGTCAATTTTCAGTATCGTAAACCCACTCGGGATCCACGCCATGAAAGCTGTCATGTGCATGAGGAATCCATAAAAGTTGGCAAGCCTTTGCCTGAGAAAGAGCGGGCCAATGTCTTGAACCGCATCATCGTCGGTTCAGCAATGCAAGCCGCAGAACGCGGTCAATCCCTTGCTCTTATCAGACCACGCAACACACGCTTCATCATCAAGCCCAAAAGCAAAGCTGAATTGGATGAAGAACGCGAAGCCTACAAACAAGCCGCAAGCCAAGACGATTTCTTCGATCAAAAACTCGCCGACCTAGAACCATCACCCTATGACTTCCGCTTCTCATTCGAAGATGACAGCGGAAAACACAACTATCAAAACGGCGACTGGGAAGCCCACGCCATGTTCTTCCGCGAACGCCACCGGACCAGCGAAAAGCAGGCACTCGAGTGGATGGATGTGGTTTTCAACGAAGACTATCCCAAACGCGGCATGGGGTTTGCAATTGGCAATATGGCAAAGAGGCCTCAGACTTGGCAGCTGTTGGGCGTGATCAGATTGGATGAAGCAAATCAAACTGAGTTTCCGCTCTAAGTAAAAACACCTACCGAAAACATGGAGCAGGAATCGGGATGTCTTCATACAAAATGGTAATAGGATGGCTAGCTTTATTCGCGTTAATCTGGTCGTTTATCAGTTTCGCGCATCAAAGTAATTCAAGTCTAGTCGAAACCGCTATTGGCTCAGCAGATCATTGTCGATGGCCAAAAATTGACCAGTGCAAAACTGGTAAGTGGTTTGTAGGAGGGCCTGACCAACCGGCGCTCTTGGAATATGCAAGGGGAGAAGGCGCCGTCTCCACATTCGTACCCGTCTCAGCTTGCGAGGATGGACACTTCTATTCAGGGGAATACCTCAATGAGAATTACAATGTTTGTAGGCTGGCAAGAAAGCCCTTGGATATGGATCAAGAAGCTGAGTTGTTCCGGGAGCTTCAAAGTTTGGCGAACGAAGGCCGACACTAAAACTTGTGCTATGACCGCAGCGAGTACCCACCCTTTGTAACACAAAAGAGATCATTAAATGAACAAACCCACCCAAGATGTTCAGCCCATGATACGATGGCCTATATATGTCACACCGATTGTAGTGATCGTTCTTTGGCTGGCAAATTTGATATATGGATTGACACTTTCAGATAAAGAACGTGGCATTTTTGGTGACATGTTTGGGGCCGTAAATGCGCTATTTTCTGGTCTGGCTTTCGCGGGTGTAATTTACGCGGTCATCATGCAACGCCATGAAATTTCAATCGCAAAGCACGAAATTGCCTACACCAAGAAAATATTAGACGAACAACAACAACAACTCCGTTTACAAAATGAAGAGGCCAAAAAACAATCATTTGAAAACACTACTTTCAAATGGTTAGTCTGTTTACAGAAATCACAAACCAG
Source organism: Hyphomicrobiales bacterium (assembly GCA_043754325.1). GTDB lineage: Bacteria > Pseudomonadota > Alphaproteobacteria > Rhizobiales > Aestuariivirgaceae > Aestuariivirga. The sequence goes on from JAYUVC010000194.1 coordinate 2,929, forward strand.
ATTGACTTACAGCGAACTGAGAATGGGGTGTCAATTGTAACAAAAGGAAAAGATGTATTCCCAGTGTTCCTTGCGCGACTTAGAAAGATTTATAATCCACCGGAGAAATCCATGTATGGTGGTCAAGACTTTCACGCTGCTTATGAAGAGTTTTATGGGCAACACAATACAGAATTGGGGCACTATTTCAGACTATTATTTAATATTATGAACTTCATTGATAGCAATGAACACATCAATCAAGAATTTTATGCAAAAATTCTACGAGCACAACTCTCCGGCGCCGAAACGGCAATCCTCTTTTACAACTGCCTATCCAAATTCGGTGCTTTGAAATTTAAGCCGTTGGTCGAAAAATACGGATTGCTTAAGAACGTAAAAGCGGTTGATATGTTCGCAAACGAACTCCGCGATATGTACGAACCTTCAGCTTTTGGCAAAAGGCTAGAAAATCACGAAGGAGAAAAGGGAGTGTAAGAATAGGAGACGCTTACCTTCTACTGCCATGAAAAAGCGAGGACACTTCCAATTGTTTTGTCGCTCAAGTCAGCATTTTTCCTTTCAAACTGCAAATGACAAACTCCCCAATCCCTCGCCTATCCCCCACGTCGCCTCCCTGGGATGTCGCGCATGGCGGCACTTGCCCGAGGCTTGTGGGGTTGTTTCGGCTGGACGGTTTTGTGGAGTATCGCAGTGTCTAGCGTATTGACCGCGCGGTGTCAAGCACTTTTTTCCTGACTGCAACAGAAATAATCCTTATCCAGCCAAATAACTGGAGAACAAGGAGAATTTCCTACTTCGGTGCCCGCTTGGCCAGAATGCGCTGCAACGTCCGGCGATGCATGGCCAGCCGCCGCGCCGTCTCCGACACATTGCGGTTGCACAACTCAAACACCCGCTGGATATGCTCCCAGCGTACCCGGTCCGCCGACATCGGATTCTCTGGAAGCGCATTGCGGGCCTCCGCCGTTTCCGACATCAGCGCCCCATAGACAGCATCAGCATCTGCGGGTTTTGCCAGATAGTCGATGGCACCCAGCTTTACCGCCGTCACTGCCGTGGCAATATTGCCATATCCCGTCAGTACAACAACACGGGCTTCAGGCCGCGCTGCATGCAGCGCCTCGATCACGTCAAGGCCGTTGCCATCTGTCAGCCGCAAGTCCACCACGGCATAACCGGGCGCCTGGGTTTTCACTTGGGCAATGCCCTCAGCCACCGTATCAGCCATGCGCACGGCAAAGCCGCGCTGCTCCATGGCCCGGGCGAGGCGGGTGAGAAAAGGCTTGTCATCATCGACGAGCAGAAGGGTCTTGTCTTGGGGCTGTATCATGGTGTTACCGTTATCCTATACGTCAATGACGCTGGGCTGGTTTGGGGTCAAGCGCTTTTGGTGAAAGATTTCCGACGTCAATGCTGCTGCGCGGCCATTGCAGTTTCACATCAGCACCATGTTCCGGGGCCGGACGGTTCGACAGGGAAACCGTCGCACCGCTGCGTTCAAGCAGGGTTTTGGCTATGAAAAGACCAAGCCCCATGCCCTCATGGCCACCCGCCTCTGAAGCATCAACAGTGACATCATAGCCGGGCCGCGTTGTGACGAAAGGGTCACCCAGCCGGTCAAAGATAAAGACGTCAAAACCCGGTCCGTCATCCAACACCCGGAGCGTTACATGTTGCGCGGTCCAGCCCGCCTCAACTGTCACGCTGCTCGTCGCAAAATCGATGGCATTTTCCAGGATGTTCGACAGGCCATAGGCAAGCCCCGGATTGCGGGTGAGCACTGGTTCCGCCGAAACGCCGTCCCGCGCCTCGCAATTGACCGTCA
>JAYUVC010000195.1:0-25505 GCA_043754325.1 Hyphomicrobiales bacterium
GCACCCGAAAGACCGCAACATCGCCATGGTGTTCCAGAATTACGCGCTCTATGCGCATATGACGGTCAAGGACAACATGAGTTTCTCGATGACGCTGGCGAAGAAACCGCAAGCCGAAATAGACGAGAAGACGGCGTGGGCTGCGAAAATTCTCAACCTCGAACCTTATCTTGGACGTTACCCGCGTGAACTCTCCGGCGGCCAGCGCCAACGCGTGGCCATGGGGCGTGCCATTGTGCGGAACCCTGCGGTGTTTCTGTTCGATGAACCGTTGTCTAATCTCGATGCCAAATTGCGTGTGCAGATGCGCACCGAAATCAAGGATTTGCATGAGCGTTTGAAAACCACGACGGTTTACGTGACGCATGACCAGATTGAAGCCATGACCATGGCCGACAAGATTGTGATTTTGAAGGATGGCGTGATCGAGCAGCAAGGTTCGCCGCTGGATGTGTATGATCGGCCTGATAATCTCTTTGTGGCGTCTTTCATTGGGTCACCATCGATGAACATGATCAAAGGCACTGTGCAGAAGAACAATATGGTCACGGCTGATGGCACGAAAATCAAATTGCCTGCGGGCCACAAGGCCAAGGACGCGCAGGACATTGTATTCGGAATCCGGCCAGAGCATATCGAAGTGGGGGATGGCTTCAAAGTGAAGGTGACGGTGACGGAGCCGACGGGTCCAGAAATCCACATCTATGCTGATCTTGGCCCTGATGAGATTTGTGCCGTTGTGCGCGAACGCCTGGAATTGAAGCGCGACCAGATGATTAGTCTCAGGCCCATGGCGGACAAAATTCATTTGTTCGATGCAGCATCGGGTCAAGTCATCAGATGAGTGTGATCACTATTCTTGGGGCTGGAGTCATGGGGTCGTCCATGTGCATGCCCCTGGTGGACCGGGGACATGAGGTCAGGCTTGTCGGCACGCATCTCGATGACCACATCATCGACAGCATTGCGGGCAATGGCTTGCATCCCAAGCTCAATGTGACAATGCCTGTCAGCGTCAAGCCTTATCACCACGGTGAATTTGCGAAAGCGCTTGGTGATGACACGGATATTGTTCTGCTTGGTGTGTCATCGGCTGGGGTCGGCTGGGCGATTGATCAACTGGCGCAGGTTATCAAGGCCCCAATGCCGATTGTGATGATCACCAAGGGTATGAAGCCTGAGGCCGACCACTTGCGGGCGTTTCCCGATGTGGTGGCTGAAGCGTTGAAGGTAAGGCTTGGCTTTGACGTGCCAGTGGCGGCTATTGCGGGGCCTTGCATTGCAGGGGAGCTTGCGGCACGGCGGCATACGGGGACGGTGATTGTGTCGCGGGATGCAGGCTTGGCGCAGAAATTCTGTGACGCGTTTGCCGGAGACTATTATCTGCCCCGAACCTCTACCGATATGATCGGCGTCGAAGTTTGCGCGGCGTTCAAAAACTTCTTCGCCATTGCCGTGGGCTGGGCGCATGGACAGAATGAGGTTTTGGCGGAGACACAGAACAAGGCACGCAACAACAATGCTGCTGCGATCTTGTTTGACCAGGCGGTGCGGGAAATGCTGGCGCTCACGTCGTCCCTTGGCGGATCGGCGGAAAGTGTGTGGGGCATGCCGGGGGTTGGAGATCTTTATGTGACCTGTCAGGCCGGGCGCAATTCACGGCTGGGCCATGCGCTGGGACGTGGCTTGACCTATGCCGAGGCCAAGGATGGTCCACTCAAAAATGAAACTGTCGAAGGCGCTGAACTTGGTGTTGCCGTCGCCCAATCAATCCATGGCATGATCCGTACCGGAAAACTGAAAGCCGCCGATGTGCCGCTGACGTTGGCTTTGCTCGATGCGTTGACGCAAAATGTTCCTTTTGAACCGCCTTGGGCGAATTTGCACCGGAGTGGCTGAACATGACCGCTGCGGACAGCTTGCGTCATGCGCCGTTTCCAGATGTGGATTTGGGACTTGAAACACCTGTTGATCCAGAAGAGCAATTGGCCACACGGGCGGCGTGGCTGTATTTTGTGGCTGAAAACACGCAGGCGCAGATCGGTAAAAAGCTTGGTCTGACGCGGATACGCGTGAATCGGTTGTTGGCGCATGCACGGCGTTTGGGTTTGGTGCAGATTACAATCACGGGACGATTGGCAACTTCGATCAAGCTGGAAGATGCGTTGCAGCGTCGCTTTGGCCTACTTGATGTGGTGGTGGTGCCTGCCACAACTGAAATCGAAAAGCAGCGTGCGGTCATTGCCGCTGCTGCCGGGCACTATCTGGCGAAACAATTGACAGACAATATTTCAGTCGGCGTTGGTTGGGGCCAAACCTTGCGGCACTCGCTGGCTTATGTTCCGCATAAAACATGCAAGCGATTGTCCGTGGTGTCGCTGATTGGTGGCCTCACGCATTCGTCCGCTGTGAACCCGCATGAAACGGCTTCGCACCTCGCCGATATTGTAGGGGGACAGTGTTACTATTTCGCGGGGCCTGCTTTCACTGATACGGAAGCCACGCGCGAAATCCTGATGAACCAGCCGATGATGCGCGACGTGTTTGAGCGTGGACGCAAGGTTGATCTGGCGTTTTTGTCAGTTGGTGAACTTGGCAAAAACAGCACCATGGCGAAGTTGGGTTTGATCACGCCGGATGAAGTAATGACCTTGCAAAATGCGGGAGCGGTTGGTGACTTGTGTTCGCACTGGCTGGATGCGCGGGGCAAGTTTGTGGAGCATCCGCTGAACCGTCGCGCCGTTGCCCTGCCACCAGAACAGTTGCGCGGGGTGCCGCGTGTGGTGCTGGTGTCGGGCGGCAAGAGCAAGGTGGTGATGATGCATGGCGTGTTGTCAAATACGTTGGCCAATATTGTGATCACCGATGAAGTGACAGCGCGGGCGCTTCTGGATTTAAAATCGTGACCGAAGTTGTGCTTGGCATTGATGTGGGAACGTCGGGTGTTCGCATTGCGGCGCGTGACCGGGATGGTGCGCTCAAGGCCATGGCGTCAGCACCGCTCAATGCACCCATTCTGGATTTTGGCCGCGCCTTGCAGGATCCGGCCTTGTGGTGGCAGGCCATGGGGGTGGCGTTCAAGGCGCTTGATCTCACGGGGTTGCAGGTTCTTGCCTTGGCGGTTGATGGCACGTCGGGAACGGTATTGCCCATCGATGCTGCGGGACGCCCCGTTGGCATGGCGTCGATGTACAATGATGTGGCTGAGCCTGAGCATGTGGAGCGCATAAAGGCTGTGGCCCCACCGGAAACCGCAGCACATGGGGCCACTTCACCCTTGGCGCGGTTGATGCCAATGCAGTCTGGTGCTGCACGCATTCTGCATCAGGCGGATTGGCTGCTGGGGCGGTTCTGCGGGCGCTTTGATGTGTCGGATGAAAACAATGCGTTGAAGACGGGTTATGATCCGGTGATGCGTCAGTGGCCCGCATGGATTTCGCAGGTTGGTGTGGATGTGGCCAAACTACCGACAGTCGTTGCTGCGGGTACACGCGTGGGATTGATCTTGCCTGACGTGGCAGATGCTTTGGAACTGCCACGTGATGTTGCCATTGTTGCAGGTACCACGGATGGCTGTGCGGGGTTTTTGGCATCTGGCGCGAAAGACGCTGGAGATGGCGTGACGTCACTTGGTACAACCCTGACCTTGAAGCTGCTCTCCGCCACTCCGGTTTTTGCGCCGCCGTATGGAATTTACAGTCACCGCATAGGTGATCAATGGTTGGCAGGTGGAGCATCGAACACAGGTGGTGCGGTGTTGAAGCAGTTTTTCTCTGTCGGGGAGATTGTGCGGCTTACTGCGCTGATGGATGCGAAAGTGGCGACGGGGTTTGATTATTATCCGCTGCCAAAAGTGGGTGAACGGTTTCCGATCAATGACCCTGGTATGCAGCCCCGGATGACACCGCGCCCGCCAGAGGATCATGTGTTTTTGCAAGCGATCTTTGAAGGCATCGCCGCGATTGAGGCTTTGGGCTATCGGCGGTTGGCGGAATTGGGGGCTTCACCGTTGAAAAGCATTCGCAGCGCGGGTGGTGGTGCGGCGAATGCGGTGTGGACAGCGATCCGGTTGCAGCAGCTTGGTGTGCCTGCCCTGGCTTCGGCCAGCGAACAGGCGGCGATGGGAACGGCGCGCTTGGCGTGGCGCGGCATTGGCCATGATGCGTAGGATTTCGGGGTTACGGGAAATTGCCCGTGATTTTGATGCCATGTTGATTGACCAGTTTGGCGTCATCCATGCCGGGCAAAACTTGTATCCCGGAGCGGCTGAGGTTTTGGCGGAACTCCGTGTACTGAATATTCCTGTGGTGGTCATGACCAATTCCGGCAAACGCGCAGCACCCAATGTCGAGCGTGTCGTCAAGATGGGAATTGCGCGGGAGCATTTTATCGATTGCGTCAGTTCCGGAGAGGTGGCGTTTTTGTCGCTGGATGTGAAGCGGGCTTATCTCGTCGGCAAGGCGGGTGAAGATTATGGCTTTGATCCTGTGCAGTTTGTGGAGTCGCCTGATGACGCCGAGGTGATGCTGATCCTCGGCTCCAACGCGCCGAAGACATCGCTGGATGAGTATCGTGCGAAGTTTACCGGACTTTCGCTTCCTGCGATTTGTTGCAACCCGGACAAGTTGATGATCACGCGCGATGGCTTGCAGCCGGCACCGGGTGCCATTGCCGAGGTTTATGAAAAGATGGGAGGTGAGGTGCGCTGGATTGGCAAGCCATATCGCGCAATCTATGAACATGCGTTGAAGCTGATCGGCAATCCAGAGCGTGTGTTGTGTATTGGTGACAGTGCCGAGCATGATGTGGCGGGTGGTCGTGCGGCGGGGTTGAGCACGTTGTTGGTGCAGCAGGGTGTGAGTGCGGGGGTTGATGAGGACGCGTTGTATCCAGCACCTGACTTTTTATGCGTGTGCTTCCAGTGGTGACCTGATTACTGTCTCTTCGCTTGTTCCAGAGTATCGCGCAGTTTCCGCACCAGTGCTGCCTTGCCTTTGGCGTCGGCCACGGTTTTCAACTGGTCTTCGATATCAAGGACAAGGGATTGCAGGTCGTTATTCCAATCCAGTTTGGCCACGGATGCAGGGTCGATGCGGGGTTTGGTGTCTTCGACGATGACGGCGCATTTTTCGGCGGTCAGGTCAAACACGTCATCAAGACGGGGGCGGATGATGCAATCGTCTGCCACGAGGCCGCGCAGGTTTTCAGCCAGTGCGATTTGGGGTGCCTCTTCACCATGGGTCAGGAAAATGGTTTTGGCCACGGGCAGGCGTTCCTTCACCCATTGCACCAGTTCCGGGCCATCGGCATGGCCCGAATAATCGTCAAGTTTGCGGATGGTGGCGGCGACGGTCACATCTTCGCCCATGATTTTCACGCGCTTTGCTCCTTCCTGCAGCATGTTGCCGAGGGAACCCCTCGCTTGAAACCCTACGAATAAAACCGTGGTGGTTTTCTGCCAGAGCCGGTTGCGCAGGTGATGTCGGATGCGGCCTGCTTCTGCCATGCCCGATGCGGAGATGACGATATGAAAGCCCTTGAACATGTTGAGAGCCTTGGATTCATCCACGGTTTCTGTGGCCCGCACCAGTGGGGAGGCAAAAGCATTGGCCAGATCCTGACCGTTTTCCAGTTCCTTGGCGTGTTTGCGGAAAATTGCCGAGGCTTTATTGGCCAGTGGCGAGTCAATGAAGATGTTGGCCTTTGGTGCTTGGCCGTGGTCCATGAGATAGACCAGATCGGTCACCACTTCCTGAGTGCGTTCCACTGCAAAGGAAGGAATGAGAAGCACGCCATCACGGGCAGCGGCGGCGTTCAGTTCGCCAGCCATCTGTTCACGCCGCTCCTTAACTCCGCGTTCAAAACGGTCCTTGTTGCCGTAGGTCGATTCGCAGATGACAAAGTCCCAGGTCGTTGGTCCTTCGGGGTCAGCTTCCAGCATCTTGTTGTCGGGGCCAATGTCGCCGGAGAAGAGCAGGCGGATGGGCTTTTTGCCCGCCTGTTCAATTTCGGTTTCGATGGAGGCCGAGCCCAGCAAATGTCCCGCATTCCAGTAGCGCATGCGAATGCCGGGGGCAGGCGAAAACCACTGTTCATAGGGCTGGCCTTGCATCAAGGTCACAGCCATTTCAGCATCAATGACGCCATACATGGGTTCGACTTCGGGAAGCCCTTTCCTCGCGTTGCGTTGGTTGAGTTTCCTGACTTCGGTTTCCTGGATGAAGCCGGAGTCCGGCAGCATGATGGTGCAGAGATCCTTTGTGCCGTGGGTGCAGTAAATGGATTTGTCGAAGCCCTGCTTCACCAGTTTGGGCACAAGCCCGGTGTGATCAATATGGGCATGGGTGAGAACGAGTGCTGTGACGGCTTTGGGATCAAAGGGGAAGGCGCGGTAATTGAGCTCGGATTCGGTGCGGGACCCTTGGAACAAGCCGCAATCCACCAGCACTTTGGCGCTGTCGGTTTCGATCATGTAGCAGGAACCGGTGACGTTACGGGCTGCACCATGAAATTTGAGTTTTGCAGTCATGATTTTAATCCTTTGGAATGTGGATGCCTGCCTGTTTCAGCAAATCCCACGTCTGCTGTGGTGTATCGGCCATTGAAAACATGTTGAGATCATGGGCGCTGATCAGACCGGTGTCTGCAAAATTCTGGAAATTGATGGTCTTGTTCCAGAACTTTGAATCATAGAGCACAACCGGCATGGCCTTGGTCATCTTGCCGGTTTGACGGAGCGTCAGCAGCTCGAACAATTCATCCATGGTGCCGAAGCCACCGGGAAATACCACAAGGGCAGCGGCACGCATGGCAAAGTGCATTTTGCGCATGGCGAAATAGTGGAAACGGAACGTCAGGTCCGGGGTGGAATAGGCGTTGGGCTCTTGTTCCATGGGGAGCGTGATGTTGTAACCGATGGTTGGCGCTTCGGCGTCATAGGCGCCGCGGTTGGCGGCTTCCATGATGCCGGGGCCACCGCCTGTAGCGATCACATTATAGAGTGGTTTGGTTTTGTATTTGGCCCCGCCTTCGGTCGAGCAGATGCGGGCAAATTCACGGGCACCTTCGTACCAGTCGGTGCCTTCGTCTTCCTTGACGCGGGCTGAGCCGAATACCACGACTGTGGTTTCAACTCCCCAAGCGCGCAAGTGTTCTTCGGCCTTTTGATATTCGAGTTGAAAGCGGATGCCACGGGTGGAATCACCCAGAATGAAATCGGGATCTGCGGCAGGCAGACGGTAAGCGGAGGCCGCCATTTGCGGTTTGTTGGAAGGATGTATGGTCACTCGTGTTTCCTGTCACCGCTGGTTGCGTCGCCACAGCAATGAAGTAAAGTCATCATCGTGGCAAGTTATTGCCAGTCACAAAAAGGTATGTCGTTCATGTCGAAGTCGTTTGCCGAAACGTTCCAAGTGTCCAATGCAAAGAGCTTCAGGCTTGCAGATTGTGACCCGCGTGACAAGTGTGGTCTGGATGACAAGGACATGGTGAAAGCCCAGACAGCAGAAGACTCGGTGAAGATCGATGAACTGCAAAATTGTTTGTATGCAGAGGGCAAGCGGGCCCTGCTGGTGATCCTGCAGGGGATTGACTGTTCCGGCAAGGACGGCACGGTCAAGGCCGTGTTCAACAGCAGCGGTCCGATTGGTGTGCAGATTGCGTCGTTCAAGGCCCCGGTCGCGGAAGAACTGGCGCACGACTATCTCTGGCGCATTCACAGAATGGTGCCGCCAAAAGGCTATATCGGGGTTTTCAACAGGTCGCATTATGAGGATGTGCTTGTCGTCAAGGTCAAAGGTTATGCCAGCCCGGAGGCGATTGAGCGGCGCTATGAGGAAATCAACCAGTTTGAAAAGACCCTGGTGCAGAATGGCGTGACAGTCCTGAAATTCATGCTCAACATTTCAAAGGAAGAACAGGCCATGCGTCTGCGGGAGCGTGTGAGTGATCCCGCCAAGCGCTGGAAGTTCAATCCTGCTGACCTTGAAGACCGCAAGCGCTGGGATGAATTCATGGCGGCCTATGACATTGCCTTGACGCGGTGTTCGACGGGGCATGCGCCATGGCATGTGATTCCAGCGGACCGGAACTGGGTGCGCAACTATGTGGCTGGCCGGATTGTGCGGGAAAAGCTGGAAGAGATGAATCCGCAGTTTCCCGTGCCCAAGGATTGGGACCCTGCGAAAATTGAAATCGTCTAGACAGGAGAGAACCTGTTGGCCCACAACATGGTTATTCCGGTCATACTGTGTGGTGGGCATGGGCTGAGGTTATGGCCGCTTTCAACGCGAGAACTGCCCAAACCGTTTCACAGGTTTCATGGAGCCTACAGCCTGTTGCAGGAGACGCTGCTGCGATGTCGAAGCCAGATGTTTCATTCCCGACCCGTCATCGTCGCTTCGAACCTTCACCATGCGCTGTTGCTGGAGCAGTTGTCCGAGATTGATGTCAAGGCCGAGCTTTTGCTCGAAAAAGCTGGTCGGGACTCACTGGGTGCAGCCTTGGCAGGGGCCATGCATGTAAGTGACAGAGCCAGCGGAGATATGATGCTTCTGATGGCCGCAGATCATCATATTCCGGATGTTGCAGATTTTGAACGTGCTGTTGCAAAGGCATGCCCTGCCGCCGACAAGGGGATGTTGGTCACATTCGGCATCCGGCCTGACCGGCCGTATGAAGGCTATGGTTACATAAAGCCCGGTGATGTTGTGAGCGGGACTGATACGGTCCATGTCGCGCAGTTTGTCGAGAAGCCGGATCGTGAACGCGCCGCAGAGTTGATTGCTGATGGCTGGCTTTGGAACTCCGGGAATTTTCTGTGTCAGCCTGCGGTGTTGTTGAAAGAAGCAGAAGAATTGGCGCGGCCCATGTTCCTTGCAATCAAGGCTGCATACGCGGGCCGTACGAAGCCGGGAGATGCCGTTGTGCTTGGAGCCAATTTGATTGCGGATGGTGTTGGCGCGGTTTCAATTGACCGGGCCATCATGGAAAAAACCGGGCGCGGCTGCGTGTTGCCGGTTGACTATCGCTGGAATGACATCGGCACCTGGGCATCGGTTGCTGATCTCTACAGTCCCGATGCAGCACAGAATACGACAAGTGGCACAGCTTTGGTGCTGCATGCGCGGGGCGTATTTGTTCATGCCGTCAATTTGCCTGTCGCGGTGGTGGGAGTGGATGATGTGATTGTCGTTGCGACGAATGCCGGGGTTCTGGTGACAACACGTGAGGCGGCTCAGCATGTCAAATTGGTGTCAGAGGCTTTTCGCAATATCGGCTCAGACGGGACAGAAGCGGTCCCCTATGTAATACCGCCTGGTGGCGGGCGCATTGATCTTGCGCTGTGCCCGCAGGATCGGCTGCTCCTGGTCAGCAAGGGCAAGGCCGTCATCGAACGGGATGCCGCAACTTCCTCCGTTTCGCATAACGGTGTTTACGTGATTCCAGGTAACACTGTTTGTCTTATCTGCAACGGCGGAACATGCGATTTGGAAATGTTTGTCATTCTGCCAGTGCAGCAGGTAGTCAACCGTTAACCATGAACTGCGAATTCGGTGCGACGGTGCCGACGGATATTGGACTGACATAGAGATGATTGATTTGCACAGCCATATCCTCCCGGGCGTTGACGATGGCGCTGTCACGCTGGAAGATGCGATTGACATGGCACGCATGGCTGTCGACGATGGCATTCAGGTGATGGCCTGTACACCGCATTTCATGCCTGGCATGTATGAAAACAGGTCAGACGACATCTTGCGGCGGGTTGATCAGCTGAATGATCATGTGTCAGATGCAGGTCTGGACCTCGCATTGGTGGCGGGGGCTGATGCCCATATCCGACCGGATTTTGTGGCTTGCCTGCGGGCGGGGCACATCCTCAGCCTGCATGGCAGCCGCTACGTGCTGTTTGAACCGCCGCATGCGTCGCTGCCAAAACGCATGGATGATCTGTTGTTCGAAATTTCGATTGCGGGCTATGTGCCCATTCTCACGCACCCGGAGCGCCTCAAGTGGATTGAGCAGAACTATCCCCTGGTTCAACAACTGGCGCAATCCGGCGTGTGGATGCAGATTACGGCGGGCTCATTGACGGGTCGTTTTGGCAAGCGGCCGCAATATTGGGCAGAACGCATGTTGGCTGAAGGCCTGGTCAGCATTTTGGCCTCTGATGCCCATAATGTGCGCTCGCGCCCGCCTGTGATGTCGAAGGCCCGCGAAATTGCGACGCGGGAATTGGGGGCCGCTGAGGCCGACAATCTGGTGCATATCAGGCCCGTTTGCGTGCTGGAGAACCAGCCACCGGAGCAGGCTCCGGCTTTACCAAAGGCTGTGGTCAAAAATCCCGGTTTCGGCTCGACGTTGCGCCGCATTTTTGGACTGCAGAAACCTTGATCAAGGCTTTTTGCGCCCGACGTTGACGGAGGCGGGATTGGGCTCTAGCTAGGACGGGCGCTAAGTTCAGGGAACGAAGAATTGGTTTCAACTGGTTATCCATATGGTGAGGGGCTCTGGCTGGTGACGGGGGCTGCCGGGTTCATAGGCTCCAATATCGTCGAAACCCTGTTGCGGGATGGCCAGAGGGTTCGGGCACTCGACAATTTGTCCACGGGCTTTGCCCGCAACATCAACGCGGTGAAAGCGGCCGTAAGTGCTGAAGCCGCGACGCGGTTTGAGTTTGTCGAAGGCGATATCAGAGACCGTGCCACCTGCGCCCGCGCCATGCAGGGCGTTGCCCATGTGTTGCATCAGGCCGGATTGGGATCGGTACCCCGCTCATTGCTTGACCCCGTTTCCACCAATGAGGTCAATATCTCTGGATTTCTCAATGTATTGGACGCAGCGCGCCTCGCAGGTGTGAAAAGTTTTGTCTACGCCGCCTCCAGTTCCACTTATGGTGATGAGCCCAATTTGCCGAAGATTGAAAACCGTATCGGCGAACCGCTGTCACCTTATGCGGTGACCAAACTTGTCAACGAACTCTATGCCAAGAACTATCTTCGCTGTTTTGGCTTTCGCGCCACGGGACTTCGTTACTTCAACGTCTTCGGGCCTAGACAGGACCCTGATGGCGCCTATGCTGCAGTCATCCCGAAATGGACAGCGGCGATGATTGACGGTCAGGATATCGTCATCAATGGGGACGGCAAAACCAGCCGGGACTTCTGTTTTGTGGCCAATGCCGTTGAGGCCAATATCAGGGCAGCGCTGGCACCCGTGGATGCGCAGGGCGAAGTCTACAATGTTGCTGTTGGCCACCGCACCACGCTGCTGGACCTGTTCGGCATGTTGCGGGATGAATTGGCGCAGTTGCAAATTCACTACAACAGGCAGCCCGTTCATACGGATTTTCGCAAGGGCGACGTGCGCCATTCGCAGGCTGATATTGGCAAGGCACAACGGCTTCTGGGCTATGACCCGCAAATCACCGTACGCCGCGGCATTACAATTGCCATGCCGTGGTACGTACAACATCATGACCATTCACAAGTGGATTACATTACATGACAGAAAAAATTGCCGTAATCGGGTTGGGCTATGTCGGACTGCCCGTTGCCGTGGCGCTGGCGCAAGCTTTCCCCGGAACCATCGGCTTTGACATTTCAAAGCGCCGTATTGAAACCCTGCAAAGGGGCGAGGACTGGACGGGTGAAATTGACCGGGAGACGCTGGAGTCTTGTACGCTTGAAGTCACGGGTCAAGCGGGTGATCTTGCGGGAGCCAATTTTTTCATCGTCACGGTACCTACGCCCATTGACAATGATCGCCGCCCGGATTTGTCGCCGCTTGAAAGTGCCTGCCGCATCATTGGTCCTGTGCTGACCAAGGGAGCCGTGGTGGTGTTTGAATCCACCGTTTATCCCGGGGTTTCGGAAGATGTGTGCGGACCCTGGCTGGAACTGCACTCAGGCCTCAAGCGCGGCGTTGATTTTACCTTGGGGTATTCGCCCGAACGCATCAATCCCGGTGACAAATTGCACCGGCTGGAAACCATCACCAAAATCATATCGGCTGAGGATGACAAGACCCTGGCGAGGCTGCGCCATGTCTATGGGACAATCATCAAGGCTGGCCTGCACGAGGCTCCCACCATCAAGGTGGCGGAGGCTGCCAAGGTTCTGGAAAACACCCAGCGTGACATCAACATCGCGCTGATGAACGAACTGGCCATCATTCTTGACCGCCTGAATGTGCGGACCAGGGATGTGCTGGAGGCGGCGGGAACAAAATGGAATTTCCTCCGTTTTACACCGGGGCTTGTGGGCGGGCATTGCATTGGCGTTGATCCTTATTACCTCACCTCCTGTGCCGAAGCGCTGGGCTATCATCCGCAGGTCATTCTTGCGGGTCGCCGTCTGAACGATGACATGGGGCGTTTCATTGCGTCCAAACTCATCAAGCTGCTGGTCAAGGCCGGAAAGCCCGTCAGTGGCGCAAAGGTGGGCATTCTCGGATTGACCTTCAAGGAAAACGTGCCGGACCTCCGGAATTCAAAGGTGCCGGATATCATCCGTGAACTGAATGAATTCGGCATCCATTCACTTGTGCATGACCCCATGGCCAGTGCGGAAGGTGCACAGCACGAATATGGCCTTACACTGTCACCGATTGAAGAATTGCAAAACCTCGACGCCATCGTGCTGGCGGTCAGCCACCGGGCTTATGTTGACGCTTTGCCAGAGCTGATGACACGCCTGTCGCCTAACGGCATCATCATTGATATCAAGTCTGTCATAGCTGCGAGCGATGTTCCGCAAGGTGCGATGTATTGGAGCCTCTAGAGCGTGATCAATTTTGGTTGAGGCAGTCCCCTTTCGCATCCAATCAGGCCTAATCCCAGGTCAACCTGCCTCCCCGCAGTTGCACCAAATCCGACAGGGCAGTCCGAAATTCTGCTCCCAGGGTTTCATGCTCGAGGGCAAAGGCGACGTTGGCTGAGAGAAAACCGATCTTGTCGCCACAGTCATATGTGGTGCCGTTGTATTTGAGGCCGTGGAAGGGCTGTGTTGCCATCAGGCGGATCATGGCGTCGGTGATCTGGATTTCACCGCCGGAACCTGGTTCCTGTTTTTCGATTTCCGCGAAGATTTCTGGCTGCAGGATGTAGCGGCCGGAAATGATGAGGTTCGAGGGGGCTTGTTCGCGGGTGGGTTTTTCCACCATGCCGTCGATCATGAAATGATTGTCCTGCCAATCCTTGGGGGACACGATGCCGTAGCGATGGACTTGCTCCCACGCGGTCTCTTCAACGGCGAGAACATTGCCGCCGCCACGTTCGTGGTAGACGTCAACCATCTGCTTCAAACAGCCCGTTTCGGCCTTCATGATCATGTCGGGCAGGAGGACGGCGAAGGGTTCATGGCCGACGAGGTTTCTTGCACACCAGATGGCATGGCCCAAGCCCAGTGGTTCCTGCTGGCGGGTAAAGCTCGTCTGTCCTGCAGCTGGCAAGTCCTGTTCCAGCAGATCCAGCTCAATCGACTTGCCGCGCTTCCTGAGGGTTGCCTCAAGTTCATACTGCTTGTCGAAGTGGTCTTCGATGACCGCCTTGTTGCGGCCCGTGACAAAGATCAGATGTTCAATGCCAGCGTCGCGCGCTTCATCGACAACGATCTGGATCAGCGGACGGTCAACCACCGTCAACATTTCCTTGGGCATGGCCTTGGTGGCGGGGAGGAACCTGGTGCCAAGACCGGCGACTGGAAAAACGGCTTTGCGAATGGGTCGGTTGATCATGATTTCCCGGACTGCATGTTGATGCCCCCCAACAAAATTTCAGTGACGGCGGCTTTCACTTTGGCGACATCGGGCTTTGCGCCCAGTACCGCTTCTACCTGAACGCCGAAGTCGGCATAATGTTGCGTGACTGACCAAATTGCGAAGATTAAATGTTCAGGCTCGACATCCCTGATTTTCCCCTCCCTGACCCAGCCCCTGATGACGTTGCTTTTTTCCGCCACCAACTGGCGCAACGGACCCTTCAGGAACGGGCCCACATGCGGCGCCCCATGCAATATTTCATTGGCAAACAGTCTGGAAGCTTCGGGACGGGCGAAGGTCAAATCCAGTTTGGCTGATATGTAGCGCGTCAATTCCGCAATCGGATCCTTGTCGGGGTCCAATGCCTGCAACGGGGCCAACCAGAGGCTCAAGGTGCGTTCGAGGACGGCTGTATAGATGTCTTCCTTGCGACGGAAGTAATACAGCAGGTTGGGTTTTGACAACCCGCATTTTGTGCCAATCTGGTCAATCGTGCCCCCCCTGAAACCATAGGCCGAGAACACGTCCAGGGCGGCATCGAGGATCAAAGCCTCGTTCTGGCTCTGGATGCGGGTTTTGCGGCGTGTTGGTGCTTTGGTTTTGGGCATTCCCCATCCTCTTAATTCTTGATCAAATGGTCAAGAGTCGTTAGCGTTTCACCAAAGCAAGAAACCAGACAGGGAGTTGGCATTGACGGCCGTGATTGAAGCCCAAGATTTGAGCCTGACCTTCAGCACAGCTGACGGCCCGGTTTATGCCCTTTCTGGGGTAAACCTCAAGGTTGAAGATGGCGACTTTGTGTCATTCATCGGTCCGTCCGGTTGTGGCAAGACGACGTTGTTGCGGGTGATTGCGGATCTGGAGCAGGCCACGGGGGGTGCCATCACCGTCAACGGGCTTTCACCTGAGGCGGCGCGGTTGTCGCGGGCCTATGGTTATGTGTTCCAGGCACCGGGGTTGTTTCCGTGGCGCACGGTGGAACGCAATGTGGCGCTGCCTTTGGAAATCATGGGCATTGGCGGCGCTGATGAACGGGTGAAACGCAATATTGCGCTTGTGAACCTCGGTGGATTCGAAAAGAAATTTCCGTGGCAATTGTCGGGCGGCATGCAGCAGCGGGTGTCAATTGCGCGGGCGCTGGCGTTTGACCCCCAACTGTTGCTGATGGACGAGCCGTTTGGCGCGCTTGATGAAATTGTGCGCGACAAGCTGAACCAGCAATTGCTGGAGTTGTGGGACCGCACCCGGAAAACTGTTGTTTTTGTGACACACTCGATTCCGGAAGCAGTGTTTCTTTCGACAAAAATTGTTGTCATGTCCCCCCGGCCCGGGCGTATCATCGATGTGATTGAAACCAGATTCCCGCGTGAGCGCACGCTGGATATTCGTGAAACGCCGGAATTCCTGAAAGTGGCACAGCGTGTGCGTGAAGGGTTGCGGGCGGGACACAGCTATGAGGACTGAATGAGCATTACCGTTTCCATGCGCTCGGCGCGAAGTCAGGACATGGCGGTTTGTGCTGCCATTGTGAATGACTGGATTGACCAGACCGAATGGATGCCACGTGTGCATTCACGCGAAGACGTGGTGAAGCATTATGAAGATGATGAAAAAATGAAGCGGAATACGATTGTGGCTGTCGATGGTGCCCGTGTCCGTGGATTTGTCACGCTGACGCGGGATGGTTTCATCAATGCACTTTATGTGGAAGCGGCGTCGCGCAATCAGGGCATTGGTGGATTGCTGTTGCAGCGCGTGAAACGCGAACTGTCACCGCAAGTCAATCTCTATGTTTTTCAAGCCAATGACAAAGCGCAGAGGTTTTTTGCACGGCACGGCTTTACCGAGATCAACCGGACCACCGGTGACAATGAGGAAGACTTGCCTGACACGCTGATGGAATGGCGGGAATGAGGGCGAGAGCCAAGCTCAACCACCCCCTCCCCCCTGCGGGGTACTCCCCCGGCGAAGATGCCGAGGGAGAAAGGTTTTGTTTTCTTCCTCAGCGAAGCTGGGGGAGTACCCCGAAGGGGGGAGGGGGTGGTTCGGCATGAAGCGATCCTCCTTCATACCTGTACTGACAGTCTGCCTCGTGTTGCTGGTGGTTTGGTACATTGCCTGCATTCCCCTGAACGCAGTGGTGGCTGAAACAAAGATCAAGGCGGCGGGTGGCGGGTTTTGGGTCATCTTGCATGAATCCTGGAATCACACCCGGCCTGTGATTCCTGCACCGCACCAAATTGTCACCGAACTCTGGAACACGGTATTCATGATTGCACCGTGGAAGGTGAAGTCACTGCTCTATCACTGCTGGGTCACGCTCTCTTCCACGCTGCTTGGTTTTGCACTGGGTGTGGTGTTGGGCGTCGGGCTTGCCATACTGATTGTGCATTCGAAAATCCTGTCGAAGGCGTTGATGCCGTGGATCATCGCCTCGCAGACCATTCCGATTTTGGCGATTGCACCCATGATCATTGTGGTGCTGGGCTCCGTGGGCCTGACAGGGCTTTTGCCGAAATCCCTGATTTCGATGTATCTCTGCTTCTTCCCGGTCACCATCGGCATGGTGAAGGGGTTGACGTCACCGGATATCATCCACCGGGATTTGATGCGCACCTATAATGCAAGCGCATCCGAAGTTCTCTGGAAGCTCAGGCTTCCGGCTTCGGTGCCCTATTTGTTCACGTCGCTCAAAATTGCGATTGCCATTGCACTGACGGGTGCGATTGTTGGCGAACTTCCGACAGGAGCAGTGTCCGGCATTGGCGCACGTTTGCTGGTTGGATCGTACAATGGTTTGACTTTGATGATCTGGAGTGCACTGGTGGCAGCGTCGGTGATGGCGGCTTTGCTGGTGTGGTTCATTGGTTTTGCCGAACGCAAAACCCTTCTACGCATGGGGGTGAAGCCCGCATGAAAAACCTGCGTGATGTTCTGGCGCCGGCCTTGCTTGGTGTTGCCATTCTGGTTCTCTGGGAAATGGCGTGTCGTTTCATTCCCATTTCTCCAATCCTGCTGCCAGCTCCTTCGGTGATCTGGCAACGCTTGATCAACGAAGTTTCAACGCTGCGGCTTGATTTTTTCATGACGGTGATCCAGGCTGTGATTCCGGGCTGGCTCATTGGCTGCGGCGCGGGGCTTGCGGTTGCGCTTTTGTGTGACCGTTTTGATTTCCTGAAACGGGGGCTATTGCCCGTCGGCAATTTCTTCGCGGTGCTGCCATTGGTCGGTGTCGCGCCCATCATGGTGATGTGGTTTGGCGTGGGGGTGGCACCCAATATCGCGGTTGTGGTGATCATGACGTTTTTTCCGATGCTGATCAATGCTCTGGCGGGCCTTGAAGCGTCGTCACATCTGGAGCGGGATTTGATGCGGAGTTATGGCGCAAGTTGGGGCCAAGCGCTTTCAACCCTCAGGCTTCCTGCCGCCATGCCTTTCATCTTCAATGCCCTCAAGATCAATTCGACACTGGCCATGATCGGGGCCATCGTGGCGGAGTTTTTTGGAACACGGATTGCCGGCATGGGATTTCGGATTCAGACAGGGTCAGGCAGCCAAAGCCTTGATTTGGTCTGGGCCGAAATCGCCATGGCGGCGGTCACGGGGTCGCTGTTCTATGGGCTGCTGGTTCTGGCCGAGCGCAAAACAACATTCTGGCATCCGTCTTACCGAACGTGAGACGTATAATTGTAACTTTAACAGGGAGACTACATATGAAAAAATATCTGATGGTTGCAGCCGCAGCCTCTGCCTTGCTTGCTACGTCGGGCGCTGCGATGGCTGAAAAAGTCACGTTGCAATTGAAGTGGGTGACGCAGGCGCAGTTTGCAGGCTACCTCGTGGCGCAGGCCAAGGGTTTCTACAAGGAAGCCGGCCTTGAAGTTGAGATCAAGCCGGGTGGACCAGATATCAACCCGCAGCAGGTTCTCGCTGGTGGTGGTGCCGACGTTGTTGTGGACTGGATGCCATCGGCACTGGCGACACGCGAGAAGGGACAGGCCGTGGTCAACATCGCGCAGCCCTTCAAAAAGTCGGGCATGATGCTGACCTGCCGAGCCGAAACCGGCATCAAGGCCCCAGCTGATTTCAAGGACAAGACACTTGGCGTGTGGTTCTTCGGCAATGAATATCCCTTCATGAGCTGGATGTCGAAACTTGGTTACAAGACCGACGGTTCGGCTGGTGGCGTCAAGGTCATCAAGCAGGGCTTCAACGTTGACCCGCTCATTCAAAAGCAGGCGGACTGCGTGTCCACCATGACCTACAATGAATATTGGCAGGTAATCGATGCAGGCATTCCGGCCGATCAACTTGTGACCTTCAAATATGAAGACCAGGGTGTGGCCACGCTGGAAGACGGTCTTTACGTGATGGAAGACAAGCTGAAGGATCCGGCTTTCGTTAAAACCATGTCGACGTTCGTGAAAGCGTCAATGAAAGGATGGGACTATGCCCGTGCCAACAATGACGAAGCTGCACAGATTGTTGTGGATGCTGATACAACAGGTGCTGCCGCCATTGACCACCAGAAACGCATGATGGGCGAAATCTCGAAGCTGACGGAAGGCTCCGATGGTACGCTGGATGTAGCGTCTGCTGACCGTACAGTGGCCACTCTGCTGGCTTCAGGCGGAGACGCGCCAGTGATCACCAAGGCCCCTGCGGGTGCATGGTCATCGGTGGTGACGGACATGGCCAAGGGCATGTAACGACACAGAGCCCTCCCCTGGCCTCTTCCCGCGAAAAGCGGGGAGGGGCAGGGGTGGGGCCTTCCTTCATTCAGTACGCGGAGCAAAAAATGACTACCACTCTCATCCGCGGCGGAACTGTTGTGAATGCTGATTTGTCGGAACGGGCTGATGTTTTGATCAAGGATGGAAAAATCATTGCAGTGGGGCTTGGCCTTAGCGGCGATACCGTCATTGACGCGGGCGGCTGTTACATCATGCCCGGCGGCATTGATCCGCATACGCATATGGACATGCCGTTTATGGGCAAGACAACGGCGGATGATTCCTTCCACATGGCGGTGACGCAATGGTCGCCGATGATCCATGATGAAATGGAAATCGTGGTCAAGACCTATGGCATCAACACGTTCAAGCATTTCATGGCCTACAAGGGCGCGTTGATGGTGAATGATGATGAGCTTTATAATTCTTTCAAGCGTTGCGCCCAGTTGGGGGCCTTGCCGCTGGTGCATGCGGAGAATGGGGATGTGGTGGCGCGGAAGCCGAATGCACCGGTGCATCAGGCCAATGCGATCTGGAAAGGTGTGAGTGCACCGAGGGGTGTGGAGCGGATTGAGGTGGTGCCGTGAAGTTGCAGAATTTTAAGATCGATAGATACCACAAGCTTTCAATACTGCTCGGGCTCTGGTGCTTTTTTTGTACCTCTGAAACCCTGAGGTCTGAAACCAAGTTTGCATTCCAACTTGCAGGAGAACGACAAGTAGTTGGCAATTGGGTTGCCTACATTCAAAAGGACGTACTGCAAGATAAGACAAGTGTAATTGCTTTAATCGGCGGTAAGACTGAAATTTCCTCTTATGGTGCTGCTACAATTTCAATTGCATCTCAAGCATCACTTCAACTTGAATGTCGAGACGGTAAATACAGTCTACTAGCTTTGTTGCCAGAAAGTCCTGAGCAAAAACTAACTTATCATCAAAAATATTACTTGGCCATCAGGAAGGATAGTGACAAACCCAGCATAGTTGAAATTCCAATTGCTAAGTCGAGTGTTGAAGATGCAAAAATTGTGATTCCACTTTGGCATAATTTGAATCTAGATGATCCTATTTGGGAATTTATATCAGGTAAGAAATTTGTTGTCAGCTTGACAGGAGCCGACCTGAATCGCGTTGCTGCTATTTATGAAAAACCTGAGTTTAGTGATTTGAAAATATTACTCAGAAACATGTGTTCTTGACGTATGAACTGCATTCATCGATGTAACTTTGCAATTTTTTACTGTTTCTTTGATCGGTAACAATAAACTTCTTCCCTTACCCTGAGGTGCCCGCCCTCTTGCGGGCCTCGAAGGGCGCGCCCCGCATTCGGTGCTTGCGGCGCATGCTTCGAGGCTCGCAAGGAAGGGCGAGCGCCTCAGCATGAGGGGAGTGTGGGGTTGCTTGTCGCATGAACAGCCCCCACCATCGGCCCCTCCCCGCAAGCGGGTAGGGGTGAAGTAAGAATCACCCCGCCCCATTCTTATGGGGAGGGGCCGGGGGTGGGGTGGTTCAACCGGCACGTTGTCTGATGGCACTGCGCGAATTGAAACCGCGTCGTGTCGGGACTGCAAAACTGCGGGTAAACTTTAAATCCGGAGCTTCGACAAAATCCTCGATCCGGTTCTCCAACACGGCCAGAATTGAATCACACACTGCCACGCGTTCATGCAAAACCGAATTCACAGGCACCCGGTAAACCGAGTAGCCCGCCGCCAGCATGTACTCATCGCGTGCACGGTCATAGGCGGCCCGCTCCAGATGCTGACTGCCATCCACTTCGATCACGACACATCTTTCGCGGCAGACAAAGTCCGCGAAGTAGGGTCCTATCGGCATCTGCCGTGTGAACTTCCAACCGCCGAGTTGTCGCGCTTTCAAGACTGACCACAAAGACTGTTCCGCCGGGTTCAGTGTTGATCGCAATTCCCTCGCGCGAATTGTTTCTGGATTTGACATGTTTCCCATTTTGTCTTCCCCTTTGCAGGTTAAGACGCAATGGGACCGGTAATCCGTCGCGTCGTTCGAAAATAAATTTGAAGACCACACGACTTGTCTTATGAGACAACAAACGGAGATACCCCATGCCCTTTGGAATTCATGACCACCCCTTCTACAAGCCGAAATGGCGCAGGCAGGCCATTGTCGCGTCCACGGCTTTGTGGGCAGTGTTTGAATTGCTCATCGCCAAGGATGGCTTCTGGACGGTAATCGCCATTGCCGTCTGGGCCTATTGCGTCTGGACGTTTCTGCTCAACTGGAAGGACGAGGCTTAGGTTTTCGCAGGTGGCCATGTCAGCAAACCCGTTGACGTCGGATGATTGTCGTGGCCTGATGGCAAAAATCAGGAGGATAACAGATGGAATATCGTCAACTCGGCCGTTCAGGTCTCAAAATTTCGCAACAAAGCCTCGGCACCATGAATTTTCTGGGCGACGGCTATTTCGGCAAGATAGGCAGCGTGTCGGTCAAGGACGCCAACCGGCTGGTTGATGTCGCCGTGGACCATGGCGTCAATATGCTCGACACCTCCAACGCCTATACTGCGGGCAAATCCGAAGAAGCCTTGGGTGAAATCCTGCAAGGCCGCTCTGACCAGTTGATGGTGGGCACCAAGGTGCGCTTTGCCATGGGCACGGGCCCCAACGAACGGGGCCTGTCGCGATTTCACATCATTCATGAAGCAGAAGCCAGCCTGAAACGCCTGAAGCGTGATCATATTGACCTCTATTTTCTGCATGAGTGGGATGGTCTGACGCCGGTGTCTGAAATGATGGAAGCACTCGATACGCTGGTGAAACACGGCAAGGTGCGGTACGTCGGCTGCTCGAATTTCTCGGCGTGGCATATCATGAAATGCCTCAATGCAGCCGAGCGCCACAACTTCCAGCGTTTTGTGTGCCAGCAGATCCACTACACAATTGAGGCGCGCGAAGCCGAATATGAGTTGATGCCGGTGGCGATTGACCAAGGCGTTGGCATCCAGGTGTGGAGCCCGATTGCAGGCGGGTTGTTGTCCGGCAAGTTCCGCCGCGATGCGCCCCCACCACAATTGTCGCGTCATACGTCTGGCTGGAGCGAACCGCCGATCCGCGATGAAGACCGTTTGTACCGGATCATTGATGCGCTGGTGAGTGTGGGTGAAGCACGCGGCGTTTCGGCGGCACAGGTTGCCTTGTCGTGGCTCGCGGGCCGGCCTGCTGTTGCGTCGATCATCGTAGGTGCGCGGACTGAAGAACAACTCAAAGACAATCTGGCAGCAACGTCTTTGGTGCTTTCTGCCGAAGAGCGTGCACGGCTTGATGAGGTCAGCGCCATTCCGTTGATCTACCCCTATTGGCACCAATGCAATTCTGCCCCGGAACGATTGGGACCGGCAGACCTCGCGCTACATGCTCCTCACATTGCAAAGAAGTGAAGTCGTTTTTTTGCAGTCCAAAAGGAATTGAATGTCAGTACAAACCAATCTCACCATCAATCCGCAACGGCTCTGGGACTCGCTGATGGAGACAGCCCAATTTGGCGTCACACCGAAAGGAGGCATCAAACGCCTGACCGTGTCAGATGAAGACAAACGTGTGCGCGATTGGTTCAAGGCGGAATGCGAAAAGCTGGACTGCACCGTTGCGGTTGATGAAGTGGGCAACATGTTTGCCACGCGCCCCGGCAAGCGCCGTGATGTCTTGCCGATTGCCTTGGGATCACATTTGGACACACAACCCACAGGCGGAAAGTTTGATGGTGTGCTGGGTGTGCTGGGTCCGCTCGAAGTCATGCGAACACTTGTCGATATGGGATATGAAACGAATGCTCCCTTGATGATTGTGAACTGGACCAACGAGGAAGGCTCACGCTTTGCACCCGCCATGCTGTGCTCCGGGGTTTATGCGGGCGTGTTTACGCCGGACTATGCCTGGTCGCGTGAGGACCGCCAAGGCATCAGGCTGGGCGATGAACTGGAGCGTATTGGTTACAAGGGGCCGCACAAGGCAGATGCCATCAAGTTTGGCGCGATGTTTGAGCTGCATATCGAGCAGGGGCCCATCCTTGAAGCCGAAAACAAAATGATCGGCGTGGTCACGGGTGTGCAAGGCATGCGTTGGTATGAGGTGACGGTGAAGGGTCAGGAGTCGCATACCGGGGCCACGCCAATGGGCCTTCGCAAAAATGCGCTGCTGGGGGCCGCGCGCATGATTGAAGCGATACATCAGGTGGGCATGGCGCATTTGCCGGGCGTGGCTTCAGTGGGGTTGATCGAGAACCGCCCGAACTCCCGCAACGTGGTGCCGGGCGAAGTGTTCTTTACGGTGGACTTGCGCCACCCTGATGAAAAAGTGCTGGATCAAATGGAAGCGGCTTATCAGGCGGCCATCGCTGACATTGCAGCCGGGCTCAATCTGGAATGTGAAGAAAAGCGGATATGGAATTCGCCCGCCGTCACGTTTGCGCCGGAATTGATTGCGTGCGTGCGCGAAGGTGTGAAGCAGGCAGGTTTTTCATCGCGAGACATGGCCTCTGGTGCCGGGCATGATGCGGCCTATATCAACCGCGTAACCCCAACGACGATGATCTTCGTTCCGTGCCTTGGTGGCATATCCCATAACGAGTCTGAGTCGACGACGCTGGAAGAATGTGGTGCGGGAACGCAGGTGTTGTTGAATGCCATGCTGGCGCATGACCGGACATTCGCTTGAGCGTTGACGGTATATACTTTTTGTGACATGGTATATAAATGACAATTTACCTGAAAGATGAGGCGACCAGCAAGGCGGTGCGGAAGCTGGCAAAACGGGACGGGATAACCTTGACCGAAGCGGTTCGAAGGGCTGTGAACAACGAACTTGCGGTGAACGCTGATGATGCGGAAACAAAAGCCTTGCGCAGATTGCAGGAGAAAGTCGCTTCGCATCGCGTTGCCGGAAAAGTTGCGGACAAAGAGTTCTATGACAGCCTGTATGAGGACTGACAGTGTTTGTTGATGCGTCTGCCCTGGTGGCCATATTGGCGAACGAGCCTGACTGTGAACTTCTGCGACAGAAACTCAAGCGCGGAAAAAAACGTCTGGTTTCGGCTATAGTGCTGTTTGAAGCAACGCTTGCGATGCGACGGTTGACGGATTTTACGCCACTTGAAGCATTTGAAGTTGTCGAGGAGTTTTTGAAAACTTATGCCATGACGCAAGTTGATATCGAACCACGATTGGCAAAAATCGTTGTCCGTACATTTGAACGCTATGGCAAGGGTCAGGATCCGAAGGCACGCCTCAACATGGGGGACTGTTTTGCCTATGCCTGTGCCAAGGTTCACAAGGTACCCTTGTTGTGCAAGGGCAATGATTTCATCCATACGGATATTGAACTGGCCTGAATGATGGCGGACCTCCTTGCAGCCCGCGCCCGCGAACTGGCACTGCTCATGACACGTGTACCATCCGTTACCGGCTCGGCGGTTGAGGCAGCGTTCCCGGCGCAGTTGGCGCAACTTTTAAATCTGGAAAAAGTGTGGATAAAAGCCGTTCCGGGCGATCCCGCAGGGCGCAGCAATCTGTTCGCACTGAAGCGCGGGCGTTCCAATCGCACCATTGTGCTCACGGGGCATTTTGATGTGGTGTCGGTTGAGGATTATGGCGCATTGCAGCCGCTGGCTTTTGATCCCGAACGGCTGTTGCCTGCAACCGTTCAGCGCCTGAAGCAGACAGGTGAAAATTCTCTGGCCCTGTCTGACTTTGAGAGCGGCGAGTTTCTGCCGGGGCGTGGTCTGCTCGACATGAAAGCGGGGCTTGCTGCCGGACTTTCCGTAATGGAAGTTTATGCGGGGGAGGCCACTCTAGTGTTTATCGGCGTGGCGGATGAAGAAGAAAAATCCGCAGGTGCGCGTGCGGCTGTACCACAGCTGAAGCAGCTTGCAGCTGACGAAGAACTCGACATCGCATTGGTCATCAATCTGGACGCCATTGCTGACAAGGGTGATGGCGCAGTGGCAAGGGTGGTGACTTATGGTTCCATTGGCAAACAGCTGTTGACGGCATTCGTGGTGGGCCAGCAAACCCATGCGGGTTATCCGCAAAATGGTGTGAATGCCGCTTATGTATTGTCGGAACTGGTGCGGGAGATTGAACTGTCGCCGGAACTGTCAGAGGTGACGGAAAGCGAAATGGCGGCACCGCCGGCCACGCTGTTTGCGAAGGATTTAAAGCAGGGTTACAATGTGACGACCCCGCACAGGGCTTTTGCCTATTGGAACACCATGCAGCACCGGCGGTCTGGTGCGGAAGTATTGGACATTGCAATGCTGCATGCGACTCGTGCCGTGGCGCGGGCCGAAACAAAGACAGGTCATGCCATCGCACTGAAGCGGGTTTCGGATTTTCCTGCATTGCAAACGGTTGGTCTTGATGAGTCGCAGAGTTTGCCGGAGCAAGGTTTGCAGGCGCTGTTGGCCATGACGGCGTCGCTTGATGAGCCAACAGTGATCATGGGGTTTGGCTCCATTCCATACCCGGCCGTGCTGTTGCGCGATCAGGTATTGCGTAGAAAAATTGGCAATGCCGTGCGCCGCCATGGCTTGGGCGAGGTCAATTATTTCGCGGGGATTTCCGACATGAGTTTCTTTGGTGAAGCGTCGGGCGATCTTTCGGTGGTGGCGGCCAATACACCAATTTGGAATAGCGGATTTGTGATGCCGGAACCTGCCAATTATCCCACCATCAACATCGGGCCTTGGGGCCGGGATTATCATACCTGGCTTGAAAGACTGCATGTGCCCTACGCTTTCGAAATTTTACCGCGCGTTTTGCTTTCGGTGATTGAAGCAGTTGCGAAGAAAAGCTAGAGAGCGTCCAGGATTTTTCCAAGGAGGCCAGCATGGCACTGAAACGCATCAACCCCGGCAAGCGCATGAGCGAAGCCGTCATTCACAATGGCATGGCCTATCTTGCAGGCTTTGTGGCCGAAACGGCCAAGGGTCGATCGGTGCGCGAACAGACCGCTGATATTCTGGCGCAGATTGATGCGAC
>JAYUVC010000196.1:0-2788 GCA_043754325.1 Hyphomicrobiales bacterium
ACACGCGGCACCCCGCGCAAATGTTCTGGCGGCAAAGCCACGGCGCGACGGTTCAGCGGGTGCTCCACAAACTTGCCCCGCGCATCCAGCCAGTGCGAACACAGGTCACCAACTGCACCTGCGTTCTGCAGCGTCACCACCTCATCCACCGTGATCAATCCGAGTTTCGACATGGTGCTGTTTTTGCTCAATTCACCCACAGACAAAAACGCCAGATCAACCTTACGACCGCGTTCAAACACGTCCCGCATCATCGGCTGATTCATCAGAATTTCGCGCGTGGCTTCCGTGTCGGTGAAGGCAGGGCCTGCGAAATAATAACATTGTCCCCCCACAATATCGGCCAAGTGCGAAGCGGTTTCATGCGGGTTAACGGCGGAGGAGTGCGTGAGGCCGCCGATCAGCGAGACGACAGAAAGTTTCTTGTAGGTCTTGTGCGGCACATAGGCCAGCGAGTGACGCAATGTCTGCCCCCAACCCACACCAACCGACATATTACCCTTCAACTGTTTCGCCAGATAATGTCCCGCCGCAGCCGCAATGACCACGCGCTGTTTTTCGACCTCAGTGGTGGCAGGAACCACTACCACATCAAGCAAACCAAAGCGCCGTTGCAACGCGTCTTCCAACTTGATCGAGGTCGCCAATCGCCCCGTGATCGTAATCTGCACCAGACCCAACCGCCGCGCGTGCGCCAGCAATCGGTTCACGCGAATGCGTGTGAGTCCCAGCTTTTTGCCGATCTGCGCTTGCGTATTTTCAGCAACAAAATACAGCCAGGCCGCACGCGTTGCCAATTGCTCTTCGGGATCAACCGGCGTTTCAAGTCCGAGATCAACATCAGGCATCGGTTGATGCCGTGTAACCTCAAGCTTGTCTGCCGCTGCCATGCTCATCCACTCCGATGCAAATCCGCCCAAGGCGGTTCGAGCGGGATGTTTCGGGTCAGCGCATTCAAAAGTGCCAACGTCAACGGCACATCAGCCGCTTTCAATTTATTAGCGCGGATCATGCCACGTATCGAAGAAGCAACCGCAATGCCCAACTCCGCACCTTCAACCGTTTCATTTTTCAGCGGACCAGCTTTCGCCTGATCATAGGTGAGGCCGCGCCCAAGCGCATTGCCAAGCCGCGAATTGCGCCCGGCCTGACACGTCACGTAAAGATCACCCACCCCAGGCATACCCCATACACTTTCAGGAGAACCACCAAGTGCCGAAGTCAAAGCCAACATTTCGCGCACCGCCTGATCAAATAAAATCGCCGCCGCATTGTTATTGCGCGCCTTGTTTTGCGACTCCGCCAGAACTTCATTGCGCCCATGCGCCCAGCCCACGGCAATAGCGAAAAAATTCTTGAACGCCGCACAGACTTCAACGCCGATCATATCGGTGGAGGTGCGCGGAAAATAATACTCGCCTGCAAAAGCGTCACAGAAGGTCTGCGCCAATGCAAGATCACGCGACACAATCACCGTGCCCGTATGTCGCCGAGCGGCGAGTTCGCCTGCGATACAAGGTCCGGCAATGGCAGCCACCGGAACATCAAACCCCAGTCGCACTTTCAACTCTTCCGCCACCACATCAGGGAACGCCCGCATATGATCAGCTTCCGGCTTCATGCCCTTCGTGATCATGATGATGGGAGTTGGCGACTGTATAACCTCGGACAATCGGTCGATGGCCCACGCCACTCCGGCGGACGAGACGCCCAGTAAAATGAAGTCAGTATCGCCATTCAAAGCTCTGGCAAGCTCACCATGATGGTAATGCTTTATGGCAGGCATCGTTACATTCAGCTTGGGATGCAGTCCATTGCCCGCAATGCTGTCGATGATGTGATCATCAAGATGCGTGCCCACCAGCCTGACCTCATGTCCCCTTTCCACCAAGGGCATGCACATGGACGATCCCATGACACCCGCACCGAGGATGGTGATCACACTCATCGAATGACTTGCCCACTTGCGGCGTCAAACAAATGAATCTTGTCGGGCATGGGCCTGAGGTCAATCATCTGGTCACGCTTCAGCTCAAGTCGTTCCCGCACCACAGCACAGATTTCATCAGGACCCAGATCAGCATAAATGTGAATTTCAGGCCCCGTCGGTTCCGTCACCGTCACCTTCACCTTGAAGCCTTCACCCACTTCAATATGTTCCGGTCTTATGCCGAACACGATGTCCTGTCCGTCCTTGGCTTTGTGGCCGGCGGGCAGCTTGATCTTTGTGCCATCACTTGTGACCATATTTGCTTTGTGCACAGTGCCCTTGATCATGTTCATCGACGGTGAACCGATAAACGATGCCACGAACAAATTATTGGGCCGGTCATACACATCAAGCGGCGATCCCTGCTGCTCAATCACACCATCTTTCAGAATGACAATCTTGTCCGCCATGGTCATGGCTTCAATCTGGTCATGCGTCACATAAACCGTGGTGGTTTTCAGACGCTCATGCAGATCCTTGATTTCGGTGCGCATCTGCACGCGCAATTTCGCATCAAGATTTGACAGCGGTTCATCAAACAAAAACACCGCCGGATTCCGCACAATGGCACGCCCCATGGCCACACGCTGGCGCTGACCGCCTGAAAGTTCGCGGGGGTAACGCGCCAGATAGGGTTCAAGGTTGAGAATGCGCGCCGCCCAGGCCGTCTTCTCGTCGATCTCGGCCTGCGGGCGCTTGGCCAGCGTCATCGAGAAACTCATGTTGTCCTTGACCGTCATATGCGCATAGAGCGCGTAATTCTGGAACACCATGGCGATGTTGCGGTCTTTCGGGTGC
>JAYUVC010000197.1:0-6303 GCA_043754325.1 Hyphomicrobiales bacterium
TGGTGCGGGCGGAGGGACTTGAACCCCCACGGGTTTCCCCACAGGAACCTAAATCCTGCGTGTCTGCCAATTTCACCACGCCCGCGCATGTCCTGAAAGCACATCAGCCTTCCGGTTGGGTTGGCGCGGGCTATAGCAGAGGGTTTTCGAGGTGGGAAGCGGGAAATCAGCGGGTGGCGTTCAATCGTTTTTCAATGATGGTGACGCCAATGCCAGAGAGGATGAATGCCGCGCCGACCCAGACAACGACCGGATAGGTTTCGTGAAACGCGAATGTGCCAATGGCCAGTCCCAAAGCCGCCGCGACATAACCGATCTGGCTGAGATAGGTCGGGCCGCCAATCCACTGCAGCCGGAAGAATAGCAGATACATGATGATTGACGCCACGCATTGGCAAAGCGAAAGCTGCCACTGTGTGAAAAAAGGCGCAACGTCAATGCTGCCATCCCGCCATAATGCCAATGCAATGAGCGCCGGCACCGACAACAGGTTCGATGCAGCTCCCGTTTGCAGCGGTGTTGCAGCATTGGGCCAATATGCGGTGCGGTAAACATTGCCGATGGCCAACGACACCGGCATCAGCAGGGCAATGAAAAGCCATGTGGCCGCAGAGGGCAGGGCCAGACTGTTGCGTCCGGAGACGATCAACACAGCGCCGATAAAGCCGAGCGCAACCGACACCATCAAAGCCCGGTTGGGCGGACGCACCTTGAATGCAATCGAGAGAATGGCAGTGACAACGGGAGACAAGGCAAACATCAACCCGCCAAGCCCGGAGCCAATATGCGGCATGGCGAAAAGCAGGATGGAGTTCGGAATCACATTGGCAAAAACACCAGCGATAATGCCGAAGCGGAAGATGTCGCCGCGCCGCCAGTTTTCATTTCGCGCCAGAAACAGCAACAGCAATCCCGGCACCAGCATGATCATGCTGATCCACAAAAACGGATTGAAACCGGCACGATTGGCAAGCGTGCCCAGTGGCGCAAGAAGTCCAAGGCCAATGCCGGTGCCCACAAGCAGGAACAGCGGGGTGGCGAGGAGACGGTTCACTTTCCCAGTTCCTCAATCAAATCCTCGGCAATCAACGTCCGCCGCTCACACCGGTTCGCCGCATCGCCATGCAACCAGACAGCCGCACAGGCCGCGTTGAAACCGTCCATGCCCTGCGCCAAGAGCCCCGTTACGATGCCAGCCAGCACGTCACCACTTCCGGCGGTGGCCAGCTTAGACGGGGCATTGGTGTTGACATTGGCAAAACCGTTTGGGTTGGCAATCACTGTATCCGGGCCTTTGAAAATGATACGGGCACCTGAGCGCTTTGCAGCCTCGACTGTGCGCTCAACCTTTGAAACCGACACATCGCACAAATCCTTGAATAGTCTCGCAAATTCTCCGGCATGCGGTGTCATCACCACAGCGCGGCCGGGCAGCGCTTTGATGGCAGTGAACAGTTGGTGTGGGTCATCGGCGAACACTGTCAAGGCATCAGCGTCCAGCACGCTGTCGATACCGGATTTGAGAATTCTCAGGACGGCTTTTCGTGTCTCGTCATTGATGCCCGCAGCAGGGCCGATGCAAATTGCCTTGATGCGATTATCATCCAACAGTTTGCGCAGGTCTTCCTGATTTTCGATTGGCCTCAACATGATGGATGTGAGATGTCGGGCATGAATGCGAAGTGCATCGCGCGTGCCAATCAGCGTTGTCAGCCCCGCACCACTTCGCGCGGCAGCGAATGCGGCAAGGCGCGACGCCCCGGTTGACAGTTCATCGCCGCTCCACACCACGGCGTGGCCCTTTTGATATTTATGTTCGAAGGCACTTGGGTCGGGCAAATCCGGCTTCATGTTTTCATAAATGCGAATCGGCAACTGGTCCGTCACATCATCTGGAATACCAATGTCGACCACAACAATCTCGCCACACAGTCGCCGCCCCGGTTGCAGAACGTGACCGGGTTTTTTGCGATGGAATGTTACCGTGAGATCAGCAATCGGGCAGGCATGGCGCACTTGACCGGTCAGGCCATCAACGCCCGACGGAACGTCGATGCTGACGATTGGAATGCCGGCGCCATGCATGCCGTCGGCAAGATATCCCGGAAAGTCACGGTTGAGGCCTGCGCCATAGATGGCGTCGACGATCAATCTGTGACCCGACTTTCCCCCAATGCGACGCTCAAATTCCTTGAAGCTGCCGATAGGGCCTTTCCATTTGGCGGCCATTTTTGCAGCATCGCCTTTCATTCCCTCGCGCTCACCCACAAGGTAAACCCGCACCGGCCATTTCTTCGCAGCAAGCAATCGCGCGACAACAAAGCCGTCACCGCCATTGTTGCCGGGCCCGCAAATGACAGCAATCGCGCATTTTTTGAAGCGCTTGAGAATTTCGTCAGCCACAGCGCGACCCGCGTTTTCCATGAGTGTGAGAGAATGCATACCCCGCGCAATGGCGATGGCATCGGTTTCATACATTTGCGCGGGGGTAAGGATTTCGGCAGGGTTCATTGTTGAAGTGTCGCATTTTTTCTGATGCCACGGCAACAAGCATGCTTCCCAACACGCAACATTATTGCCTATAAGCCGCGCCCATGGACAAGCAAGACAATCCCGACACCATTGACTGGAAAATCCTGCGCGAATTGCAGCGCGACGGGCGCGTGACCAATGTGGAGCTTGCCAATCGGGTGGGCCTGTCACCACCGCCAACACTGCGCCGCGTGCAGGCGCTGGAGGAGGTGGGCTATATCACGGGCTACCGCGCCCAACTGGATCGTGACAAGCTTGACTACGGTGTGAAACTCTTTGCCGCTGTAGGACTAAAAAGTCAGGCACAATCCGAGACGGCTTCGTTTGAGCGCCAAGCCAAAACCTGGCCCATCGTGCGCGAGTGCTACGCTGTATCAGGTGCTGCCGATTTCATGCTGGTGTGCGTGGCGCGGGATCTGGCGTCCATGCAAAGCTTCATAACCGGGGCGCTGAGCAAGGCTGCAAATGTAGAGAGTGTCAAAACCTCGCTCATTCTGCATACTGCCAAAAACGAACCGGAAGTGCCGCTGCCTTGACGTCCCAAACCCAGTCTTCTTCTCATTGGTTATCGCTCACATCGGCTGCAACGGCGGCGGTGGTTGTGGGGTTTGCGTCCACAATTCTTGTCGTCATTGAAGGGGCCAAAGCGGTGGGGGCAACGGCCTCGCAGCAGGCTTCGACTGCGGCGATTTTGTGTTTTGCAATGGCGGCGACATCGGCGATTTTGGCATTCCGTTACAAGCAGCCGATCATGGTTGCCTGGTCCACTCCGGGATCCGCGTTGATGGCGACGGGTGCTGCTGGCATTGCATTTCCGGATGCGATTGGGGCCTTTATGGTGGCTGGTGCATTGATGGTGCTGACGGCGCTGATCAAGCCATTGGGCACCGCCATCAGCAAATTGCCACCCGCTTTGGCTGCTGCAATGTTGGTTGGCGTGCTGCTGCGCTATGTGCTGGGGGTTCCGAACGCGGCGCTCGATTTGCCGATTTTCGTGGTTCCGCTGATCATCGCGTTCTTTGCGCTGCGCATGTTGGTGCCGATGTATACCGTGCCGGTGATTGTTCTCTTGGGGTTGGCTTTTGCTGGTTTGAACGGTTCGTTTTCGGGCCCTGTTCATCTGGGAGTGACGCCGCTCGAATTCGTCATGCCGCAGTGGAATTGGCAGGTCATCGTGGGCTTGGGCTTGCCGCTTTATCTCGTCACCATGGCCTCACAAAACCTGCCGGGCTTTGCGGTCCTTCGCGCCAATGGCTATCAACCCCCCATATCAGCTTGCCTTGGCGTGACGGGGCTTGGCAGTTTGTTGACCGCTCCGTTTGGAACTCATGCTGTCAACATGGCGGCGATCACTGCAGCTCTGGTGGCGGGCCCTGATGCCCACCCCGATCCCAGACAACGCTGGAAAATGATTTATCCGTACACGGTGCTTTATGTGATTTTTGGATTGGCGGCTGGAACATTTGTGTCATTGCTGGGAGGAATGCCAAAACCGTTGATCACCGCGATTGCGGGTCTCGCACTGTTTTCGCCACTGATGGCAGGGGTGACTGCCATGGTGAAGGAACAGAAAGATATCGAAGCTGCCATGGTGACGTTTTTGGTGACCGCGTCTGGCGTGACGCTTATGGGAGTAGGAGCGGCATTCTGGGGGCTGCTTGCGGGGCTATTGGTTTGGGGTGTGAAAAACATAAGCGCACAATCCGGACGGTAGCTTTCGACTTTGTCATTGCCGCACTTGTTGCGGTAATCCATGGTTCAACGGGAGTGGCGTTATCCTGATAAATCACGCTCGCACCACGATGGATTACCGCAACAGGTGCGGTAATGACACCGTCAGTAAATCTTGGCGTTGTGTCTTGGTTTTTGTTTGTTGTACGGGCATTTGAACCGCCCCGGGATTGTCGGAGTGCCATCAAATGATTTTGGCGGGCAGGAACCGGGCAAGGCGGAGGAAATCGCCACGTTTTGCAAATTGAACTATGGCGTGACGTTTTCACTTGCTGACAAAGCCGAGGTCAAGGGCAAGGATGCCATTCCGGTTTACGTCTGGGCCGGGAAACAGGCGGGAATGCTGGGCAGCCCCAAATGGAATTTCCATAAATATCTTTTCAGCCGCGATGGCCAATTCATTGACTGGTTTTCGTCGCCCACGGACCCCATGAGCAAGAAGCTGACGGCGGCGGTTGAAAAAGCGCTTGCACAGTAGTGCGAGGTTCTCCATCTCTGCGACACAATGAAGTCTTCAGAAACAGATATTCTCATCATTCCAGGTTATGAAGGTTCAGGCCCCGTGCACTGGCAATCGCGCATGCTGGGCAAGCTTTCAACGGCGCGCATCGTAGACCAGCCGGACTGGCTGCATTCTTCGCAAGTTGTGGCACTCGCACAAATAGTCAAAGCAGTGTCCGAAGCGACGCGGCCCATCGTTTTTGTGGCCCATTCTTTGGGTAACCTTCTGGTGGCGCAAGCCGTGCCGGCATTGACAGCGGCAGGGCTCATTGATCGCATCAAGGGTGCATATCTCGTTGCAGTACCTGCGGCGCGTGAGCTGTCTCAATTGGCGTCGGTTGATCCGGCATTTGCAAACATCCCGCGCGACCCTTTGCCGTTTCCCTCCGTGCTGGTGGCCAGCAGCAACGATCCGTTTGCAACACTGGAAGAGGCCGCAGATATTTCAGCCGCCTGGGGATCAAAACTGCTTGAAGCGGGAGAGCAAGGTCACATCAACACCGCCTCCGGCCATGGTCCATGGCCAGAGGGTATGATGAGTTTTGCGGGTTTTCTGTCTCGTCTCAAGGGTTAGTTGAATACAACCTTCTCAATCTCATAAGACTTGCCGCCGCCCGGTGTATTGACTTCCACACTGTCACCCTGCTTTTTGCCGATGATGGCGCGGGCCATCGGGGAGGAGATTGACAGGCGACCTTTCTTCACGTCAGCTTCGGAGTCGCCCACAATCTGGTAAACCGACTTGGCATCAGTATCACCGTCAATGAGTGTGACCTTGGCACCAAACTTTACCGTGTCGCCCGAAAGTTTCGACACATCAATCACGTCGGCGCGGGAAATCTTGTCCTCGAGTTCAGCCACGCGGGTTTCGTTCCAGCCTTGGGCTTCCTTGGCGGCGTGGTACTCGGCATTTTCCGACAAGTCACCATGGGCGCGCGCCTCTTCAATGGCGCGAATGATGCGTGGGCGCTCTACAGATTTCAGCGTCCGGACTTCATCAACCAAGGCGTTGTAGCCACCTGCGGTCATCGGTACTTTTTCCATGGTCGTCACGTCCAATTTGGCAGGTTTCCCGGCCCGTAAGGACCAGGCGACACCAACGCCTGTTCAAGAAAACACCCGGCTAGAGGGAGGTAAATCCCAGCCGGGTATTGCCTAATGTGGCGCAGAATGGGTGATTTTGCAAGGGGTGGGTGAAGATGCAGAGCGCTTTCTGCATCATGGCAAAATGGGCCGTAGGCTTGAAACAACTTGAAATGTAACTACGTTTGTGGTTACAGCTGTCCATGCTGTTTGAATGGGACGATGCAAAAGAGCGCAGTAACATCGGCAAACACGGTGTTGGCTTCGAAACGGCGAAACGCATTTTCGACGGCCCTGTTCTGACTTTGGCTGATGATCGCAAACAATACGGTGAAATCCGAATGCGTAGCATCGGCAAGGTTGATAGCGTTGTTGTGTTGGCCGTGATCCATACGGAACGTTCGGGCAAAATCCGAATTATCTCAGCCCGCCCTGCTGACCGCCTCGAAAGGAAAA
>JAYUVC010000198.1:0-44584 GCA_043754325.1 Hyphomicrobiales bacterium
GCCACTGCCTTGACGGAGCACGTGTACAAGATAGTGCCCTTGCTCCGGCGACAGCGCAAATTCTGCGCCCTCAGACAGCGGCGTTTCGACATGGAGACGGGGTGTGGTTTTTGCCATGGGGGTCGTGTAACACGCGGGCCATGACCCTTGCCAGCGGCACAACGCATATTGCAGATGCAAAACCCGTGAACTGGGTGGAGCGTTATTTGCCGGGTGGTGCCCTGCCCTATGCCCAGTTGATGCGACTGGATCGTCCCATTGGTTGGTGGCTGCTGTTGCTGCCGTGCTGGTGGGCACTGGTATTGGGGCAGATTGCCGTCGGAGGCGGACTGCCCAACCTGTGGCATGGGCTGTTGTTTCTCATCGGTGCCATTGTCATGCGGGGTGCTGGTTGCACCCTCAATGACATGGCCGACCGGAATTTCGATGCCATGGTTGAGCGCACCAAAAACCGCCCTCTCGCATCGGGTCGCGTTTCACGCAAACAGGCGTTTGTGTTTTTAGCGCTGCTCAGTCTGATCGGTTTTTCCGTGCTGTTGCAGTTCAACTGGTACTCGGTGGTTTTAGGCGCGTCATCACTGCTGATCGTCGCGATTTATCCCTTCATGAAGCGCATAACGCATTGGCCGCAACTCGTTTTGGGCCTTGCCTTCAATTGGGGTGCGCTAATCGGGTGGACCGCGACCCACGCTTCACTCTCGCCAGCCGCTTTGCTGCTTTACGCGGGCGGCGTTTCGTGGACGCTCGCTTATGACACCATTTACGCCCATCAAGATAAAGAAGACGATGTTTTGATCGGCGTGAAGTCGACCGCGTTATTATTCGGCGCGAATACCAAGCCATGGCTTGCCGGATTTTTTGGACTTGCGGGTGCGTTGATGTTTGCAGCACTCTTGCAAGTCAATGCAGGTGCCGCTTCTTACATCGGCCTTGCTGCGGCGGCTTTTCACTCCGCATGGCAGACAATTTCTTTTGATCATACTAACTCAACACACTGCTTGAAACTGTTCAAGTCCAACCGCACATTCGGGCTTCTGTTCCTCGCCGGACTCTTACTGGATACACTCACACGATGACGCATGATTTACTTTCCATCACCAATGACCTTGTTCAGATGGCACTCAAGGCCGGGGCCACTTCGGCTGATGCCATGGCCATTTCGGCGCGTGACCAGGGCGTAACCCTGCGCCATGGGGTGATTGAAGAATTTGAGCAATCGGAGTCGCAGGACGTGGGACTGCGGGTGTTCGTCGGTCAATCGGCGGCGTTGATCGGCGGCAGTGTTTTAACGCGGGATGGATTGCAGCGACTGGTGGACCGCGCCATTGCCATGGCGAAACTCGCACCGCCTGATCCTTTCGCTGGAATTGCCGAGCCTTCGCAACTGGCCACAGAATTTCCCGATCTTGATCTGGTGTCCAAAACTGAAACCAGCATGGAGCAGTTGCAGGCGCTGGCAAAACGCGCCGAAAATGCAGGCCTCGCCATCGCAGGCGTGACCCGCAGCAACAGTGGCTCTGCCAGTTCATCCAGACGCAGTGTGGCCATGGCCGCATCCAATGGTTTTGCCCGCAGTTGGGAGCGCACAAGTTTCGGTGTCAGCGTCTCGGTTGTGGCAGGCGAAGGCACTGGCATGGAGCGTGACTATGACGGTCACGGTGCATCACATTTTGAAGATCTGGAATCGCCTGAAAAAATTGGAACGACAGCAGGTGAACGCGCCGTTGCGCGGCTGAACCCGCGCAAAATTGCGTCGCAACGCATTCCGGTTTTATATGACCTTCGCGTGGCAAGCTCACTGGTGGGGCATTTGCTCGGCGGCATCAATGGTGGTTCGATTGCACGGGGCACCAGTTTTTTGAAAGAGGATTTGGGGAAGGCAATTTTTGCGCCGCATGTTACGCTGGTGGAAGACCCGCATCGTTTGCGAGGTCCAGCCTCGCGTCCCTGCGATGGCGAAGGCTTGCCCACGGTGAAGCGCCACATCATCGACGCTGGTATGCTTACCACATGGATCATGGATTTGCGGGCCGCACGGCAACTCGGACTTTCACCCACAGGCCATGGGGCGCGTGGCCTCACGTCGCCGCCCTCAGCATCGACATCTAACATTCACATGGAAGCGGGAACACGCAGCCCTGAGGACATGATGAAAGATTTTGGCACTGGATTGCTGGTCACGGAATTTATCGGCTCCACCATCAACATGGTGACGGGCGACTATTCACGCGGCGCTTCGGGGTTCTGGATTGAAAATGGCGAGAAGGCCTATCCTGTCAGCGGCATTACGGTTGCAGGAAATTTGCGTGACATGTTCAAGGCGCTGGAGCCTGCATCTGATCTGGTTTTCCGGGGTGGCATGAATGTGCCGTCATGCTTTCTTGGTGAGATGACAATTGCAGGGCTCTGACATGGATGATCTTAAGCTGCTGCTGTCATGCCTGAAACAGGCTGGACGAATTGCCATGGGATTTTATGGCAAGTCGCCGAAGACTTGGGCCAAGCCCGATGGCACGGTGCTGACGGAAGCCGATTTGGCGGTGAATGATTATCTGAAATCAACAATCCATGCGGCGCGTCCTGACGATGGCTGGTTGTCGGAAGAGACGCCAGACTCCACTGATCGCTTGGTTAAGTCGCGGCTGTGGATCGTTGATCCCATCGACGGCACAAGGGCCTTTTCAGATGCCACGCGCTTCTGGGGCATTGGTGTGGCACTCACAGAAAATGGTGCGCCCGTAATCAGTGGCATTTATTGCCCGGTTGATGACGTGATGTATCATGCGGTCAAGGGAGGCGGCGCGTTTCGCAATGGTGTTAAACTGACGTCGCCTGACAGTCTGGGCCACGCCATTGTGCCGAAGCTTGCAAAATTTGCCGTGGAGGCGGCGGGAATGCCCACGCAAGCGGGTTCAAGTTGGCCAATGTTGTTGCGCTTTGCCCTGATTGCGGAGGGTGCAAATCCAGCCGCCATTTCCATCGGCAACAAGCAGGATTGGGATTTGGCAGCGGGGGTTTTGCTTGTCACGGAAACTGGCGGCACGGTGACCACGCAAAGTGGTGAGGCATTGCAATTCAATCGGCCCGAACATCATCAGCCCGGCCTTGTTGCGTCACAACAGAAATGGCACGATCAACTTTTAGCAGCAGTGAGAAAACTCTGATGGCCAAAGTGGCAGCAAAAAACGAACAACTCATTCACCTCGTGTTCGGCGGTGAATTAATCGATGTGACGGATATCACATTCAAGGATTTGACGTCGCTTGACGTTGTAGGATTTTACCCCAACTACGCAACAGCGCATCAGGCCTGGGTGGGCAAGGCGCGTGAGACAATCGACAACGCGCAGATGCGGTATTTCATCGTGCATTTGCACAGGTTGCTGGATCCGGCGGTGGATGATTGAGCGTGCTTCGAGGCTCGCAAGGGCTCGCACCTCAGCATGAGGGAGAGCCGGGATAACCCCTCTCCCGCAAGCGGGAGAGGTGAAGAGTCAGAGCGAGCCTGCGCTTTGCAACACCGCAAGAGGTGTCGACGCTTGCAACTCCCGCCCGGCCAACAGCCGTCGCACGTCTTCACAATCCAGCTTCATCTGAACCACCAAATCATCCACACCCTTGAACGTCTTGTCGCCACGCACGACTTCGACAAACGACACCATCAATGTGCGGCCATAAAGATCAATATCCTGATCCAGCAAATACACTTCCAAAAATGTCCGGTTGGTATTGAAGGTCGGGCGGTCGCCGAAATAGGCAGCACCCATCCAGGCTTTGGTGCCGGGAGCGGCTGCGGCGTCACGTACATCTACAGCATAGATGCCGCGAAACGGTTCGGCACCGGGATCGAGGACGATGTTGGCGGTGGGGAATCCAATGGTGCGGCCACGCTTGTCGCCGTGGACAACTTCACCCATCACCGTCCAATTGTACCCCAATTCATTGGCGGCGGCTTTGATGTGACCCCGGCGCAAGGCACTGCGGATGGAACTTGAGGAGAAAGGTGCGTTGCCGCTGTCGTCCGTCACCTGTTCAACGATGGTGACACCAAAGTTGTTTTCTGCACCCATGATTTTCAGGAGATCGGGATTGCCCTTGCGGCCTTTGCCGAAGTGGAAATCGTAACCCGTCACCACATGCGCCACGCCGAGATGTCGGACGAGATGCTGCATGACGAAGTCTTCCGGTTCCGTGCCAGAAAGTCCGGCGTCAAAGTCAAGCGCCATGAAAAAATCGGGGCCAAGGTGTTTTGCCAAGCGCATTTTCAATGCGGGCGATGTGAGGCGGAACACCGGCTCCTGCGGTTTGAAATAGCTGCGGGGATGTGGTTCGAAGGTGAGTATGCCAAAGCGCGCATTGCGGGCATTTGCAAGGTCGCGGGCAATCGCCAGAAGTTCCTGATGACCACGGTGCCAACCATCAAAATTGCCAATGGCAACCACGGCTCCCTGCAGGGCAGGATCAATTTTGTCCTGCGGACCAAAAACTTTCATTACCACGCCAGTTCAATTCCGTTTTTCTCGGGCGGAATTGAGCGTGGTTCGGTCACATGTCAAGATGTCATGACTATGGCGG
The DNA here is from genome assembly GCA_043754325.1 of Hyphomicrobiales bacterium. Taxonomy (GTDB): domain Bacteria; phylum Pseudomonadota; class Alphaproteobacteria; order Rhizobiales; family Aestuariivirgaceae; genus Aestuariivirga. The sequence continues at coordinate 4,575 of JAYUVC010000198.1, forward strand.
AAGGCGGCCCTTTGATATTATCATGGCCGGGTCGCGACGGATTTTGGCCTTGTTCCCGTCCTAGGTCGTATAGAACATCATGAACCAGCAAAATCATCCCTCCACGCTAGAGATCGAAACTGCCCTTGGACTGTCAGCGGGAAAGCGCCGTGGGCGATTGCAGAACCGCGTCATCGCGGGGTTGATCATTGCTGTCTTGGCTTTGGGTGGCTACTGGCTTTACGCCCGGCAGCAGTCCAGTGCCGCAACCGTCACCTATGAAACCGTGCCAGCCGCGAAAGCTGATGTGATCGTCACCGTTTCTGCTGCGGGCACCATTCAGCCGATCACCCAAGTGGAGATTGGCTCCGAGGCGTCGGGCGTGGTGCGGCAGGTTTTAGTTTCGGAAAATGCCCTTGTCAAAACCGGGGATGTGCTAGCCATTCTGGATACCACCCGGCTTGTCGCACAGCGGGCGCGGACGGCGGCACAATTGCAGGCGGCTGAAGCAAGACTGGTGGATGCCAATGCCACGGCAAGGGAACGGCAATTGACCGAGAACCGGCAAAAGTCATTGCGGGCCAAGGGACTTTCAACCGCGCAGGACATGGACACCGCTGAGGCTTCGTCGCTTCGCGGTGATGCGGGTTTGACAGCAGCGCAGGCGGACGTGACAGCGGCGAAGGCGGACCTCAATATCATCGACGCTGATATCTCGAAAACCCGCGTGTTGTCACCCATTGATGGTGTGATCTTGAAGCGAAGTGTGGAACCCGGACAAACGGTGGCGGCGTCGTTGCAAGCTCCGGTGCTGTTCAAAATTGCGCAGGATTTGAAGCGCATTCAATTGGAAGCCGCTGTGGATGAAGCCGACATCGGGCAGGTCAAGGTCGGGCAATCAGCCGTCTTCACAGTTGATGCTTATCGCGGGCGGAATTTTCCGGCGCGGATTGAGCGCCTGTCGTTTGCGCCGGAAACCGTGGATGGCGTGGTTACTTACAAGGCCGTTCTGTCAGCGGCCAACGAGGATTTGTCATTGCGGCTGGGCATGACGGCGACGGCGCGGATTGCGGTTGAGGATTACAAGCAGGCGCTGACTGTTCCAAATGAAGCGCTACGCTACGCACCACCTGTGAAACAGGAAGCGGAAAGTTTTTCAATCACCCGCATGTTCATGCCGCGTTTTCCACGCGGACAGCGCGGCAAGAAAGAGGTGGCCGCAGACGGGAAGAGAACGATTCATGTTTTGAAGGATGGTGTTCCTTCGGCGATCAAGATCAAGGTGGGTGCCACCGATGGCAAAGCCACTGTGGTCGTAGACGGCGATGTGAAGGTCGATGATCCGGTGATCATCTCGCAGAAGCAGGCCAAGTGATCATTCATGCTGGCATTGCGCAACATTCAAAAGATTTACGGCGAAGGTGCTGCCCGTGTGGTGGCGCTTGGCGGCGTTGATGTTGATGTGAAAGAAGGCGAGTTCGTGGCCATCATAGGGGCATCGGGTTCCGGCAAATCCACCTGCATGAACATCATCGGGTGCCTTGACCGGCCCACATCCGGCAGTTTCAAATTTCATGGTGTTGAGATTGCAACACTGCACAATGATGCGCGGGCCCTGTTCCGGCGGAATTATCTGGGTTTTGTGTTTCAGGGTTTCAATTTGCTGGCGCGGACCACATCAATCGAGAATGTCGAATTGCCTTTGATCTATCGCGGCATGGCACGGGCGGAACGGCATGAGGCGGCGGCGCAGGCCTTGGCGGCAGTGGGGTTGGAGGGCCGCGAACATCATACGCCCGGTGAACTCTCAGGCGGGCAACAGCAGCGCGTGGCGATTGCGCGGGCCATTGTGTCGAACCCGAAAGTCCTGCTGGCGGATGAACCAACGGGCAATCTTGATTCCGCGAGAAGCCACGACATCATGCGGCTGTTGCAAAAATTGAACCGTGAACAGGGCCTCACCATTCTCATGGTCACGCATCAGCCCGACATGGCGGCCTATTGCACACGGCAGATTATTTTTTCCGATGGGCATATTCTTGACGATGCAAAGGCGGCGGCCTGATGCTGTGGGAATCTTTCAAGCTGGCGCTCCGCACCATTCGCCGCAATGTGTTGCGTACTTTCCTGACGTTGCTCGGCATCGTCATTGGGGTGGGTGCGGTGATTGCGCTTGTGACGTTGGGGCAAGGCACCAATGACAAGGTGAAGGCTGATTTGTCGAAACTCGGCAGCAACATGCTCATCGCAAGGCCGGGCAATTCAATGCCGGGTCCACCCTCCGGCAATGACAGCCGCAGTTTTACCGTGCGCGATGTGGAAGCCTTGAAAGCCGGATTGCGCAATGTGCGGGGTGTTGCCCCAACCTCCAACAAGCAGGTGAAGGTGGTTTATGGCACAGCGTCGCTTGATGTGACAACCACCGGAACGGAAGTTGACTATTTCACGGTGCAGGACTGGACGTTTCTGACGGGCAACGCCTTCTCCGAAAGTGACGCGCGCAGTGGCACCAATGTGTGCGTGGTCGGTGCCACGCTGGTGCGGGATTTGTTTGCAGGGGTTGAACCTTTGGGAGAGTCCATGCGCGTGGGCAACATGCCTTGCACCGTCATCGGCACACTCGCAGCCAAGGGACAGTCCGCCTTTGGGTCGGATCAGGACAATACGGTTGTCATGCCGCTCCGCACCTTCATGCGGCGCATTGCCGGCAATACGAAAATCTCCAGCATTTCCGTGTCGGCCAATTCTGCTGACGTTCTGCCTGCTGTGCAAGCCACGATGACCGATATCCTGCGCGAGACGCGGCGCGTGGCTGAAAACGCGGATGATGATTTCTCGGTACGCGACCTCACACAAATCGCCAACACCATGGCCTCCACCACAGCGCTGATGACGGGGCTTCTGGGTGCCGTTGCCGCCGTCAGTCTGCTTGTCGGTGGCATTGGCATCATGAATATCATGCTGGTGTCGGTGGCGGAACGCACGCGGGAAATCGGCATTCGTTTGGCGATTGGCGCTCTTGCTTCACAAGTGCTGATGCAGTTTTTGGTGGAGGCCGTGGTCTTGTGTCTGCTGGGCGGATTGATCGGGATCGCCTTGGGGCTGGGCTTGGCCTGGGGCGGATCGACGCTGTTGCAGGTACCATTCAACGTCAGCACCAGCGTGGTGGCAATGGCTTTTGGCTTTTCGGGTTTGATTGGACTGGTGTTCGGGTATTTCCCGGCGAGGCGGGCAGCACAGCTTGATCCCATTGAAGCATTGCGACACGAATAGTGTTTAGTTTCTTCCCACTTGAGGTCAGGCTGGCTCTGATGGAAAAAAGGGACCTCATCAGCCCTTCGGGCAGCTTCTCCAAAGGAGAAGCGATTCGCAGGTAGACCTCCCCAAATGGTCAGGCAATAAGGGACGTGTCAGACCAAATCGCTTCTCTTCTGGAGAAGCTGCCCGAAGGGCTGATGAGGTCCTTCCTCCGCGGAATGGACCCGTTGGAATAGTCGCGACAAGCCTGCTAAAGACCTGGCATGACTCATATGGCGACTTCTATGCGATTTTTTGCAACCTTTCTGATTCTGCTTCTGCTCAGCCCGGCAATCGCCGAGGCGCAGACCATTACCTCCTCCAATGTCAAAATCGAATGGAAGGTGGTGAACCGGTTCCGGCTGTTCAAAGATGCAAAGATTTTTACCGAACACGAAAATGCCTGGCGGCAGTACTTGATCCACGTTGACGGTGCGGCTGATGGTGATGACATGAAGCTGCGTTTGCGCAATACCACCTCGGTCATTGGCACCGAACATGTGTTGAATGACCGCTACATTCCCTTCACACGGCATTTGCGCACGAAGTATGACCCCACGGGATGGGCCGCGCGGGACGTGGGTGAGACCTGCTGGAACGCCAAAGACCGCATGCATTCGGCCTGCGGTGAAGTGGGCGACTATGTGGTGCCCAAAGTCCACGACATACAAATCTGGCTGAAGCCACTCGACGGCAACAAGCTGATCGCCGAATACAATTGCAACTGGTCGCTGAACGGCGGCGCTGCGATAACGTCGCCCTGTGACGAACCCATCACGGTCGGCATTCCCTACCCTGATGGTGGCACGGTGTCAGTGGGGGTGGATGGTGAAACCCCTATTTCGACTGATATCAAGGTCAAGGATTTGCTGATCGTCGGTTTGGGCGACAGTTTTGCCTCCGGTGAAGGCAACCCCGACGTGCCTGTGCGTTTTGACGCCGGTCGCCGCGCCCGCAATGTCTATCCCAAACGCGGCGGTGACGATGCCAACAGCAATGCGCAGTGGCTGGACGAACTCTGTCACCGCTCGCTTTACGGCCACCAATTGCGTACGGCTTTACAAATCGGCATTGAGAACCCGAAAGCTGCTGTCACCTTCATGGGATATGCCTGTTCTGGCGCCGCGGTTGTTGATGGCATTCTCGGTCCGCAAACCTATATGGACTATGTCAGCAAAACTGACGGTACCGACAATGTCCGCTCGGTCAGCGGCGGCAAGAAGGACACGCAATTGCGCTGGCTGCTGCGCGAACTGTGCAAGGAAAACGTTGACAAGGTAGACGGCATCTGGACCTGTCCCGGCAACGCCTATCGCCGCAATGTGGATTTTCTGCTGCTGTCCATTGGTGGCAATGACATTGGCTTTAGCAATCTGGTGACATGGGCAACATTGCGCGATTCAACCGCCTCGAAACTTGCGAAATTTTTTGGCGCAACGGTTTCGCCAAAACAATTCGCATCCAACATGAGCAATGATTTGCCGGACGCCTATGGACGTTTGGCCAAAGCCATTGAAACCTCCATACCCTTGCGCAACGGTGACATTGCCTTTGATGCCTCGCATGTGGTGTTGACAGCTTATCCTGACATTCTTGAAGACGAGAAGGGACAAGTCTGCGCTTCGGGTGAAGAGGGTGCGGACGAGGATTTATATCCGGCAAACCAGTCGCTCGATTCACAATCGTCCTGGCTGGTGGTAACGCCGGGCAAGCTGCAATCGGCGCATGACCAGTTGGAAAAACTGCAAACCCGCATGGGCGAGTTGGCGGAAGATCATGGCTGGACTTTTGCGGCGCGGGCCTATGGTGACAAGGCATTTCGTGGCCATGGTTTTTGTGCACAGAACCAGAAGACCAAAACTGATCCGGCAGAGGTGTTGATGCTGCCGTGCTGGGGCAAGGCCGCGCGCGAAACACAAACCTGTGGTACGAATTTCTCCGGCAAAAACCGCGATTGGCGGCCTTATAATCCGGAGACAGAAAACTACCCTTATGCACTTCGGCAACGCTGGGTGCGCACATTCAATGATGCCTGGATGGTGATCAACCAGAAGGTTCTCTCCAGCGATGGCCGCATTGATGAAACAGGTTCAGCGCGCGTATTGTCGGAGACTACGGGTGCCATGCATCCATCGGCTGAAGGACATGCGGCGATGGCAGATGCGATATTGATGGACCTGCGACCAGCGGTGAAGGCGGCGCTGGGGGAGCAATAGGCTCAGGAAAACGACCGATTGCGATTGAAAAGACCGGCGGTGGTTCTGGGGCACCGCCGGCCTCAATGTCTTGTGCCAGAGCGCCCCCAATGGCACAAGACAATGCTCATACGTCAAACGTCAGGCAGTGGCTCACCTTGCGTATTGGAGAACCACGTATCCGGGGAAGACATTTTAAGCTTGAACAGTCAATCGAGATTGACGGTTGTTACATAGGTTTGGCATAGCATAATGTCAATCCAAGCTAACAATAAATTTCATCCAAAGCGCTTTTATTTGACCTATTCTACGGAGAATGAACATTTGACGTCATTTCAATGACTTGCTAACCGTCAATCATGGTTGATCGCAAGCAGATACCCTTCCCGTCGCAAAACATTCGCAGCCTGTTGCAGGAAATCTCGACGGGCCTGGACCATCGCTTGCAGGAACTGCGTGTCGGATCGCGCTATGCCAGTGTGCGCAATTCAGACGTAAAGGTATTCATGCGGGCTTACAGAGAGCCCAGCACAGTTGCAGAAATAGCGCGGGTTCTGGATATTTCAAGGCAGGCGGTACACGCTTCGGTCAAACGCCTGCAGGCACTCAAAATTGTGGCGTTGCAATCTCAACCCGGAAATGGCCGGGACAAGCTGGTTGTTGTCACCGAACGCGGCGTTCATGCACAGAACACGGCACTGGAACAGATCAAAATCATTGAGGCGCAATTGGCCGAGGTGATTGGTGTTGGAGCGCTGGAGCAATTGCGCCGTCAGCTGTCACTGCTTTCGCAGTCATTCAATCCTGAAAAGCCATTGCAACCTCAAGCCACGGGTGTGAAATCATCAAAGTCGTGATCGTCCATCATGTCGCGGATGGTTTCGAAGGCTTCGCGCAAGCGCCAGCCCACTTTGGGGTGACCAAAGCAAATCCTGATATGCTGACCGTGTGAACCGGGCACGAGTTCAAACAGGCTGCCCGGAGTCACCTTGATCTTGTGTTGCGACAGGGCTTGCGCAAAACGGGCGGGTTGCCAATGTGCTGGCAGTTGCAGCCACGCATAGGGCGCACCGGGAGCGCAGCGGAAAATCTGATCCTTGAAAACTTCGAGAAACAGGTTTCGCCGCGCCGCCAGTTCTGCCCGCGTCCGTTCAAGAATGCTTGAGGCCATATCCGTCTCGATCCAGTAACGGGCAATTTCGCCGGTAATGCCAACTGTGCGCGCCGCCATGTTGCGAATGTGGGAACGCAGCACGCGCTCCTGTCCCTGCGGCGACACCACAAAACCGATGCGCAATCCCGGCGCCAGCGTCTTGCTCAGACTGGTGATGTGAAAGGTGCGTTCAGGTGCCAGTTCATAAAACGTCGGGGCTTGCACACGTGCATCCAGCAGGCGGAAAATATCGTCTTCGATGATGGTGAGATCGTGGTTGCGGGCAATCACCACAATTTCGTCGCGGCGCCTGGCGCTCATGGTGTGGGTCGTCGGGTTTTGCAGGGTGGGCACCAGATATAAAAGTTTGGCGCCCGTGATTTTGATCTGCTGCAGCAAGGCATCTGGCAGCATGCCATCTTCATCCATGTCAACAGCAAAGGGTGCAAGATGGGTATTCTTGAACGTGCTGCGCAACAATGCATAGTTGATGCGTTCGGCCAGCACGCCGCTTTGGCCGTCGCCAATGGCTTCCAGCACTGTGATCAACCCCAAATGTGCACCAGCCGAAATCACCACATTGCTTTCACTGACGTGGATGCCGCTGCGCTTCAACCATTGCACGGCCATGGAGCGGTGCATGTGAAAGCCTTCGGTAGGCGCATAATCCAACAGGTCCAATTTGCGCGGGTCCCGCATGACCGATTGCATGGCCTGGTCAAATTCTTCGGGCTTCACAACGGGGGGCGGAATGGCGTGGCTGAGATCAACGATGCCATCGGTTTCTGATGAGGGTGCGACCAATGAGGCCATGGCCGGGCGCTTCCGGATATAACTGCCGCGTCCCACTTCGCCTTCGAGCAATCCCCGGGTTTCCGCTTCCTTGTAGGCGCGGGTCACCGTTCCAAGTGTAACGCCAAGTTTCCATGCAAGGTCACGCTGCGGCGGCAACCTGGCACCCTCTCGCAACAGGCCTCCTTCAACGTCGCGCAACATTGCATCAGCAATGGCGAGGTACAAAGGTTTGCTGCGATCCAGTTCCGGCTGCCAAATTGTCATGGTTACAATAATCCGATTGTATGTATTTGAACGCCACGATATGTGGATATTCCAGCGCAATCAAGGAGAATTACGCTGTTTTGTGACAAATACAATCGATACATTAAGAGGTGACAATGCGTGATTATGTGCTGACACAATCCCAATCACGGCAAGCCTATGGCCGCCTGACGGTGGTGGCGCGTGTGGTCCGCAATTGGAAGCATCACCGCGAACTGGAGAAATTGCTGAAGCTGGATGACTATCTGCTGCGGGACATGGGTCTGACGCGGGATGTCATCGTGCATCTGGCAGGTTTGCCGCTGACGGTTGATGTTGACTGGGAGCGTGAGCGGGTTTTGCGCATGAGGTGACGACATAAAAAAGCGGACAGTCCATTCGGGCTGCCCGCTATTTGGTTCAAACATATGTCAGCGCCGCTTGCCGTCAATTGCCTCACGGATACTGTCCTTGGCGCTGCCCACAGCGTTCTGAATTTTGCCTGCGGTTTTTTCAGCCCGTCCTTCGGCTTGGGTCTTGGCATCGCCTGTCAGCTTGCCAACGAATTCCTTGGCGGCACCCTTGGCCTGTTTCAGGGCACCACTTGTCCGGTCTTTGTCCATCATATTCTCCACCTGATGCGGGCAATGACACTGGCATGATTGCCGCAAATGCCCGCTGTGTTGGGAACGCCTTCAAAAGATTATGGTTCCAGACAGCGTGAGAGTTCGCCCAGACCAGCCACCCCCTCCCCCCTTCGGGGTACTCCCCCGGCGAAGACGCCGAGGGAGAGAAATTTCACGCTTTCTCCCTCGGCCTCTTGGGGACGGGGGAGTACGGCGAAGCCGGGAGGGGGGGTGTCCGCGAGCATGGTGTTAACCATCATTAACACTTTACTAACGACCTGTATCATTGCAGGATTATGCTGTTGCGGTATCTGGTTGAGTTTGGAGTTATCATGCGTATTCTTGCCCCCCTGTTGTTCGCCACACTTGCGGTTTCCACTTCCGCCTATGCCCATGATCTCACGAGCTGCCGCACGGAAGCCAATCAGGCTGCGGATGAATGGGTCCAGGGCAATTTGATACCCGGAAGCGAGGCGGCTCAGATTGAGCCTGCGCCACTGGTGATTATTGCCTATGGCCGCAAATATGGTGCCGCCCGCAATGCCATTGATGCTGAGACCTTGCGCCCCCGGATGCTCGGCACTTTGGTCACGCAGCGCAATCTGGTTTACAAAGAGGAACTGGACCGATGCCTTGGCCGCTTCACGGTGAAGATCGTGGGTATTGATCCCGGCGCATTGAAGCGGCTTGTTGCCAAGCGGCCTGGCCAGAACTAATCCTGTGACTGGCCGTTTCCTTTGAAACTGACTTTCTGTTATGCAGGGGTTTCACATGCTGGAGCGCCATTACCATGAACAAGCCAACCAAATGGGAACCATCACCCAACAATCTTGAACCATTCTGGATGGGCTTTACGCCGAACCGGGCCTTCAAGCAGAACCCGCGCATGATCGCACGGGCCAAGGACATGCATTATTTCGACATGCAGGGCCGTCCGCTGCTGGATGGTTCGGCGGGGCTTTGGTGTTGCAATGCGGGCCATTGCCGCGAGCCTATTGTGAAGGCCATCCAATCGTCAGCAGAGGAACTGGATTTCGCGCCAACCTTCCAGTTCGGCCACCCCAAGGTGTTTGAACTCGCGTCGCGTCTCTCGCTGATGGCGCCGGGTGACTTGAATTATGCGTTCTTCTGCAACTCTGGTTCGGAAGCGGCCGACTCGGCCTTGAAAATCGCCATCGCCTATCACCGCGCCAAGGGCCAGGGCACACGCACGCGTTTGATCGGGCGTGAACGCGGCTATCATGGTGTGAACTTCGGTGGCATTTCAGTGGGCGGCATGGTGGCCAACCGCAAATGGTTCGGCTCGTTGCTGGCTGGTGTTGACCATCTGCCCCACACCTATAATCGCAAGGAACAGGCTTTCAGCCGGGGTGAACCGGAATGGGGCGGACATCTTGCGTCGGAACTTGAAAAACTCGTGGTGCTGCATGATGGCTCCAACATCGCTGCCGTGATTGTTGAGCCCATGGCGGGTTCAACCGGTGTGCTGGCTCCACCCAAAGGCTATCTCAAGAAGCTGCGCGAAATTTGCGACACGCATGGCATCCTGCTGATTTTCGACGAAGTCATCACCGGCTTTGGTCGTCTGGGCACATCATTTGCGGCGGAACGTTTCGGCGTGGTTCCCGACATGATCACGTTTGCCAAAGGCGTTACGTCCGGCACAGTGCCATTGGGTGGCGTGATGGTGCGGCAGGGGATTTATGATGCTTTCATGAATGCGCAGGACCATGTGATCGAACTGTTCCATGGCTACACTTATACGGGCCATCCCATGGCGGCAGCGGCGGGTGTGGCAACACTTGATCTCTATCGTGACGAGAATATTTTCGAGAATGCCCGGAAGATGGAAAAGCCTTTTGCTGATGCGGCCTTCTCGCTGCAGGGCCATCCGCTGGTCGAGGACATTCGTACCATCGGGCTGGTTGCCGGTATCGACATGACGCCGGTTCCGGGCAAGCCCGGGCTTCGCGCTTACAAGGCGATGGAGAATGCGTTTCATGATATCGGAATGATCATCCGTATCACCGGCGATACTATCGCACTCTCGCCACCGCTGGTGATCACCGAGGCGCAGATCAAGGAAATCTTCTACGACAAGATGCCGAAAATCCTCGAGTCGGTGGCCAAACTTTAAAGGGAAGAGGAAGGGACCTCATCCGGCCTTCGGCCACCTTCTCCAGCAAGAGGGCGTGGAGAAGGGACTATACTTGCACCTCCCTCAACGACTTTGATGGAGATCTATATCCAGTCCCTTCTCCAGCCCTCTTGCTGGAGAAGGTGCCCGAAGGGCGGATGAGGTCACTTCCTCCAACTTCCGGCTGAAAATTGAACCTTTCGGGATTCACTTGAGGCCTGAGACAGCGTAGTCTCAGGCCTTGTTGATTCGTTGGGGCGGATTGGGGACGTGGGATTGGGCAAAGACTGGCCGTGGCTTTTCGGGGTGGCACTTCTTGTGGGTGTTGCTTTAAGTATTGCAGCATTTGCGTTGGGGTCCGGCACCACGACGGTCACCATGCTGTCGATGGCACTGATTGCATTGGCGCTGGCGCAAGCTGTCGGGCTGGTGCGCGGTCATTTTCAAAACAGTGATGTCAGTGGTGTAGTTGCGAACCAGGCAGAGATCAGCCATGCAATGAACAAGTTGTCCGATGAGAACCGTCGAATCGGCGCTGAGAGTCAAAACCTTGCGCGCAATCTGGAACAGTCTCGCATGGATGCGGCCACTCTCAACGGCCAGATGGCCGAAGGACTTGCAGCGTTGCGTGAGGGCCATGAAGGCGTTGCCGAAGACCTGAAAACCATCATGGTTGCGCAGCGCGATATTCAAGACAGTTTGATTGAAGCCTCACAGGCACGCAGCAGCCAGACAGCGCTGAAGGACGCCATTGCCCGCGAGCAACAGTGGATGGCGCAATTGGCTGATGTGGAAGAAGAGCCCCTGCCCCCGGAGCCTGTTCACGAAGAAGCCGTGATGCCGGATTTCGAACATTCCGCTTTGGGCGAAGCGCTGAATTTGGCGCTCGAACCGATTGTCGATCTTTATACGTCCAACACCGCGCATTACCGCATGGTGCTCGGCATGATCAATGATCAGGGACAGGAAGTGGCGCATGACGTGTTTGTGCATCATGCTGAACGCATGGGTCTGCGTGACCAGCTGGACCAGCACGTGGTTGAACAGACATTGGCTCTGCTGGTGCAATTGCGGCAGCGTGACCCGGCGTTGTGCATCTTTGTGCCCGTTGCTGCGGTAACCTTGGCCAATGCAGGAGCTGTGCAAAACATTCTCGCGCATATTCATGCCGCACCTGGCGTGGCTCAAGGCGTTGTGCTGGATATTGGCCATTCCGTATTGGCCAGCCTGTCGGATGCAAGTCTGGAAGGACTTGCGACCCTGGCGCGCGCGGGTGTGGCGTTGAGCCTGTCCCAGGCGTCGATTTCCGGTGTTGATCTCGGATCGCTGAACCGTTTGAACATGCGCTATGTCAGTCTTGCAGCCTCATCGGTTGGCGTGGGTGGCATGGTGACACCGGGGCTTCCGGGCTTTGTGCAATCGGCGCGGGCGCTCCGTATACAGATCATAATTTCGCAGGTCGGTGATCCGCGCCATGTTGCGGGGCTGTCACGCATCGCGCGTTATGCGTCAGGGCCTGCTTTTGCCATTCCGCGCAAATTGAAGCGCACGGTGCCGGAGAGTAGTCCGCTTTCGCAGGCGGCGTAATGCGTGACCTGTCGCACCGCTATCCGGTTTGGTTTGTCGACATCTGGGGCGTGATTCACAACGGTGAAAAGCCGTTCGCCGAAACTGTTGCGACGCTGGCGCGTCACCGCAAGGAAGGTGGTACGGTGGTGCTGGTGTCAAACTCTCCCCGCAGTGCCAAAGGTGTGATCGAGCAACTGGACGAGATTGGCGTGCGCACCGACGCCTATGATGATGCGGTGACGTCGGGCGATGTGACGCAAGACCTGATGCGTATGGTACCTTCGGGGAAACTTTATCACATTGGGCCAGCGCGGGATTTGTCACTGTTCGATGGCATGCCGGTAAAGCGTGTGGGGCTGACGGAAGCGGATGCCATCATCTGCACCGGGCTTGTGCATGATCACAGGGAAACGCCTGAAGATTATGCGGAAGAGCTGGCCGCGCTGCGGGCGCGCAACCTGCCCATGATTTCAGCCAACCCGGACAAGATTGTGCGCAAGGGTGACAAGCTGATTTACTGTGCCGGCGCCTTGGCCGAAGTCTATCAGAAACTGGGCGGCGACGTGTCCATGGCAGGGAAACCCCATGCACCCATCTATGATCTCGCCTTGCGCAAGGCATTCCGGCTGCGCGATATTTCGATTGAACGGGACGACGTGCTGGCCATTGGCGATGGTCCGGAGACTGATATTCTGGGTGCCGCCAATCAGGGTTTTCCCGTGGTTTATGTGGGCGGCGGCGTGCGCGATCATGCGGAGAACATGGACGAAGAACTGGCGCATATCCGGGGACTTGTGCCGACAGCAAATGTGTTGATGGCCGTCAAGCAGCTGAGGTGGGCTTAAGCAAAATCTCCCGTGCCTGTTTCCAGGTTGCTACAGGTCGATTGTGTTTTTGACAAATCTCCACAGCCCGTTTCACCAGCGCCGCGTTCGAAGATGCGAGCGTGTTTTTGTCCAGCCTCACATTGTCTTCCATGCCCGTTCGTGTATGGCCACCCTTGGCTATGGCCCATTCATTGATCGTGAGTTGTGCCGGACCTATGCCTGCCGCACACCAGCGGGCATCGGGAGAAAGACGTTTCAGCGTCTCGATATAGAAATCAAACACGCGCTCGTCGGCGGGCATGGCGTTTTTGACGCCCATGACGAATTGCACATAGAGCGGGCCTTTCAGGCGCCCGTCTTTCTGCATCGCGGCGGCCTGCATGATGTGGGAGAGATCAAAGGCTTCGATTTCGGGTTTGATGTTATAGACGCGCATTTCGGATGCAAGCCAGTCCACAAGGTCCGGTGGATTTTCATAGACGCGGGTGGGGAAATTGTTGGAGCCGACGGAGAGAGACGCCATGTCCGGTTTCAACGGCAGCATGCCACCCCGGACTCTGCCTGCGCCAGATCTTCCACCTGTCGAGAGTTGGACAATCATGCCGGGACAGTGTTTTTCAATGCCTTCTTTCAACCGGGCGAAGCGTTCGGGGTCGGATGTGGGTTTGCCGTCATCGTCGCGGACATGGGCGTGGACGATTGATGCTCCTGCTTCAAAAGACTCCTGCGTGCTTTCAATCTGCTCGGAAATCGAAATCGGTACCGCAGGATTGTTATCCTTGGTGGGTAGCGATCCTGTGATGGCCACACAGATGATGCAGGGATTGCTCATGATGTGCTGAGAACCACATTCCATGTGACTTCGCGGAACGGGTTTGGCATGCCCAGTTCGCTGGCGCGTTCTGCGTCATCAGTCCATTTGAAATCGGCAATGAGGCTTTCCTTCACGCCGAACACAGCATCGTCTTTCAGCCAAGGGCAATCGGGCGTGAAAATGTGGGTTACAAGTCTTTCATAGCCGGGAGCCGAAATCATGAAGTGCAAATGCGCGGGGCGGTTGGGGTTGCGGTCAAGGGCCTTCAACATGTCGCCCACGGTTCCGTCATAGGGAATGGGGTAAAAGCGTGGATAGGCGGATCGAAAGCTGTAGTGGCCTTTCGCATCTGATGTGAAAACACCGCGCAAATTGTTCTCGGGCTGTCTGGAGAAGCTGCCCAACGGGCTGATGAGGTCCCTTTCTCGGTGTACTGATCACTCTCAAAACCCCACCCGATCTCCACCCTTCAGCGCCAATATCTCCCGCGCTTCTGTTGGCGTCGCAATCTCCAGTCCCAGTTCTTCAATGATATGACGAATCTTTGCGACCTGTTCTGCATTCGATGTCGCGAGCTTGCCCTTGCCGATGTAGAGCGAGTCCTCCAGTCCCACGCGCACATTGCCGCCCATCATCGCGGCTTGCGTGCAGAAGGCCATTTGGTTTTTGCCGGCTGCAAGAACTGACCAGCGATAATCCTTGCCGAACAATTTATCGGCGGTTTCTTTCATGAACATCATGTTGCGCATGTCGGCACCTATGCCGCCCAGGATGCCGAAAATCATCTGTACAAAGAAGGGTGGCTTGATGGCACCTTTATCCACAAAGTGGGCGAGATTGTAGAGGTGGCCCACGTCGTAGCATTCATGTTCAAAGCGCGTGCCGTGCTGTTCGCCCAGATCTTTCAGGATGCGGGCTATATCCTTGAAGGTGTTGCGGAAAATGAAATCGTCGGTTCCGCGCAGATAGGGTTCTTCCCACGGGTGTTTCCAGTCCTTGTAACGGTCTGCAAGACCGTAAATGCCAAAGTTCATGGACCCCATGTTGAGGGAACACATTTCAGGCTTTGCGGCAAGCGGTGCTGCAAGGCGCTGATCCACCGTCATGTTCAGGCCGCCACCGGTGGTGATGTTGATGACCGCGTCGCAGTTCTGCTTGATGCGCGGCAGGAACTGCATGAACACTTCAGGGTCGGGTGTGGGTCTGCCGTCTTTCGGGTCGCGGGCATGCAGATGGATAATGGATGCGCCGGCTTTTGCAGCCGCAATGGATTGTTCGGCAATTTCGTCCGGTGTAATGGGCAGATGCGGTGACATTGTGGGGGTATGGATACCGCCCGTGATGGCAACGGAGATGATGACTTTGTTGGCCATGTTTTATTCCTTGTGGTTCACACGGTAGCCCGTGGGGAAAAGTGTAATGTTCCAGCGTTGGGTTATGAAGCCCCAAATGCCCTTTGGTGCAACCAGCATGATGATGATCGCGAGTGAGCCAAGCAACAACAGATATATGCTTCCGAGGTCAGCCAGGCATGACGGGGATTTGGAGTGAACGCTGCGTATTACCCCAGCAACCGCACCTTGCCGCCCACAAGTATCGTCGGCTGTTGCGGGTTGGCGGTGATCACGAGGTCATAGCCCTTGTCACCCTTCGTCCATTGTCCACCGACGAGTGGTGTCTTGCAGACGTTTTTCACCGGCACATTGGGTCCGGCGATCAGTTTATTTGGCATGGTTTCCTCCCTGGCTACCAAGCAGTTGATTTATTGTTTTCAAGTGTTCACGAAGCGTTGCGCGCAAGGCGTTTTTCTTCTCCTCCGTCCACGGCTTAAAACCCTGATTGGATTTGAAGCCGAGATTTCCGTCGCGCACAAGGGCTTCGAGATAAGGGCTTGGAGACTTTGAGGTTTCGAGATCGGACAGGAACTGCCTGTGAATGTCGAGCGTCAGATCAAGGCCAATGAGATCAGCATTTTCGAGTGGCCCAAGAACCGCCAGCCTGCGGCCGAAACTGTTCTTCACCACGAGGTCAACCGTCTCTGCATCACACACGCCATTTTCGACAAGCGAAATGGCCTCGCGCCACAGCGCACCCTGCATGCGGTTGCCGACAAAGCCCGGCACATCTTTTTTCACATGCACCGGCACTTTGCCAAGTTGCTGCAACAGCGCCATGGTTTGGGTGATGACCTCCATTGACGTGTCTTCGGTCTGGATGACTTCGACAAGCGGCACCAGAAACGGCGGGTTCCACCAGTGGGTGCCGAGAGCGCGGTGCTTGTGTTTCAGTCTTGCCATGATCTTGGTGATGGGTATGACGGAGGTGTTCGAAGCCAATATCGCATCGACGGGTGCAGCAGCTTCGATTTGTTCAAACAGCTGCTGCTTGAGTTCAAGTTTCTCAGGTGCTGCTTCAACAACAAAGTGTGCGTTTGCCACGCAGGCTTCCAATGACGGGTCAAGTGTCACGCGCTCGACAGCATTTTTATCCGAGCCGAGAAACGCCAAGGTTTCGGCGATGCGGGATTTGACGGTGCCGAGAGTTTCCGGATGGGAATCAGTGACGGAGACCTCATGGCCACCAGCGGCGAAGACCAGCGCCAGTCCATGACCCATGAGTCCTGCGCCAATGATTGCGACTTTCATCATGGTGCGTTTTTCCCCAGTGTCAGGTCACCGGTGCTGCTGATCATGGCCATGTCAAATCCTCTCGATAATGTTTAACCAGCAGTGTAGCCGCCGTCGGCATAAAGTACATGGCCTGTGTGAAAGTCCGAAGGCTGGAATCCCTCTTGTTACAAATGCCGTGACTGAAAGTCAGCGGGATCCCAGCCTTCGCCGGGATGACGATTTTGGGTGCCCGGAAACATGTGTGTAGCCACTGTTTCAATTCAAAAGTTGGGCCAACCTCAACAAGGCAATGCGTTCAACCTGTTTGCTGGCCGTGCTGAGTTCAGTGTCGCGGTTATTCTGGATGCGTTTTTCAAATGCGGCAAGGATGTCAGACTTGCCCAGTCCGCGCACGGCGATGATGAAGGGGAAACCAAACTTCTCCGTGTACGCACCATTCAGAATTTGAAACTGCGTGCGTTCGTCGTCCGTCAATGCATCCAGTCCCGCTGATTCCTGTTCATCTGTCGACTCTGCGGTCAGGCGTTTGGCGGCTGCGAGTTTCCCCGCAAGATCGGGGTGGGCCTTTAACACCCGCAGGCGTTCGTCGCTTGTTGCAGTTCGGAACACGCGGGCCATCACGCTGTGCAAGCCCATGGCGCAGTCGTGGGCCGCACCCAATTCCAGTTCATAAGCGCGTTCAGCAATCCATGGCGAGTGTTCGAAAATGCCGCCAAAGGCGTTCACAAAATCTGCTTTCGACAATTGTGAGGGTAACAGTTTTTTTGGCGTGAAGGGATGGATTTTCTTCCAATGCCCTGCAATGTCGATGCGGCGGGCCAACCACACCTTGTCATGGGATTTTACATAATTGATGAAGCGTTGCAGCGATGCAGCACGACCCGGTCTTCCCACCAGACGGCAATGCAGGCCGATGTTCAACAGTGCGGGGCGGCCGACTTTTCCTTCCGCATAGAGTACATCGAAAGCGTCTTTCAGATAGGTGTAGAACTGGTCACCGGAGTTGAAGCCCTGGATGGCGGCAAAGCGCATGTCATTGGTATCAAGGGTGTAGGGAATGACAAGTTGCGGCTTGTTGTCCACTTCAATCCAGTAGGGTAGATCGTCAGCATAGCTGTCTGAAATATAATCAAAGCCTCCTTCCCTCGCCGCAAGTGAGACCGTATTCATGGAGGTGCGGCCCAGGTAGAAACCGCGTGGCCGCTCGCCGGTGACTTCGGTGTGAAGGCGAATGGCTTCAAGCATGTGTTCGCGTTCTTCGGCCTCAGTAAAATCCTTGTACTCGATCCACTTCAGGCCATGGGAAGCAATTTCCCATCCGGCGTCCTGCATCGCGGCCACTTGCTCTGGTGAACGGGCGAGTGCTGTTGCCACGCCATAGACAGTGGCCGGCACTTCACTTTGCGTGAACATGCGGTGCAGCCGCCAGAAGCCGGCGCGTGCGCCATATTCGTAGATTGATTCCATGTTCCAGTGGCGCTTGCCCGGCCAGTTCTGTGCTCCCACAATTTCCGACAGGAAAGCTTCAGATTGGGCATCGCCATGCAGCAGGCAATTCTCGCCGCCTTCTTCATAGTTGATGACGAATTGCACGGCCACATAGGCCCCACCCGGCCACTGGGCGTTCGGCGGGTTGGCCCCATAGCCTCGCATGTCCCGTTCATATCGTCCGTCTGGTCGCATGGCTTTCCCCGCTGTTGCATGTAGCATAGAAGGCGCGGCATATTTGCCAAGGGCAACGTGGGGGACAGTGGCATGGCAATTTGGACGATCCTGTGGGACTGGCTGTCATTCGGAATTCGCTGGCTGCATGTGATCACGGCCATCGCCTGGATCGGGTCTTCGTTTTATTTCGTGGCGCTGGATCTGGGATTGAGCAAGTCCGCTGATTTGCCGCCGGGCGCTTCAGGTGAAGAGTGGCAGGTGCATGGTGGCGGATTTTACCACGTGCGCAAATATCTGGTGGCCCCTGCCGAAATGCCAGAGCATTTGACGTGGTTCAAATGGGAATCTTATGCCACCTGGCTTTCCGGCTTCGCGTTGTTGGGTGTGATGTATTATGGTGGTGCGCATCTCTATCTGGTCGATACGCATGTGCTGGATATTTCAGCGACGGGTGCAATTTTGTTGTCGCTGGCATCCATTGCAGTGGGCTGGATTGTGTATGATCTGCTGTGCAAATCACCTGTCGGACAAAATCAGAACCTGCTGATGGTGCTGCTCTATGTGGTGCTGGTGATCATGGCCTGGGGTTACACGCATCTGTTTTCTGGTCGTGCCGCCTATTTGCATCTGGGAGCATTCACGGCCACCATCATGTCGGCCAATGTGTTTTTCATTATTATTCCGAACCAGAAAAAAGTGGTGGCATCGCTGGTGGCGGGATTGACACCAGACCCGGCACTTGGTGCTCAGGCCAAACAGCGTTCGCTGCACAATAATTATTTGACGCTGCCCGTGGTGTTCCTGATGTTGTCCAACCATTCACCACTTGCATTTGGCACGCAATACAGCTGGCTGATTGCAGCGCTGGTTTTCTTGATGGGCGTGAGCATCCGGCATTTTTTCAATTCGCAACATGCCCGAAAAGGCGAGCCATGGTGGACATGGGGGGTGACGGCAGCGCTGTTTGCCATCATCATCTGGCTTTCAACATATCCAAAAAATACCGAGGCCAAGGCCGAGCAACCTTTCACGCCGCAAGCCACACGGCATTTCATGAACAGTGCAGGTTTTGAGGACGTGTCCCTGACGGTGCAAGGCCGCTGTGCCATGTGCCATGCGGCGGTGCCAAGTTATCCGGGCATTCACGCGGCACCAAAAGGCGTGGTGTTTGAAACTGATGAAGACGTTGCCAGAAACGCGCAGGCGATTTACCTGCAATCCGCAGCCTCACACGCCATGCCGCCATCGAATTTGACCGAGATAGAACCTGCCGAGCGCCGATTGATTGCGGAGTGGTATGAGAAAGCGATTGCGACGGATTAGCGTTCGTGGCGTTTTTGGCCCGCTACATACGTCGCCTTCACAGCCCGGTCGTCCCCCAGCATCATTAGCGAAAACAGTATGTCTTCGATGTTTTGCGAGAGTTCATGTCGACTTTTCAACACAGGTGTGGCGCAGGGGTCAAGCACCACGATGTCGGCAAATTTTCCGGCGTCGAGGCTTCCTGTTTCATGGTCAATTTTCAAACGTTGCGCATTGCCAGAAGTGGCCAGAAAGTATAATTCGTGTACGGAGGGTTTATAGCCAGCCAGCATCTGCAGTTTATAGGTCTCTGCCAGGGTCGCGAGCATTGAATAGCTGGTGCCGCCGCCGATATCAGTGGCCACACCCAGCTTTACATTGCGCATCTCCGCCATGCGCATAATGCCGGAACCGAGGAAAGCGTTGGACGTCGGGCAATGCAATACCGTGGAGCCGGACTCGCCCAGTCTTGCACGCTCCCTGTCAGACAGGTGAATGCCATGCGCGAGCAGGCTGCGGTTGGAAAGCAGCCCATAGCGATCATAAACGTCAGTATAGTCTTTTGACCACGGAAAAAGCTGCTGCACCAAAGCAATTTCGCCCGGGCTTTCAGAAATGTGGGTTTGCATCAAGGCTCCGGGAAGTGACTTCAACAATTCACCAGACACGGCAAGTTGCGCGTCGCTTGACGTCACGGCAAAACGTGGCGTCACCGCATAACGCAAACGATCCCGACCATGCCATTTGTGATAGAGTGCTGTTGACTCCCGTCCACCTTGTTCGGCACTGTCCTGCACCGCCGGAATTGCGTTCCGGTCCATCATGGTCTTTCCCGTGATGAGGGCCATGTTGCAGTTCTGCGCAGCTGCAAACAAGGCATCCGCACATTGTCTGTGTACGGAACAAAATGCCAGCACCGAGGTGGTACCGTGGGCAAAAAGGCGTTGCAGGAAAATCCCGGCAGCAGTTGTTGCATAGTCCTTGTCGGCGTAACGTGCTTCTTCGGGAAAGGTGTAGCGGTTCAACCATTCCAGCAAATCCCCGGCAGGAGCAGCGAGCATCCGGTACTGCGGGAAGTGGATGTGGGCGTCGATAAAACCTGGCAACAACAAACAGTCGTCATGATCGTCAACAGGATAAGCTTGAAATTGCAGGGGCAATTCAAAATAGGAACCGCACCATTCCAAACGGCCATCCTCACCGACCGCAACTGCACCATCAATGTCGTGGCTGATCCGGCCATCGTTGAACCCGACGCGTTGGCCACGCAAAACTTTTCCCATTACGACTTACCCGATCTTGCGCACTGTT
Source organism: Hyphomicrobiales bacterium (assembly GCA_043754325.1). GTDB lineage: Bacteria > Pseudomonadota > Alphaproteobacteria > Rhizobiales > Aestuariivirgaceae > Aestuariivirga. The sequence continues at coordinate 25,118 of JAYUVC010000198.1, forward strand.
GTGTTCATGACGAAAGCCAATTGTGAACCAAGCTGCAATATTTGCGCTGCGACTGCGGCTGCAATGGCTGAAGGATGCTTTGATGCAATTCCCCCGACACCGATGGGGCAAAGCAAACCGGCGATGCGGTGCGGTTCAACACCGGCCTCACCCAGGCGACTCTCAAACCGCGCCCGCTTGGTGGCACTGCCGATCAAACCGGTGTGGGCGATGTTGGCGTTGCGCAACGCCGCATCGACGATGGCAAGGTCCAGCGCATGGGAATGGGTCATCACGAACACAAGCGTACCGTGAACCGCGCTGACCAGCGCAGATGGAACATCCGCAGGCTGCACCATCGTCACATTCTGTGGCACATGTGACGGGAAGGCGTTGGGGCGTGGGTCAACCCATATCACGTCAAATGGCAAGGGTGCCAGTGCCAACACCAGTGCACGACCAACATGACCCGCACCGAACAGATAGACCGCTCTGCGTGTTTCCACGTCGTCGACAGCGAGGCTATCAATCAGTTCCAATCGGTTGCGATCAAACAGTTCGATGGACAATTGCATGCGGCCGCCGCAGCATTGCCCCAATTCCGGTCCCAGCACATAATCCACGCTGCGTTTCCCGCCACCATGCGCCAACATTTCCTGTGCTTCGGCCATGGCTTTCCATTCCAAGGTGCCGCCGCCAATGCTGCCGTGAAATCCTTCCGGCGTCACAATCATCCAGGCGTCGATGCCGCGCGGGACCGAGCCTTTGGTGCTGACAACAGTGACCAGCGCACAGGCCCCAAGGCGCGTCACGGCCTTCGACAATGTGGCCCAGCGGTTCATGTGCGCATGGCCTTTACGGCCCGCATGATATTTTCAGGTGTCGCTGGTGCGTCAAGCGGAGGAATGTGTCCCGGCTTCAAACTGGCCACGGCGTCATAAATTGCAGCCCACACGGAAATTCCCAACATCAACGGCGGTTCGCCCACGGCTTTTGAGCGATAGATGGTATCTTCGCGATTGCCCTTGGACTCATAGAGCTTCACGCGGAAATCTTCAGGCACATCCGAGGCGCAAGGTATCTTGTAAGTTGAAGGTGCATGTGTGCGCAGGTGGCCCTTGTCGTCGAACACCAATTCTTCCGTGGTGAGCCAGCCCATGCCCTGCACGAAGGCTCCTTCGATTTGGCCAAGGTCAACGGCGGGGTTCAGGGATTTTCCGACGTCATGCAAAATGTCCACGCGGTCGACTTTCATCTCACCCGTAAAGCTGTCGATGGTGACTTCTGCACAAGCTGCACCGTAAGCGAAATACAGGAAGGGACGGCCTTTGGCCTTGGCGCGGTCCCAGTGAATTTTTGGTGTGGCATAAAAGCCTGTTGACGACAGGGAGACGCGGGCGAGGTGACAGGCTTTCGCCAACTCGGCAAAGCTCAACGTCTTGTTGCCGGCCATGACCTGGCCATTGGCGAAACTGATTTTCGACTTTGGCACTTTCCAGATTTTCACTGCCTGATCCGTCATGCGGGCCTTGATTGTATCAGCAGCTGCCTGTGCCGCCATGCCGTTCAAGTCGGAGCCGGACGAGGCTGCAGTGGGAGATGTGTTCGGCACCTTGCCCGTTGTGGTCGCTGTGATGCGAACACGTTCCACATCAATACCAAAACATTCCGCTACCACTTGCGCCACTTTCACATAGAGCCCCTGCCCCATTTCAGTGCCGCCGTGATTGAGATGCACTGAGCCATCGGTGTAGACGTGTACCAGTGCGCCAGCCTGATTGAGATGGGCCAGCGTGAATGAAATACCGAATTTGACGGGGGTGAGCGCCAAGCCCTTTTTCAGGATTCGGTTCTTTGCGTTGAACGCCGTGATTTGTTTCCGGCGTATGCGATAGTCCGACGAGGCTTCCAGTTGCCCCACGAGATCATCGAGAATGTTGTCGTCGACTTTCTGCGTGAAGGGTGTGATGTCACGGCCCTTGCCATAAAAATTTGTCTTGCGCACATCCAGCGCATCTATTTCAAGCATTGCGGCAATGCTGCTCATCATGCGTTCGGCAAACAACATGCCTTGTGGTCCGCCAAATCCACGGAACGCCGTGTTTGACACGGTGTTGGTGCGGAGGCGACGGGATTTGATGTGCAGCGCCGGATAGAAATAGGCATTGTCAGCGTGGAACATGGTGCGATCGTTGACACCCATGCTCAAGTCGGCGGAGTAACCGCAACGCGACAGGAACTCGACGTCAACACCGTGCAGCAATCCCCTGGCGTCAAAACCCGCAGCGTAATTGACCTGCATGTCATGGCGTTTGCCGGTCATGATCATGTCATCATCACGGTCAAGACGGCACTTGGCGGGACGGCCCGTTACGTGAGCTGCGAGTGCCGCAAGGGCGGCCCATTGCGCTGCTTGCGTTTCCTTGCCGCCAAAGCCACCACCCATGCGGCGGCATTCGCAGGTGATTTTCGCATCCATCACACCCAACATTTTGGCTATGATATGCTGCACTTCCGTCGGGTGCTGGGTGGAGCAATGCACGGTCATGCCGCCTTGTTCTTCAGGCACTGCGAGACTGACTTGCCCTTCGAGGTAGAAATGTTCCTGCCCGCCGATGCGGAAGGATTCCTGGAGTTTGTGCTTGGATGCAGCGACAGCCTTGATGGCGTTTTTACGTTCGAAGGCATAGGGCGGCAGAATATCGGGGGTGCCCATGGTCACTGCGTCGTCGGTGGAAACGGCTGGTATTTCAGCTGCGATTTCAATTTTCGCCAACAGTGTTGCCCGCCTTGCAGCGTCCCGTGTTTCAGCGACAACCGCAAAAATCACTTGGCCATGAAAGGCGATTTCTGTTTCAGCAAAAATCGGGTCATCGCCCAGGGCCGGGCTGCAATCATTGATGCCGGGAATATCTTTTGCGGTGAGTATGGCCACAACGCCGGGGGTGCTGCGCACCGCGTCAAGATCGACCTTGATGATTTTGCCCTTCGCGGCATCGGGGGCATAGCCCGGTACGACATGTACCGTGCCTTCAGGTTCGCGCATGTCGTCAATGTAGGTGGCGGTGCCTGCAACATGGAGGACGCCGGAGTCGTGGGCGATGGCTTTGCCAATCGTTCTGGTCACAGGCAATTTCATGCGGCGGCAATCCGTTGGCCGATGATACGGGTTGAGGTTTCTCCGGCACATTCCAACAGGGTTTTGTGCAGCAACGCCTGCGCTGTTTCCAAACGATACAGTGATGAGGCCCGCATATCGGAGATTGGCTGGTAGTCTTTTGCAAGCATTCCGATTGCGGTTTGCCACACTGTTTCATTTGCAAGGTTGATCCCGCGCAAAGCCGCTTCCGTTTGCGTGCCGCGCTTCGGCGTTGCGGCCATGCCGCCCATGGCAAGACGGGCCTCACGAATGACATTGCCATCCCGCGAGATTTTCAAGGCAAACATGACGGCTGAGATATCCTGGTCAAAGCGTTTGGAAATCTTGTGTGCGCGAAAGACCTCATCGTGTTTCAAGAGTGGCACATCAATGCGCCAAACCAGCTCACCGGGTGTCCGGTCCTGTTTGCCATAAGCGATAAAGTAATCTTCGAGCGGCATTGAACGTTCACTGTCGCCATGGCGTAAATGCAGTGTTGCACCGAGTGCAATCAACATGGGCGGCATGTCGCCGATCGGCGAGCCATTGGCAATGTTTCCGCCAATGGTGCCTGATACACGCACCTGTGTGGAACCAAGGCGGCGCATGACTTCGCCAATATCCGCATCAAGCGCGATCAAGGCCTGCATGGCGTCGCCATAGGTGGCGGCTCCGCCGATTTGCAAAACGTCGCCGACAATTCGAATATCGCGCAATTCATCAACGTTGAAGGTGTGGATGATTTTGGGCAACACCCGCATCTGCTTGGTCACCCATAATCCCACATCAGTTGCACCACTTACAATCGTTGCATCAGGATTGTCATGCGCGACCTGTGCCAGGCGGTCGCCGCTTGCGGGAATGGCAATGAAGCCAGTGTCGGTGTTCACCATGACATCGCGTTTTGGACCAAGGCTTTTCAGGGCTGCAACGGTGGCCTTCTCGGCTTTGGCCCAGGCATCAAGCGGCATTCCCGTGCAGGCATCCATAGCAGCATCAATGATGGGACGATAACCTGTACAACGACACAGGTTGCCCGCGATGTGGTCCACAATATCGGCCCGCGTTGGCGCGCGTTTTTGATGGTAGAGCGTAAACAGCGCCATGACGAAACCCGGTGTGCAGAAACCACATTGGGAACCATGATGGGTGACCATTGCCTCCTGTACCGGATGCAGAATATTGTCCTGCATCAGGTCGTCCACCGTCACCAATTCACAGCCATGCAAATGGCCCACAAACAGGATGCAGGCGTTGACAGGTTCGTAAACCAGTTTATCGTTTTTGACCCGACCAAGGGCGACGGTACAGGCACCACAATCGCCTTCGTTGCAGCCTTCCTTGGTGCCTTTGGATTTTTCATCGAGGCGCAAATAGTCAAGTACGGTCTGTGTCGGACTTTCGGGACGCAAATCGACACGCTTGCCGTGCCGGAGAAAAGAAATCGCATTATGCATCATCAGCTCCCGCGATAGGTCGAGTAGCTGAAGGGGGACAGCAAAAGCGGCACATGGTAATGTTGTGACGCATCGGCGATGCCAAAGCGAATGGGAATGATGTCAAGGAACAGTGGCTCTTTCAAACCGGGTGTTGTGCGCCGCAAATAATCGCCAGCGTGAAACCGCAATTCGTATTGACCGGAGAACAAAGCCTCACCCTCCAGAATGGGGCCGTCAATACGACCATCGGCATTGGTTTTTACAGAACGCAAAAACACGTCATCCATCAGCACGTCTATTGCCATGCCCTGTGCCGGACAGCCTTTTGCCGTGTCGAGAACATGTGTTGTGAGTTTGCCCATCAATCGTATTCCTGCCGTCAAATCAGGCCGTAGTGTCCACCAAAATCAAGACCAAGGCAACGGCGGGAAACGACGGGTTTCAGGAGGGAATCACCAGGATTGCCCGGAAGTCGTTGACATTGGTCAGGGTTGGTCCGGTCATGACGAGATCGCCAAGCGTCTTGAAAAGCGAATAGCTGTCATGCCCCGCCAGAAAATCGCGTGGCTGCCTATTTTGCGAGTCTGCACGGATCAACGTGTCAGGTGTGATGATGGCGCCTGCCGCGTCTTCGGTGCCATCGATACCGTCGGTGTCTCCGGCCAGTGCCCATATACCGACGCAGCCTTGCAGGGCGATAGCGAGGGACAACAGGAATTCAGTGTTGCGACCACCCCGCCCGGCTTTGCCGTTCTGGATGGTGACAGTTGCCTCGCCTCCCGACAACAATACGCAAGGCGCAGACGCAGGCAGACCATGTAACTGCGCCGAGATGGCGATTCCTGCCATGATCTTGCCGACTTCGCGGGCCTCGCCCTCCAAGGCGTCTCCGAGGACAAGTGGCGTGATGCCTCGCGCAGTTGCCGTTGTTGCTGCTGCTTGCAATGCCATCAGCGGCGATGCAATCATGCGCACATCAACAGCAGTTTGAGCTGGCGAAAGATACGGTCGATTCAAAACCTGTTCGACTGCGGGCGGGATATTGACTTTGTAACGCGCCAGAATATCCCGTGCATCTTGCGGTGTTGATTGATCCGGCACAGTTGGACCTGAGGCGATGATTGCGGGATCGTCCCCCGGCACATCGGAAATGAGCAGCGTTACCACACGCGCCGGTGCGGCAGCCTTCGCAAGCTTGCCGCCTTTGATGCGCGACAAATGTTTTCGCACAATGTTCATTTCACCGATGCCGGCCCCACTCTGCAGCAGAGCACGGTTTACATTTTGCTTGTCGGAAAGTGAGAGGCCTTCAGCGGGAGATACGAGCAGTACAGAACCACCACCGGAAATCAATGCAATGACCAGGTCATCTTCGTTCAACCCTGAGACAGTCTGCAAGATTTCCGTCGCGGCCAGCAGGCTGTTGTCGTCAGGCACGGGATGTGCGGCTTCGATGATTTTGATTTTGGATGTGGGAACAGCGTGGCCATAACGTGTCACAACCACGCCACTCATTGAAACGTCAGGCCACGCCTGTTCCAGCGCTGCCGCCATGGCCGCTGACGCTTTTCCGGCGCCCACAACAATACAACGACCTTTTGGTTTTTCCGGCAAGTGTGAAGCGAGCACCTTGAACGGGTTTGCGCTGGCCACCGCAGCATCGAAAAGCTGGCGCAGAAACAATCGTGCTGAAATGTCATCCATCAGAAGGAAGGTTTGCGTTTGTTGCGGAAGGCGTCAAGCCCTTTGGCCAAATCGCTGCTGCCAGCTGCAATGTAACCGCCCAAGGTTTCAATCGCGGCTTCGGTTTCTTCGCCCTCGGCCATGTTGATCATGAGTTTGGTGAGGCGTGTGGCCAATGGGCTTCGATTGGCGATCGCTTCTGCCATTGAAACAGCTGCGGCATGGCTCTCACCTTTTGCAACAACCTTATCGACAAGGCCATGGGACAAGGCGGAAGTTGCATCAAAAATTTCGCCTGCCAATGCCATGCGACGTACCATTTGCGCACCAAAGCGGCGCACGGCACGTTGGGTGCCGGACCAGCCGGGAATGATGCCAATACCGGTTTCCGGCAAGCCAATTTTCACGTGCGCCTCGGCAATGCGCACATCAGCCGCGATTGCCAATTCCAAACCACCTCCAAGGCAATGACCATTGAGTGCCGCAATCAGCGGATGCCGCATGCGGGTCAGTGCATCAAAGGCACGGTGGCCCTGGCGCACCCATTTCATGGCGAAGTCCTCCGCGTCCCAGCCAGACCAGGCTTCAATGTCACCGCCTGCACAAAATGATTTTTCTCCGCTGCCCGTAAGTATCACCGCCCGGACATCTTTCATATTGTCGGCGAGAATGGCAGCGCGTTCCAGCGCCAGCACCATGTCAAAGTCGAGCGCGTTGAGTTTATCCTGTCGGTCTACCCGGATGGTTGCGATTTGGCCATCAACGGAAAAAACAATGCGTGTGTCGCCAGTGTCATGCATGAAGTTTCAGCCCCATTTTTTCCGGCAGGAACAGACTGCCTTCCATCTGCTTCAATTGCGGAGAGACGATCAACGGGAATTCGGACTGATCCAGGATATTTGACTGCAGTTCCACACCCGGCGCAATTTCGGTGAGGACGATACCTTCCGCTGTCAGCTTCATGACGCAACGTTCAGTGACATAGGTCACGTCCTGGCCTTGCGCCACACCGCGACGACCAGAAAAGGAAATCTGTTCAACGTCCTTGACCAGCTTTTTCACTTTGCCTTCCTTGTCGATGCGTAATTTACCGTCAACGATTTGCATTTTGGCTCCGGCATTGAAGAAACCTGAATAGACTATTTTCTTTGCCCGCGTGGTGATATCAACAAAGCCGCCCGCACCCGCTGTCACGTGAGGGCGGCTCCCAAGTTTCGATACGTTGACTGAGCCATGGCTATCGATTTGCAAAAACGACAACAACGAACAATCAAATCCCGCCGCCTGAAAATAAGTGAACTGATAGGCCGAGGGCACAAAGGCTTCTGCATTGGAAGAGCACCCAAACTGAAACTCCAGCAAAGGCACACCACCGACCGGTCCTTGCTCCAACACCCAGGTGCACTGGCCGTGCAAACCTTCCTCAATGAAGATGCGGGGCACATTGGCTGATACGCCGAAGCCCAGATTGACGGCCCAGCCATTGCGCAACTCCTGCGCCACACGCCGGGCAATGACTTTCCCCGTGCCGAATTCCATCAAAGCGAAGCTGTCGAGGGGGCGACGCTCTTCGCCTGAAATTGCTGGATCGTAAGGCGTTTGTGTAGTCTGCCATTGGTCCGGCACTTCGACGATGTAGTCGACCAGGATTCCTGGAACGCGCACAGCGTGTGGCTTTATCGTGTCGTTCTCCACAATCTCGCGCACCTGGGCAATGACAACGCCACCCGTGTTATGCGCAGCAAGTGCCAGTTCCATGGCTCCCAGACAAGCACCTTCCTGTTCGAACGTCATGTTGCCACGGCGGTCGCAGGTTGAACCACGAATGATCGAAACATGTGGTGTGATTGCGGGAAAGTAAAGCCACTCTCCACCGTCGAAATCAATCTTGCGCACGATTTTTTCGGCTTGGGCTTTCCCGTTCATGGCGCAACCTTCATTCGAAGGATCGACAAAGGTATCGAGGCCGACTTTTGTAATGACGCCGGGGCGTTTGGCCGAGGCCTCACGCATCATGTCGAACAGAATTCCTGATGGAACATTGTAAGCGGGGATTTGATTGCTGGTGATCATCTGCCAGATCGCGGGCGGCTCGGATGTGGAGGGTCCCGACGGATAGGAGCCCGCGATGATCCGCACGATTTGACCAGGCTTTGCGATATGATTGATGCCCTTGATGCCGAACATGTCTCCTGATGCAATGGGGTGAATCATGGTCAGGTTTTTCGGCGCATTTACGGCTTCAAAACTTTCGCCCATGGCCTGTAACACCGCATCAGGGCAGTTGAGGCCGGACGATGAGTTTACGGCGACAATGGCACCATCAGGAATATGGCGCGCGGCGTCACGGGCGGAAAGGATTTTTGGCATGCTTCACCTGTTGCCGCGAATGAGGTCAGCGGCCTTTTCTGCAATGGCGATGGTGGGCGCATTGGTATTGGAGGACACGACTTGCGGCATGATGGAACTGTCACACACGCGCAAACCTTCGAGGCCATGCACGCGCAAATCCAGATCGACAACAGCCATGTCATCGGTGCCGAGTTTGCAGGTGCCAACGGGATGGTAGGATGAGCGGGCATTGGCGCGGGCCACATCAATGTAATCCTGTCTGGTTTTGCACGCGGCTCCGGGAAAATGTTCACGCTCCACATATCTCACGAAAGATTTGGCGCGGCCAATGTCCTGTGTCACTTTTATGCCGTCGATATGGCGTTCAAGGTCATAAGGCTCGGCGAAAGAATTCGGATCAATGATGGGCGGGTCTTCCAGCTTGTTAGAACGCAGTGTCACACTGCCGCGTGAACGCGGGCGTGTGTGGTAGGAGTTGCAGGTTGCACCATTGCCGCCGGGCACCGTGCCCACACCTTCTTCAACGCCTGCACCTGCGAGGAAATGGAACTGCAAATCCGGCGTTTTCTCGGTGCGGTCTCCCCACCAGAAAGCGCCGGCTTCCACAATGTTGGACGCCACAGGCCCGGTCCTGAACATCAGATATTGCAAGCCTGCAAGAGCGGCCCAATGCGGTTTTTTGTATTTGTCGTAAGAATGCGGGCCGTTGAGTTGCCATACCACATCGGTTGAGAAATGGTCATGGAAGTTCTGGCCAACACCAGCAAGATCATGCGTGACTGCAACATCAATCGAACGTAAATGTGTTGCAGGACCAATGCCTGAGAGCATCAAGATTTTTGGAGAGCCTATGGCACCTGATGTGATGATGACTTCGTGGTCCGCATCCAGGCGTTTCACCACACCAGCCTCAATAATTTCCACACCTTTGGCGCGGCCCTTCTCAATGATGATACGCTTCACCATCACGCCCGTGCGCAGTTCAAGATTGGGGCGTTTCAATGCCGGGCGCAAATAGCCAACCGCGACCGAGCAACGACGGCCATTCTTTGTGGTGGTTTGATAGAGCCCCGCTCCCTCTTGCCTGCCTGAATTGAAATCAGGGTTGAAAGGCATGCCAATGTCCACGCAGCCTTGCACAAAGCTTTGCGAAAGCGGTGAAGGGGTGCGCGGATCGGAAACGCCTAGCGGACCTTCCGTGCCATGCCCGGTCAGCCCCACGCGTGTGTTGCCTTCTGACTTGATAAAGTATTTTTTGAGATCGGCCCAACTCCAGCCTTTGCAATCCATCTCGTTTGCCCAATGGTCATAGTCTTCGGGGCAACCACGGGTGAAAATTTCCGCATTTATGGAACTGCCGCCGCCGAGCACGCGGGCTTGCGGATAAACCACTTTGCGGTTGTTGGCGTGTTTCAAGGGTGCTGTTTCATAACCCCACAACAAATTGCCGGAGGTCATTTTTGCAAAACCAACCGGCACGTGAATGTAGGGGTTGGTGTCCCGTGGCCCTGCTTCGAGCAACAGCACGCGGGCATCCGGCATTTCAGAAAGGCGGGCCGCCATCACACAGCCCGCAGACCCTGCCCCAACAATTATATAGTCGTAACCTGCCATTCTGATTTGTCCGGACGTCTTGTCAAACACACTGTGTGTCGCTATAAATAACCAAATAGTTATTTGTTGGCAAGCAACATTGGTGAAGCATTCAAAACCACAGGTGAGAGACCCGGACGCCACCAAGCTACGTATTCTGGCGGCTGCCACGCAGGAATTTTCCAAGTTCGGACTTGGCGGTGCGCGGGTGGACCGCATTGCCACACGGGCCAAATCCAACAAGCGCATGCTCTATCATTACTTCGGCAACAAGGACGACCTCTTCGCCATCACCGTTGAAAATGCCTATGCGGAATTTCGTGAAAAAGAAGCAGCGTTGCAGCTGGATAGTCTGGAACCCGTCGCCGCCATGCGGCGCCTGGTGGGTTTCATCTGGGACTATTTCATTGCCCATCCGGAATTCATCACGCTGGTGAACAGCGAGAACCTGCACAAGGCGAAACATCTGAAAACCTCGAAGCGCAACACGGACATGAGCCGCAAATTCGTGGCTCGCATGCAGGCCCTGCTGTCACGCGGTGAAAGCTGTGGCGTGTTCCGGCAGGGCCTTGATCCGGTGCAGGTGAATATTTCAATTGCGGCCATCGCCTATTACTATCTGACCAATCAATATACCGGATCGATTGTGTTTGAACGCGACTTGATGACAAAGCCCGCGCTTGCGGCGCGATTGACATTCAACACGGACACCACGCTGCGCATGGTGTGCACAGCCGATGAGATTGCGCGACTGGAAAAAATCGGAGGCTTGAAATAATGGGACAGGTGTTGGTGACAGGTGCAAGGCGCGGCATCGGCAAGGCCATCGCGCTGGCCATGGCAAAAGCTGACTATAATGTCGCCGTTGCAGATATCGAAGACTCCGGCGAACTTCAGGCTGTGGCAGACCAGATCGCCGCCATGGGCATGAAGACAGTGGCGCTGAAAGCCGATGTCTCGGACATTCGCGCCCATGAAAAATTGTTGGACGAGGCCGAAGCAGCCCTCGGACCGCTCACCACCTTGATCAACAATGCCGGGGTTTCCGTGATGTCACGCGGTGACCTGTTGGATGTGACGGCAGAAAGCTATGATCGTTGCATGGACGTCAATACACGCGGCACATTTTTTCTGACCCAGGCGTTTGCAAGACGCGTGCGCAAAAATACTACTGAATGCCATCGCAGCATTATCTCGATCACATCTGCAAACGCGACCGCTGTATCAATCGCGCGAGGTGAATATTGCATGTCGAAAGCGGCCGCATCAATGATGTCGAAACTTTTTGCCAGCCGGTTGAGTGATGAAGACATTGGTGTTTACGAAATTCAACCAGGCTTTATCGAAACCGAAATGACCGCACCATCAAAAGTGAAGTATGACGCTTTGATCGAAAGTGGTCTGACGGTCATCAAACGCTTTGGCACGCCGGAAGAAGTGGCGCGGATTGCATTGACTTTGGCATCGGGCTTGCTGCCTTACACGACAGGTCAAGCGATTCAGGCTGATGGCGGTTTGTTGACGGTGAGGTATTGAACATGAATATCCGATTGCCTTCGGGTAACTATGTTTTGCAAGGAAAGCCACTGGCCGTTCAAGCACCAACGCAGCCCTTCAACCGTGTGGCCTTTGCTGCCGCCCATGTAGTGGCGGATCCTTTTTCGAATGTGGACCCGTCAAGGCAAGCCGCCATTGATTGGCCAAAGACCATGGCCTATCGCACCCACCTTCTGGATTTGGGTTTTGGAATTGCCGAAGCCATGGACACCTCACAACGCGGCATGGGGCTGGATTGGCCCACTGCGCTGGAGCTGATCAAACAGTCATTGCTGAATGCGGGACTCCGTTCACAAATGATCTTTTCCGGTTGTGGTACGGATCATTTGACGCCCGCCGACGCAAGAACACTTGATGATGTGATTGAAGCTTATCTTAAGCAGCTGCACGCCATTCAGAAATTGGGTGGCCGTATTATTCTCATGGCAAGCCGGGCTTTGATGCGCGTTGCCAAGACGCCGGACGATTATGTGCAAGTCTATTCGCGCGTTCTGGCCGAAGCTGATCATCCCGTTGTGTTGCATTGGCTGGGCGATATGTTTGACCCGGCACTGAAAGGCTACTGGGGGCATGAAAGGTTCGAAGACACAATGGAAACTGCTCTCCGTGTGATTGAAGCCAATGTCCCGAACGTCGATGGCATCAAAATTTCGCTTCTGGATGATGCGAAAGAAATTGCGATGCGGCGGCGGCTGCCTGCTTCCGTGAAAATGTACACCGGTGATGATTTCAATTATCCGGCGTTGATCGCGGGTGACAACAGAGGCTATTCCCACGCCCTGCTTGGCATATTTGACGCCATAGCACCTGTGGCTTCGGCGGCACTTTCGGCTTTGGCAGCAGGCGACGTTTCAACTTACAATCGTTTGCTGGAACCTACAGTTTCGCTTTCCCGTTTGATTTTCTCTGCGCCCACCCAATTCTATAAAACCGGCATTGTGTTTCTGGCCTGGCTCAACGGACATCAAGATCATTTCATCATGATCAACGGCGCGCAAGCCATGCGGTCGCTCCCCTATTTTGTGGAGTGTTACAAACTGGCTGATCAGGCGGGGTTGTTGCGCGATCCTGATCTTGCAACATCACGTATGAAAAAACTGCTCGCGGTTTACGGTGCGTGACCTTTCACAACATTTGAGAAGCTGTTCCATCAACACGGCAACGCTTGGCTTTCAAGCTCCCATTGCTGACGTGATTGATGCTGTGGCGCGTGCCGGTTTCGGCATGATTTCACCTTGGCGGCGGGAGGTGGAAGGTGGCAACGTAACAGCAATTGCCAGACACATTCGTGATTCTGGTTTGGCGTTGAGCGGTTATTGCCGCAGCACTTATATTCCCGCCAGCGATGCACGCTCATTCGGCAACAACATTGAAGCGAACAAACGCGCACTCGACGACGCCGCAACATTGGGTGCGTCCTGCTTTGTGATGGTCGTGGGTGGTTTGCCCACAGGTTCGAAAAATCTCGAAGCTGCGCGCCTACAAGTGAAAGAGGCCTGCGCTGAATTGGCTGACTATGGCCACGAACTCGGCGTCAAGATTGCGCTTGAACCCTTGCATCCGGTCTATGCGGCAGAGCGCAGCTGCCTCACACTTTTGTCAGAAGCGTTGGATTGGTGTGATGAGATCAACCACTCCAACATTGGTGTGGCGATTGATTGTTATCATGTGTGGTGGGACCCAAACCTGAAGCGCGACATCGCACGTGCGGGCAAACGCATTCTGGCCTATCACGTTTGCGATTGGCTTGTGCCTACACATGACGTGTTGAATGATCGCGGCATGATGGGCGACGGGGTGATTGAATTGAAATCAATGCGCGAGGCTGTGGAGACTGCGGGATATGTGGGTGCAGTGGAGGTTGAAATCTTCTCAGCGCAGAATTGGTGGAAACGCGGGATTTTGGAGACGCTGACTGTGTGCCGTGAAAGATTGTTGACCGTGGTGTAGGCGTTAAAAAAGAAAATCACTCGCCATAGGGTATCCAGATGTTTTTCACCTGCGTCGCATGTCGCAAATATTCTACACCCTCAGCTTGTCCGGGGTTAAACCAGTCAATCCCTTTGCCATCATTGACCCAAGTGGACTTCACATTCCCGGCTGACGCTTTTTCAACCATGGCAGAGCCCGCCTTGCTGCCATAATACCACATGGCTGCCACTTCATCATGGTCGGCCAGGGTCTTTGCCAGATCGTCTTTTTCGCCGGTTATAATGTTGATGGCTCCCGCTGGCACATCAGAGGTTTCGAATACCTGATAGAGATCCGTTGCGATCAGCGGCATGATGGTCGAAGGCACGATGACCGCGCGATTGCCCATGGCGAGGACTGGCATGAGCAAAGATATGAAGGCCAACAGTGGCGCTTCGTCTGGACAAACCAGAGCCATGGTGCCGAATGCTTCATTGAAGGCCAGCGTGGATTGGCGTTTCGCGTTGGTGGAATGGATACGGCCATCATATTTGTCGGCATAGGCGGCGTAAGTGAAGATGCGGGCGATGGAGGTATCAAATTCAAGTTTGGCTTGTTTGGAGGTTGCGCCCGACTGTTTCAGGCGATCTACAAAACCATCAGCTCTCGCCTCCAGATTTTCAGCGATGAAATACAGAACCTGTGCGCGGTTGTGTGCCGAAGTTGATGTCCATGCGGAAGCTTTGATCGCAGCCTCGACAGCGTTTCGAATATCCTTGCGATTGCCCAATCCGGCCTGGCCGATGGAGTGGCCTTTGGCATTCAACACCGAAAATGAGTAACCAGCGTCCGGACGCGATTGTTTGCCGCCGATGAACAGCTTCGCGGTGCGGTCAAGCCCGGCTTGCCCTTGCACAGGTGATGGTGCGCCTGAGAGTTTGACGGCTGAAACTTCGGGCAATGCTGCACGCATTTTTGTCCAATCGGCAACAAGATATTCATACATGCCTTCACGGCCGCCTTCGCGACCAAAACCTGATTCCTTGTAGCCGCCAAATCCTGCAGCGGCGTCGAACATGTTGGTGCTGTTGATCCAGACCACGCCCGCTTTCACCGCCGACGCCGTATTCAGCGCCACATTGATGTTCTCTGACCAGATCGAAGCTGCCAAGCCATAACGTGTGTGATTGGCCAGGGTTACCGCTTCGTCGGGGGTGCGAAAGGTCATGGCAGACATCACGGGCCCGAAAATTTCGTCCTGCATCACCGACGATGAACTGCTGACGTCAACGAAAAGTGATGGCGGGAAGTAGTTGCCTTTTGCAGGCAGCGGGCCGGAGGCTTGGATCAGTGTTCCGCCTTCAGTTTCGCCTTTGCGCACCATTGCTGTGACCCGGTCCAACTGTATTTTGTCAACGAGGGGCCCCATGTCTGTCGACTTGTCGAGCGGGTCACCGACGCGCAATGTCTGCATGCGTTTTTTCAGTTTGGCAATGAAGCGATCAGCGATGGATTCCTGCATCAACAAACGTGTGCCCGCACAACAGACCTGTCCCTGGTTGAACCACACAGCATCGACAACGCCTTCGACAGCGGCATCCAGATCAGCATCTTCATGAACGATGAAAGGCGACTTGCCGCCAAGTTCGAGCGAAAGTTTTTTGCCGCTCCCCGCTGTGACGCCACGAATGAGACGGCCTACATCGGTTGACCCCGTAAATGCGATTTTATCAACGTCGTTGTGGGCTACCAGTGCTGCTCCGGTTTCGCCATCACCTGTGACAATGTTGACGACGCCTTTTGGAATGCCTGCTTCAACGCAAGCCTCGGCAAAGGCCAAGGCTGTAAGTGGCGTGAACTCGGCAGGCTTCAACACCACTGTATTTCCGGCTGCAAGTGCGGGGGCTATTTTCCACGCCATCATCAACAATGGAAAATTCCACGGTATGATTTGCCCGCAGACACCGATGGGACCGTAGCCTTTGAACTCGGTGGAAAGCAACTGCGCCCAGCCCGCGTGATGATAGAAATGCCTGGCGACCAACGGAATATCAATATCCCGGGACTCGCGGATGGTTTTGCCGTTGTCCATGGTTTCAAGTACGGCGAAAAAGCGTTCGCGTTTTTGAATGTGGCGGGCCAATGCATAAAGGTGTTTGGCGCGTTCGTGGCCGGACAGTTTGCTCCAGGCCGGAAACGCCTTGCGCGCTGCCTTGACCGCAGCATCCACATCAGCAGCGGAGCCTTGGGGAACTTTGGCCAGCGTTTCGCCATTTGCGGGATTGGTGACGTCAATCCAACTTGTTTCAGGTGGTGTAGCGAAAGCGCCATCGATGAAATGACCAAAGCCATTCGCATGGCGTGACAACCAGTCTTTTACATGACTGTTCTGTTCGGGTGCGGGACCATAGTCCATGCTGTCAAGAATATCTGAAACGGTGGGCATGGGTTCGTCCTCAGGCAAGCGCGTGGTGGGACAGGGCGGCGTAGCGGCCTGTGAGATAATGTTCGAGTTGCCGCTCAATATCGGCGAGCATGGAACTTGCACCAATGCGGAACAGATCAGGCTCCAACCAGCGACGGCCCAGTTCTTCCTTCATCAGAATTTGCCATGCCATTGCATCTTTCGCAGTCTTCAAGCCACCGGCAGGTTTGAAGCCAATCTGGAACCCGGTCAGCTCGTGATAATCCCTCAGTGCACGGACCATTGTGAGGCTGACCGGCAAGGTGGCGTTGACGTCTTCCTTGCCCGTCGAGGTTTTGATAAAATCAGCACCAGCCTGCATGGATACCATCGAGGCCTTGTAGACGTTGCGCAGGGTTTTCAAATCACCCGTGGCCAGAATGGTTTTCATGTGGGCCGCACCGCAGGCTTCACGCATGGCCGCCACCTCATCATAGAGTGCCTGCCAGTCCTGCCGCAGCACATGCTCGCGGAACAGCACGATATCAATTTCATCCGCACCCTGATCAACGGCGTATCTGATTTCAGCAAGACGCAAAGGCAGTGGAGTCAGGCCTGCCGGAAAGCCAGTGGCCACCGAGGCCACGGGAATGCCTGAACCTCGCAAGGCTTTCACCGCGTGTGGAACCATCGAAGGGTAGACACACACCGCGCCCACTTTGGGTGGATTGGCAGAAAGACCGAGTTTCTCAACAATGTCGTCCCGCAGGGGCCGTCTTGCCTTGTCACACAACCGCTTTACGCGATCGGCCGTGTCGTCTCCGGCGAGTGTGGTGAGATCAATGCACTGCAACGCCTTCACCAGCCATGCCGCCTGGTATTCCTTTTTGACGCTGCGGCGGGTGGTGAGGGTTGCAGCGCGGCGTTCGGCGGCTGAAGTGTTGACCTGCGCATTTTCAAACCATGCCAAGGTCAAGGCTGTGCCTGCATTGCGCGGCATGGTATTGCTGTGAAGGTTATCAGTCATCAGAGGAAACTATCAAGTTTGACCAAATAGTCAAAGTCACAAACAATTTGAAAGATAGGATTCGGATTTCCGGACTGCATTTGCGATGTATCTGGCACATCGCACTTCGCCTTCGATATCTGCCATGCGTTGAACAACCCAGCCGACATAGGTGAGGTGACGGATCAACAGAAACAAATCAATTTTTGATGTGTCGCAGGGGCGAAAAGAGCAATAGCCTTGGAGCAAAGCCTGTTTCAAATTCGCAAAATCCGGTTCGGCTTCATGCTTGACCAAGGCCGTTGCCAAGTCTTGCAGCCGGAAACCGTGGCCGCTGTCGTCAAAATCGATGATGCGCAAATCTGTGCCATCAACGAGAATGTTCTCGCTCACCAGATCAGCGTGGATCAAACCCGTATCGAAATTTTGTGACAGAAGTTCGGAGCGCAGTTTATTCCTTACAGCCAGCAGTATTTTTTGCTGTGGCGGCGTAAGGCGCGGATTGTTCCAGAAACGGCCCCATTGCGGTGCCTCGCCTAAAAGCCCTTCCACATCCCAGGTCTGCCGGGTGAATGTTGAAGGTCTTTGCCAAACATCCGTCACGTTGTGCATTTTCGCAATCAGTTGACCGAAACGTTCAAAGGTTCCCATGCGATCAGGAATAACAAGAGGTGTTCCGGATTTTCCAAGCGGACGACCATTGAGCCACGTCAGAACGCTTGCCTGAGTCTGGCCAATATGTTCGACACTGTTTGCGGCTCTGCTTTTTATCGGCTGCGGCACCGAGATGCCGTGCTCGGCCAAAACGGCCATGAATTGCATTTCTGATTGCAATTCAATATCTGTTCGATAGTTCTGCCGATGCAGCCTGAGTGCGAACACGCCCTCGTCAGCGTCCACACGAAACACCGCATTTTCCCGGTGCGCTGCAAGTGCAATTTTCAGCGGCGAGATGGACCACTTTGCAATGGCGGTTTCGGCCAGGGCCTGCATCAGATTTTAACCGGCACGACGCGCAGAACCTCTTCCAGTGTCCCCAACATCATATCGGCATTGGCGCGGCTGAAGGGCATCGGCGGACGGATTTTCAGGGTGTTGTTGTGAATGCCAATGAAATTCAAAATCACACCGCGCCTGCGCATTTCATTGGCGACCCGTTTGGCGTAATTGGTCGCCGGTGTTTTGGTTTTACGATTCATCACCAATTCTGCGCCGAAGAAAAGTCCGCGTCCGCGCACATCGCCGATCACTTCACATTTTTCTGCAAGCGCTTGGAGTCCGGCCTTTGCATAAGCGCCAACGTCATGGGCATTGGCCACGAGATTTTCGGATTGCAACACATCGAGTGTTGCAAGGGCCGCTGCACTCGAAACCGGGTTTCCACCAAATGTGTTGAAATATTTTGAAGTGGTGCGGAAATTTTCCATCAGTTCTGTCGACGTCACCATGGCGCCCACCGGGTGACCATTGGCCATGGGTTTTCCAAGTGTGACAATATCAGGAGAAATGCCAGCGCGTTGATAGCCCCACATGTGACTGCCAATGCGGCCGAAACCCGGTTGAATTTCATCGGCGATCAACAGGCCTCCCGCTTTTTTCACAATTGCTGCCACAGGCTTCAACCAGTCCTCATCCTGATCCGGAAAACCTTCATTGGCAAAAAACGGGCAGACCACGAGAGCTGAAAACCCGTGACCCGCTTTTTCAAGTTCAAAGATTTTCTCCTCCACACAATCCGCAAAATATTCGGCGTGGGTTTTACCGTGGAGTTGAGGCGGACGATAGCTGTCGGGTGCGGGTACGAAACGCACATTGTCAAAAGCAGGACCCGATGGTTTGCTGGTGGTGCTGAGTTGCGACACGGCCATGCTGTTGCCGTGATAGGTATGATCGGTGGCGATGATCCCGGTTTTGCCCGTCACTGCGCGGGCCACACGCAGGGCCAGATCATTTGCCTCGGAACCTGTGCAGGTCATGACAGCAGTGGAGAGTGGCGTATCCATCGTGGCAGTGAGGCGTTCGATATAGTCGAGCACCAGTTCATGGACATAGCGCGTGTGGATATTGAGTGTGGACGCCTGCCTGCAAATTGCTTCCACCACCTTCGGGTGGCAATGTCCGACATGCGGCACATTGTTGTAGCAATCGAGATATTTGCGGCCATCGGCATCCCATAACCACACGCCTTGGGCTTTGACGAGATGCAGCGGCTCTTCATAAAACGTTGCAACGTTGGGGCCCAGCAACTTTCGGCGGCGATCCATGAGGGCAGCGATTGCGTCTGGCATGGGGTGCTCCGATTCAGAAAATTGGCGGAGAGGGGGAGATTCGAACTCCCGGTACACTTGCGCGTACTTCGCATTTCGAGTGCGACGCGATCGACCACTCTGCCACCTCTCCGCAT
>JAYUVC010000199.1:0-2773 GCA_043754325.1 Hyphomicrobiales bacterium
TCTGAACGATGGCTACGCCAAGCGCGATGATGGCTTGATGGTGGGCACGGTTCACCCGGTGCAGACCATGGAGCTTCTCTACGTGCTGGAAGAGATCAATTATGATCGTCCTATTTATTTCGACACTTTCCCTGATACCACGGGCATGGACCCGGTGGCCGAATGCAGTGCCAATATTGCAACGGTCGAAGCCATGCGAAACGTCGTCCGCAAACTGCGTCAAGACAACCGCCTGAGCACGGCCATTGCCGGACAAGATGCTGTGACCAGCAACACCGTCGTGCGTGAGGCATTATATGGAGGGCTGACCGCAGACACAGCAAAGACCTGAGTGCGTGAGGTTGTAGTTCTCTTAACTGTCCTTGCCCGCAAGTTCCGCAATGATCGCCCTTGCTGCGGCTTGCGAGGCTTGTACTGTCGGCAGCAGCAATTTGTTGCGGTCGAATTCGTCCGGTTGACTTGCCAAGCTGGCGCGCAGAGCTTGGCCGAAGGCCATGCGGAGTTCGGTTCCGATGTTGAATTTCTTGATGCGGTGGTCTCGGGCGAGTTTGTGTCGCAGGACTCCCGGAATTCCGCTGCCGCCGTGCAGCACCAAGGGAACCGTAGTAACCGCTTCAATGGCGTAGAGGGCCGCAAAATCTATGTCGGCGGCTTTTTCGGTTTGCAGATGGACATTGCCAATGGAGATGGCGAGGGCGTCGATACTGGTTTCACGTTCGAATCTGGCGGCGTCTTCGGCTGAGGTGGGAGCGGAGATTGCACCGTTGTTGTAGCCAACGAAGCCCACTTCACCCTCCACTGAGACAGCCGCAGATTTCGCAATGGCCATGACGCGATTGGTGAGGCTGATATTTTCATCCAGCGGCAACATCGACCCATCAATCATCACCGAAGAGAAACCATGTTCTATTCCAGCGCGGCATTCATCCACTGTGCGGGCATGATCGATGTGACAGACGACGGGAATACTTGCTTGTTCGGCGAGGTAGCGGAACATTTTTCCGAGAATGGGAATGGGTGTGTGGCTCCGGCAACCGGGGCCTGCTTGCAGGATTACGGGCAATCCCAGTTCCTCTGCTGCGGCGACATAAGCCTTGGCGTCTTCCCAGCCCAGCACCACCAGACCTGCAACAGCATAACGTCCTGCGATGGCTGGTCCCAATACGTCCTTGAGAGTGGCAACCGTCATTTGAATTTGGCGATCATGTCTTTGATGCCGGGAATGGTTTCAACCTGATAGGCGTGGGTGGGCTGGAAGAACTGTACCAGTGAGCGCTGACTAAGACCGCCGAGGATGGTGAAATAATACATTTCGTAGCCGGGTGCGGCGACGCACGGGTGATAGCCTTTTTCGAGGACTACTGTTGAGCCATCCGTGAGGTGAAAGGCCTCGCCGGTTTTGCCGTCTTCGCGTTGTACCAGTTGCAGGCCGAAGCCGTGGTTGGGGCGGAAGCGGAAATTGTATGTTTCGTCATGGCGGGTTTCGAGGGGCAAGCGATCGGTGTCGTGCTTGTGGGGCGGAAAGCCAGACCAGCCGCCCTGCCCGACGGTGAAGAGTTCCGACACGAGCAGACGCCCGACACGGCCATGGTATTTTGTGCCGAAAATATGTTTGATCTTGCGATGGGTCTTGGTGTCGTCAGAGCCATATTGAATTTTGTCGATATCATTTGCGCGCACCGCGAAGGGTGTGAGTTCACCGTCGTATCGCGCTCCTGCAACAAACACTTCCGTGTGTGGAGATGTGCAGACGATGTGGACTTTGGCTCCTGTCGGGGCATAGACGCCTTCCGGTTCACCATCCCATACATCGACGCCACGCTTGCCGATGCTGTGGAAATTTTCACCGTCCACTGTGATGTCAACAGTTCCTGTTGCGGGGACAATGGCGGTTTCATAGCCCGGCACCTGATAGGTGAAGGACTGGCCTTGCATGAGCTTCACGATATTGAAATAGTTCAGGGGAACACGCGCGTCATCCACGTCGATGATGGGCCGGTTGTGATTGTCGTGGGGTGGAATGTGCATTGTAACGTTAAACCTTTTGCATGAATGCCTGAACTTCAGCGGCTGTGGGCATGGCGGGGGCGCAGCCGACGCGGGTTACCACAATGGCGGCAGTGGCTGCACCCCGGCGCACTGCGTCTGGTAGTGCTTCACCCGCAGCAAGGCCCGAGAGAAACCCACCCATGAAACCGTCGCCAGCGCCTGTGGGTTTCAAGGCGGTAACGGGGAAGATGGGGGTGTCAAAGCGTTTGCCGTCATTGAAGGTGATGCTGCCTTTCGCGCCCATTTTGTAGACGACCAAACGAGCCGGCGACTTGGCCATGTTTTCTGCAAGCGACAGTCCATCCTGTTCACCAGCCAGCACTGCAAACTCTTCATCGTTGGCGACAATGATTTCGCACAAGGATGCCGCGTCGGAACAAACCTGCTGTGCTTCGATTTTTGAAATCCAGGAATAGGGTCGGTAGTCGATGTCGATGATCAGTTGCAAGTTTGCCGTGCGGGCTTTCTGCATCAGTGCCAGTGTGGCGCCGCGCGAAGGCTCTCGGGCGAGGCAGGTTCCGGTGACAATGAGGGCGGTGAATTGTCTGAGATCAACGGCATCGCCGTCGGTTTTGGTAACTTGAAAATCTGCGGCGTCGTTGCGATAGATCACGGACTGGCAATTTTCGGCGCGAGTCTCGACAACGGCCAACGAATTGCGGGCCTCGCCGCCCACGGTTGTGATGTAACGGGTGTCCACACCATAGGACTGAAGTTGTGTGCG
>JAYUVC010000200.1:0-2608 GCA_043754325.1 Hyphomicrobiales bacterium
ATTACCGCGCTCCCATTCGTTACCGCTGCCATCGCTTGGCTTTGGATGCGGGAACGCCCCTCAATGGCCACCATGGTGGCCAGTTGTTTTGCATTACTCGGTATCGTCATCATGCTTGGACCAACTGCGGGAGGCCCGCAACTTGGCGATCTGCTGGCTGTTCTTGGTACCATCAGCCAAGCCCTCATGACTGTCCTTATCCGCCGAAATCCCGAAGTCAAAATGGTTCCGATGGCTTGGACCGCCATAATGCTAAGCGTGGTGATTTCATATCCCCTAGCTGAACATCTCTGGGATTTGACAGCCCGGGACTATGTGGTGGCTGCGGGATTTGGATTGGGGCCAATGACGCTTGGTATGATGCTTTATGTCATCGGTTCAGGTCTGATCCCTTCGACACTGACGGCATTGATCAACACAATGGAAGCGCCAATTGGTGCTCTATGGGCTTGGGCTGGAGTGGGCGAAGTTCCTGCGGTGGAGACAATCATTGGCGGTGGCATTGTGCTTGTCAGCGTGTTCGGACGAGTGCTTGGAGAACGGTCGGCAGCGGACAAGGTTTTAGAGATGCAGCAGGAGTCCAGTCAGGACGGTCAGGGTCGACCAGCACCACGCAACGCAAATAAGTAGTGGTATGCGGCCCCTAAAGCTTCGCCCCTAGTTAGGGTCGCAGGTACTGTAATCGGATGATGGTTCATCGCGTATCTACAACATTGCGCCCGCCGCATTGTCGGTGAACATTTCGCCGTCCCGTACATAGCGGGCCAACATCACGTCACTGGCGTGGCCCGTCTGTTTGCGGATACGCCATGTTGCAACGCCTGCCATCGCCGCACTAGTGGCAAAGCCACTTCTCAAGCTGTGCCCTGAGTACCCTTCGGGGTTGATTCCGGCCTTTGTCAATCGCTCCCGCACCACCTCCGCCACGGCATCTCCAGAAAGCCTTTGCGTGGCCGTGTGACCGTGTCGGGTGATGGCGCGAAAGATTGGACCCTCGGCAAATGAAGTCCGTTGTAGCCACGCCTCAAGAGCTTTAACCGGGCAATGCTTTGTGCGACCAAAGGGAACGCCAATCTTGCGGCCTTTGCCTTCCTGATCGGTCTTGGAATGACGTAGGGTAATGACAATACCTTGCCGGACATGGTCGATGTCAGACACGTCAAGGCCAACAAGTTCAGAACGCCGGAAACCGCCCGCGAAACCCACCAGCATCAACCCCCTGTCTCTAATGTCCTTGAGGCGATCGCCCATGGAATCCAAGACCGTGAAGAGGTCATCACGGAGGAGGGGCTTGGCCTGCACCTGCGCCACGCCTTTGACGCGCCTAATGCCTTTGAGAACAGATCGCACAAGTTCTGAAGATGTGGGTGAGGCAAATCCCTTCGCACCATGGGCGACGGCAATTGACGCCAGACGGCGATTTAGCGTTGCAGGTGCCAATTGTTCTGCTTGAGCGGCAATGTAGCGGGCAACCACTTCGGAGCTTGCTGGAACCTCGCCACCCCATAGCAGAAAATGTCGAAGGTCGGAAGCATAAGCCCGCCTTGTGTTGGCCGCACGGCTGTCGCGAACGTAGCCCTGCACTTCTGGCGGAAGTTCCGCCGATGCAACAGGATGAATATCGCCCTGAATCGGGGTTCCTAACCCGATTGATGGGCTTGATAATTGAAAGTTATCGGGGGTTAGAAACTCAGGCATTTGGCCCTCACGTCATTCAAAAGCCCGAGGTCTTGGCGGAGCAGGGCTAGAATTTCTGTCGCATCGGGGCAATAGCGCCCATGGCATTCACGGGTCCACGTATCCCGGAGCCTGTCGGCAAGTTCCCACCTCAGCCGTTTCCGCATATGGCCCCCCTCGACAGCGAACACGAGCATCCCAATCAAGCTGATCTGGTTACTGCGAGGAACGTGGGCATTTATCCATTTTGCTGTGACGCAGTCGGTGCGCAGGAACTGCCTGTATGCCTCCCGGCCTTCCCGGCAAAAATAATCCACGGCAAACATGGGCACTCCATGAACAATTCGTTCTTCGGGCAGGGGATCGTCCATCACATCAACAGTCGTCGGCTTGTTCTGATAGATCAGGCTGAACATGAGCGGCAAGGTCTCGCGGGTTTTTCGATAGCCTTGTTCGCAGATGGCGACCACTTCCGACGGCACTCCCTGAAATTCGAACTGCTCGAAAAGCTGAAACGGGTCATGGCTCGATCTTTTCGAATGGCCCTCGCGCAAGAAAGCGTTTGAAGACCATATGGCTAACGCCCGCTCTTCGAGGGTTAGACCAATTCGGAGCAAATCCATGGACTCTGTCATCGAACCTGCCGCCAGCTTCAAACGTAATTTGCAAAACCGGGGATGACGTTCAACCAGCATAAAAAGGTCATCCACCGCACGGCACTTAGGAGCCTCTGCCAGCCGCTTAACAAGATACCGGGCTACGTGCCACTCCCCACCGATTTCTGCCCGCCACCGCCTTCCTGACAGTGCTGCAACGGTAAGAGAAATGGCTTCCACATCGGCGATCCCAATGTCTTCGAAAGCGATTCCTCCCAGCCTGCGCCAAAGCTTTTCGGGTGCCACTTCCATCAAGGTTGCTGCTGCATGAAGTG
>JAYUVC010000201.1:0-5327 GCA_043754325.1 Hyphomicrobiales bacterium
GACCTCATCAGCCCTTCGGGCAGCTTCTCCACAGGAGAAGCGACTGGATGTGCGGCCTCCCCAACTGTTCGACCATTGAGGGTGGTCCACCCCCAAGTCGCTTCTCCCTTGGAGAAGCTGCCCGAAGGGCTGATGAGGTCTCTTTTTCTTCACCCCACCCGCAACGCCACCATGCCACCTGCACTCCGCGTCACCCGTCCCGCCACTTCCAGTTCCAGCAGCACTGCCATCACGGCTTCGGGCTGGCACTGCGCCTCGCGGATGAGGTCATCAATATCAACGGCATTGGCGGACAGCAGCCCGATGATTTCGCGCCGTGTTGCCTCGTCAGCGTCTTGGTCGGGCGGCAGGAGTGGTTCGGCATCACGTTCAAACAGCTGGCCTTGCAAGGGGGATTTTTCCGATGTCAGGAATTGCAACACGTCGTCCACCGACGTGAGAATATTGGCACCCTCGCGGATCAGCTTGTTGCTGCCTTCACAGCGTGGGTCGAGTGGTGAACCGGGAACCGAGAACACTTCGCGCCCCTGTTCATTGGCGTAACGCGCTGTGATCAACGAGCCAGACCGCAGTGCAGCCTCTACAATAATCGTGGCGCGGCTCATGCCGGAAATAATGCGATTGCGGCGTGGGAAGTGTTCGGCGCGCGGCGCTGAACCCAAGGGCATTTCAGTGATGAGCAGGCCGTCGCGGGCGATGGCTTTTTGCAGGTCGATGTTTTCAGGAGGGTAGAAATGGTCAACGCCGCCTGCAATGGCTGCTGCCGTGCGGGCGGGTGTTGCCGCTTCGTGGGCTGCGGTATCAATGCCACGGGCAAGGCCTGATGTAACAAGGAAACCTGCTCCGGCGAGGCCATGGGCCAGGATACGGGCCATCTTGCGTCCGTTGGCTGAGGCGGTGCGGGCCCCGACGATGCCCACACTTTGGCGTGATGCAAGTTCAAAATTTCCGGACATGCAGAGAATGGGCGGGGCGCTGTCGATTTCCGCGAGGGCAGGCGGGTAATGTGGTTCACCCATGCAGACGAGCGTGGCACCGGCTTTTGCGGTTGCGGCGATTTCACGTTCGGCTTGTTCAGCCGGAGTGACTGCGAGTCCGCGATTGGCTCCGGCCTTGGTCATAAGGTCCGGCAGCATGGCGATGGCTTTGGTCGCCGTGCCATAGCGCCTGACGAGTTTGTGAAAGTTGATGGGGCCAATGCCTTCGGTGCGGGCCAGGCGCAACCAGGCGAGGCGTTCGGTGTCCGAAAGTTGGCTCATGCTTTCTTGGTGAAGGAGGATTTGGGTTCTTCACCTTTCAACAAACGCGCAATGTTGGCACGGTGCATCACCCACACCGCGACCGCCACAACAAGGCTTGGCCACCAGCCGACAACAGGCACAAATATCAACAATGCTGCGATTGCCACAGCAGCAATTGCCGAAAGTGCGCTTGCGGATGATATGCGCGTTGCGAAGAAAACGGCCAACCAGACAGCGCTGAAAATCAAACCCAAAATCCACGACCATCCGAAGGTAACGCCCAGTCCTGTGGCCACACCCTTGCCGCCCTTGAATTTCAGCCACAGCGGAAACAAATGGCCCGCAAGTGCGCCAAGACCCGCTGCGATCATCGCTTCGGGATTTGCGTAGAGGCTTGCAGCGAGAACAGGAACATAGCCTTTGAGGCCATCGCAGAGCAGGGTGAGGGCAGCAATTTTCTTGTTGCCCGTGCGCAGAACGTTGGTGGCCCCGATATTGCCCGAACCAATGGAACGAATGTCACCAAGGCCCGCCCAACGGGACAGCAGCAGGCCGAATGGAATGCTACCGGAAAAGTAGCCGATAAGTGCAAACAACAGGATTACGCTATTCATTCACCCACCGTAAGTGAAAACCGTGCGCCCGGCAACGAGGGTTTCAGTGGCGCGCCCTTCCAGCGTGCGGTGTTCAAAAGGCGAATTTTTCGAGCGGGATTTCAGCGTGGCCGCTTCGACCTTCCAGCTGAGGCCGGGGTCCACCACAACGATATCAGCAGGAGCCCCCGCAGCGAGTCGTCCGCATTCAAGACCCAAAATCGTCGCTGGTGCTTGAGACATGGCTTCAATCAATCGGGACAAGCTTATGTTTTCATTGTGTGAAAGTGAAATGGCGCAAGACAGCATGGTGTCCAGCCCAATCGCCCCAAAAGCCGCTTCGGCGAAGGGCAAGCGCTTGGTGTCGTCGCTTTGCGGGTTGTGGGCTGACACGATGACGTCAATGGTGCCGTCAGCCACACCCGCAAGCAACGCCCGGCGTTCGTCTTCACCGCGCAAGGGTGGCGAGAGTTTGAAAAAGGTGCGGTAAGAGCCAATGTCGTTTTCGTTGAGCACGAGATGATTGATCGACACGCCGCAGGTGACAGGAAGCCCACGGGCCTTGGCGCGGCGCATGACCTCGATTGATTCAGCGCAGGAGATTTGTGCAGCGTGATATCTGGCCCCCGTCATTTCAACGAGGCGCAAATCACGTTCCAACTGCATGACTTCGGCCAAGGCTGGAATGCCTGACAATCCCAAACGCGACGCAGCCTCGCCGCCATTCATGACACCTGTGGACATGCTAGGTTCCTCGACATGGGCGACGACCAGCATGTTGAAATCTTTGGCATAGGTCAGCGCACGGCGAAACAGGTTGGCATTGCTGATGGACTTGTTGGGGTCAGTGACAGCCACCGCACCCGCCGCTTTCAGCAATCCGATTTCGGACAAGGACTCGCCATGCAAACCCTTGGTCAAAGCCGCCATGGGGGCCACACGCACCAAAGCCGTGTCCCTCGCACGGCGCAAAATGTAATCGACAATCGCGGCATCATCGATAACAGGTTGCGTGTCGGGCATGACGATCATGGTGGTGACTCCGCCCGCCGCTGCGGCCTCCGAAGCTGATGCCAATGACTCACGATATTCGGTGCCGGGTTCACCCGTGGTCACGCGCATATCGACCAAGCCGGGGATGATGTGTCGGCCCTTGCAATCGACGATATCAGTCTGGCCACCAACGTTATCGCGTGTGACAGCGGCAGACACAGCAATGATGCGGCCATCATCAATCAAAAGGCCGCCAATACCGTTCAAACCCTCACGCGGTGAGAGCAGGTGCGCGTTGAGATAGGCTTTGCGTTTCATGAGATGCTCCGATTCCGCGCCAATGCATCCAGCACCGCCATGCGCACCGCCACACCCATTTCCACTTGTTCACGGATCACCGACTGCGCCCCGTCGGCCACACTGGAGTCAATCTCCACACCCCGGTTCATCGGTCCGGGATGCATGACCAGTGCATGCGGTTGCGCTTCGCGCAGTTTCGATTCTGTAAGACCATAGAATTGATAATATTCCCGCAAGCTGGGCACAAAGGCCCCGCTCATGCGTTCCTGCTGCAGGCGCAACATCATCACCACGTCAGCGCCACGAATGCCTTCCGCCATGTTGCGATAGACATCGACACCGAAATTGGCGATGCCTGATGGCAACAGCGTTGACGGTGCAACCACTCGCACCGTGGCCCCCATGGCATTGAGCAAATGAATATTCGAGCGCGCCACGCGTGAATGCAGCACGTCACCGCAAATCGCCACCACCAAACTTTGCAGCCGCCCGAAATGCCGGCGTATCGTCAAAGCGTCCAACAACGCCTGCGTCGGGTGTTCGTGCTGGCCATCGCCAGCATTGATCACGGCACAGCTCACCTGTTGCGACAAGAGTTCCACTGCACCAGACGATTGATGCCGGACCACCAGAAAATCCGGGTGCATGGCGTTGATGGTGATGGCCGTGTCGATCAGGGTCTCGCCCTTCACCACCGACGAATTGGCAATCGCCATGTTCATCACGTCAGCGCCCAGGCGCTTGCCCGCAATTTCGAAACTGGCTTGGGTTCGCGTGGAATTTTCGAAGAACAGATTGACCTGCGTCATGCCTTCCAGCACCTGCTTTTCAGCGCTCAACCCCTTGCCGCCTTCGGAGTAGCTTTGCGCCAAATCCAGAAGGGCGGTGATTTCGATATGATGAAGGTCGGTGACCGCCAGCAAATGCTGGGCCTTGAACAGGGCTGGCCGTGGCGCGGGTGATGTCATTAAAAGCGCTGCTTATGGCGCTTAGGCACAGGCGTCAAGAAACGATTGCAGGATATAGGCGGCCGCCAGCTTATCCACATTCTCCGCCCGCTTGGCGCGGGACAGATCGGCCTGCAACATGACGCGGTTGACCGCCACGGTGGACAGGCGCTCATCCCAAAAAGCGACGGGCAGGGCAGTGAACTTTGAGAGATTGCGCACAAAGGCCCGCGTGGCCTGCGCCCGTGGGCCTTCGGTGCCATCCATGTTCAAGGGCAGGCCAATGACGAGAAGGCCAATGTTTTCTTTCATGGCAAAAGCGAGAAGTGCAGTGGCGTCAATGGTGAATTTCTTGCGGGCAATGGTTTCGCGCGGTGTCGCGATCTGGCCTTCCAAATCCGCCGTCGCCAAGCCTATTGTCTTGGTGCCAAGGTCAAGGCCGAGAATGCGGCGGCCCAGGGGCAGGGCACTGAGAGCAGCTTGGCCCGCGTCGTTCAAAGTGGTCATTGTGACGGGATAGCCAATGCGGCATCAGGGGGAAAGCAAAAAGGATGCACCATGACACTCGCCGTTGGACCCCTCGTCAACCCGTTGCCTTCAGGAGCAAAACCCGATTTGCGCCCATTGCATGGCCGCTGGATGCGATTGGACCCGGTGAGTGTCGCCCATCACGGCGTGTCGCTCTACAAAAACGTGGCAGGCGAAGACATCTGGACCTGGATGCCCTATGGGCCGTTTGCTGATGAAGCTGCATTCCTGGGATGGCTGAAAGACCGCGAAGCCGCCCGTGACCCGTGGTTCTATGCGATGGTGAAACGCAACAACGGCGAAGCCTTGGGGCTGGGTGCCTTCATGCGGTTTGACGCTGCAAACGGCGTCATCGAAATCGGCAACATCTGGATGAGCCCACCTTTGCAAAGAACCCGCGAGTCCACCGAAGCGATATTTCTGATGATGCGCCACGCCTTCGACGACCTTGGCGTCCGCAGACTGGAATGGAAATGCGACGCGCTGAACGCGCCATCGCGGGCGGCGGCGTTGAGGTTCGGGTTTGTGTTTGAAGGCATTTTTCGCCAACACATGATCATCAAAGGCCGCAACCGCGACACGGCGTGGTTTGCGATGATCGACAAGGATTGGCCGAGTGTAAGGGCCGGGTTTGAGGCGTGGTTGAGCGAGGAGAATTTTGATGGGGCGGGGGTGCAGAGGGAGAGGTTGCGGGTGAAGTAAGGACCTCATCAGCCCTTCGGGCA
>JAYUVC010000202.1:0-4317 GCA_043754325.1 Hyphomicrobiales bacterium
TCGCAAGGGCTCGCACCTCAGGGTGAGGGAAAACAACAACTTACCTCACCCTGAGGTGCCGCGCCTTCGCGGCCTCGAAGGGCTCGTGGTCAAGAACGACAATTATGCAAAGGTCCCGCTTGCGGGAGAATGAGGGCCTTTGGTGTGAGAAATGTGTTGTTTCATGTGCACATCAAAACCGCAAAATCCGGAGCCAACGCGCCACGTTCAACATACTTACCAGAGCGCCAGCAACATAAGTGAAAGCAGCGGCTTTCAGAACTGATCGTGCTCCCGACATTTCCTCTGGCGGAATATATTTTTCGAGAACCGGAAGGGCTTTTTTGAAGCTTGCATCAAATTCAGTGGGCAAGGTGACAATATGGACGACAATGGTGCAGGCGAGGATGCCCAGTGCCAATGCAATTTCCAACAGAAGTATGACCGGGCTGCGGAGCAGTGCAAATACCAGCGGTGTTGCCATCAACATGATGCCGCCTATACGCTCCACCACCACGGCCTTTTTGACCAGCCGTTGCCGCCACAGCAATGGGCCGTAGCCATCGCGGTGCTGCACGGCGTGGGCCACTTCATGGGCAGCCACTGCGACCGCAGTGATGGACCGGCCTTTGAAATTTGCTTCAGACAGCCGCACGGCCCTGTCGTCGGGTGAATAGTGGTCCCCGGCTGGCACCATCTCAAGCTTTACGTCCTGAAGCCCTGCATCATCCAGCAAATGCCGCGCCAGTTCGCCGCCGGTACCCGGCATGTCCAGCCGCTCGACAGAGTGCGTGCGCATGATCCGCTTGATCCAGAGCTGCGGACCAAAAACCAGAGCGATAAACACAGCAAAGCCGAGCAGAGCAAGAATGAACATGGCTTCATGCTATAGGTGTTGTTGAAACCCCGCTGCAAGCCGTACATGATGGCGGCATGAAATATTTGCGCTGTGAGTTACAAGACGTTGTTTCCATTTTCGACATGGAGCAGCCATTGCCTGCCGCAGATGAAATCATCGTGCGGCTGGTCATGTGCGGCATTTGCGGCACGGATACGGCCAAGGTGTTTGGTGATTATGCAAAACCGCAGAAGCTGGGGCATGAGGTGGTGGGTGTGGTGCATGCGGTTGGTGAGGGTGTGTCGCGCTTTGCCATTGGCCAGCGCGTGGCCTTGGCACACCATGCGCCCGATGTGACATCGCATTACGCCACACGCGGCAGCGAGACCATGGATCCCGTGTTTAAAAAATCCAACATTGAGCCTGGCGGCTTTGCTGAATTCATACGTGTCCCTGCGGTTTTGGTGGATGCAACAGTGGTGCCGATCCCGGATCATGTACCGGATGCGCGCGCCGTATTCATGGAACCCTTGGCCTGTTGCCTGCGGGCGCTGGAGCGGGTGCCGTTTCATCATGGGGATTCCTGTCTCGTGGTTGGTGCGGGTGCCGTGGGCGTGCTGTTCATGCCATTGTTGCGTGATCTCGGCGTGTCAGTGATTGCCGCTGATGTGCGGCGTGAACGTGTTGATGTGGCCATGCAGTGGGGTGCAGTTGCGGGCGGTGTTCCAGGTACGGATGATATGGTTGGCCTTTGCGGGCAACACAGCGAAGGTCGCGGTGTTGATATGGTCGTCCTCACCATTGTCAATGCAATGACAGTTGCGCTTGCGCTGGCCTCAGTGCGCGATGGTGGCACCGTCATTGTTTTCGGTGGAAAGCCCGGAACAGAATTGACGCTGCCGGTTTGGGATGTCTGGTTGCGCGAAATCAATATGGTCAGCAGCTATTCCGCCACGCCTGAGGGATTGAAACGTGCCATGACGATTTTATCAGGCGATGGCTATGTCGGATTGGAAAACCTGATAAGCCACAGGTTGCCATTGGCTGAGGCGCAATATGCTTTTGAGCTTGTGCAGCAAGGCAAGACGTCGAAGGGGGTGTTGACGCCTTGAAAAAATAGTTGATACATGTCATATGTATTGTTCAACTGATATGGATCACACACATCATGAAGGTCTCCACCGCTGAGTTTATCAAAAACTATGGCACCTTGGCTGACAAGGCGCTGACTGAACCTTTGACCATTACCAAGAACGGAAGGGACCGTTTTGTGCTGGTGGAAGCGGCTGAGTTTGCACGGTTGATGCGGCGGGACCGGAAGGTTAAACGGCTGATTGATTTTACACCCGCAGAGATGGGGCTCATTCTCAATTCCAAAATGCCGGAAGGTTATGAACATCTCGATGCGGAGTTGAAAGGTTGGCAGCCTTGAGCTGGCCGAAGCCGGAGCCGGGGCTTGTCATTCGCTATTCCTATCTTTGGCAAAGTGAGGCTGATGCAGGTTTGGAAGAAGGCGACAAGAAGCGGCCCTGCGCCATTATTCTTGTCGTCTTGAGCAAGGGTGAAATGCCATTCGTGCGGGTGCTTCCCGTTACCCATAGCCGACCACATGACCCGGAAAGTGCTATTGAAATTCCACTGCAAACGAAAAAACGTCTGGGTCTGGATGAAGAGCAGTCCTGGATCATTCTGGACGAAGCCAATGACTTCACGTGGCCTGGGCCAGACCTGCGCCCAATGGTGAATGGCAAGCCGGAGACTGTTGCTTATGGTTATCTTCCGCCGGGTTTGATGAAGGCGCTCGGCGAAAAGTTGGCCAGACGACAGAAAAAGCTTCTCGCCAACATTGTTCAGCGTACGGAATAATTCGGGTTTCTGCAATGACCACACCAGACATCCGCATCACCGATCTCGAAATTCGCATGGCGCATCAGGACCAGAGCATTGCAGATTTGAATGACATGATCACCGCGCAATGGAAAAAGCTTGATGCCTTGGAACGGCAGTTGAAACGCTTGGGCGAGGCGTTGGAGAACATCGACGCGGGCGATGCTCCGGCCAACCAAAAGCCGCCGCATTATTGACAGCGAAACGGGCGCGCAAATAGTTCCGGTCGTGGCTGGAACAGGCTGCCAAAACAGGTTAGCGTAAGGCGTCTCACTTTGTGAGTCGTCATCCACTTCACCCATGGGAACCATCATGAGCGCCAGAGATCTCCTCATCGAAAAATATGCCAAGGACTTGAAAGAAAAATGCGGCATGGAGCCGGACATGGCGCTTTTGACCAAAGTCATTATCGGCTGCGGTCCGTCAGTTTACAGTGCCGATGCGTCCACCGTTTCAGGCTCGCAAGCCTCGGAACTGGAAACCGTAAAGAAGAGTTTCCTGATCAAGAAACTGGGATTGAAAGATGGTCCGGAACTTGATGCAGCGCTTGTCTCCGTCATGGACACCTATGGCAAATCCAACCGCAACAAATATCGCGCCGTGGTCTATTACATGCTGACCACGCATTTCAAAAAAGAAGCGGTTTACAAGTAAGAAACCGGATTTCAATCAATCGGGCCACGCCAGCAGCCATGCGGCGTGGCTTTTTCAATACATCCCGTCCCGATAATTCTGCTCAATGCTCACATCTGCCTGGCTGACGGTTGTCTCGTCAACCATGTCTCCTTGCACCTGCTCCAGTACAATGCGGGCGATGGATGGCATTTGCGTGCGGTCTTGCTTGTAGTCATCATGCCACAGCCTGGATCGCCGCAATGCCTTGGCGCAGTGAATGAAAGCTTCATCCACTTTCACCACAACGCCAACCGTCGGCTGCTTGCCGTTGACAACGCAATGGCGCAGCAGGCTTGCATCATCGGTAATGCTGG
Organism: Hyphomicrobiales bacterium; assembly: GCA_043754325.1. Classification (GTDB taxonomy): domain Bacteria; phylum Pseudomonadota; class Alphaproteobacteria; order Rhizobiales; family Aestuariivirgaceae; genus Aestuariivirga. The sequence goes on from JAYUVC010000202.1 coordinate 3,694, forward strand.
CCTTGCCTGCAATGCGCAGCGTGTCCTCAAAACCCGGTATGAAAAACAGGCAGGCGACATTCGGATTTTCAGCAATGTTCACCATGGTATCGAGACGGTTGTTGCCGGGCCGGTCAGGAATGAGGAAGGTTCGGTCATCGATGACATGCACAAACCCCGGCGGATCGCCCCGTGGTGAAACATCAGCCTTGCCCGCAGCACTCGCCGTTGACAACACCAGAAACGGCGACAGGGAAATGAACTTGCGCGAATGCCTGTCGAGGGTGGGGCGGGTTTTTTGAACAGCGAGTCCAGCGGCAAAGCCCATCTTGTCGCGGAGCTGTGATTCAGTGAGGCTCATCGGGTGTCTCTTTATCGTTATATCGTGGAAATGCCGATGTATTCTACAGCATTTCCGACCGGAACGAAATCCACTTCACGTTGATGGGTTCAGGCTTTGAGACTGTGCCAGTTGCCCTGCGATCGTCGCCGTGTCGATGACGGACCAGACCTGAAAGATCCTTGCTGAACGGAATTCATAGAATACATTTTCGGTGAATTTTATACGTTTGCCATGGACGGGTAAACCCATGAACACGCCCCTTGGCGAACAGTCAAAAGCCAGACGGCTGGCGACGTGATTTG
>JAYUVC010000203.1:0-3415 GCA_043754325.1 Hyphomicrobiales bacterium
GTTGCCCTGCTTGTAAAGCATCACTTTTCCAACAACAGATGTTTTCGATAGCGCGATGAAATCCTTGTCCCGACTGATAACAATTTCACCTGTTGAGCAGGCGACTTTCCAGATCATCTCGTCTGATGTACCTGCAACTCCCAGTGAAGTTGTTCGTCTGGCATCGAACCCGTTGGCGTTAAGCCATCGAACGAATTTTGGCGGTAGCATTGCATCGACCAAAAACCGGGTGGTCACTCTGCTGCCTCTATTACCTTCGTTGGTTGACTGAGCGCCTCTGAAGCAAAATACAAAGCCGCTGTAATGTCGTCGTCTTCCAGTTCTTTGAATTCCGCCAGAAGACTGTCTCGTGTTTCGCCACCAGCCATGTAGTCCAGAATATCTACTACTCGAATGCGCATCCCACGAATCGTTGGCCGACCGCCGCATAGGCCGGGGATCATAGTGACACGTTTGCGTAAAGACTGTTCCATAGTGTGATCATACCCCATTTCCAGATCACTTTCCATATTGAGTAAATGCCGCTATTCCCCACCCCATGGCTGGCACTGACTCTTCCCGCAAAATCAACTTTGGTCCTTCTCCTGTTGTGGTTCTGGTGAACCCTCAACTTGGGGAAAACATTGGCATGGCGGCGCGGGCCATGGCTAATTTTGGTTTGTTTGATTTGCGGCTTGTCGACCCGCGTGAGGGGTGGGACCGGGAGCGGGCGGCCAATGCGGCTGCGGGGGCGATGGAGACGGTGGATAAGCTCACTGTTTTCAATGATTTGTCATCTGCTCTTCAAGACCAACATTATGTTTATGCCACAACTGCACGGCCCCGCGACATGACCACGCATGTGATTACACCTGAGCAGGCTGGGGTTGACATGCGGGCGCGGATTGGGCGGGGCGAGAAGGTGGCGCTGTTGTTTGGGCGCGAACGCTGGGGCTTGAACAACGACGAAATTTCCATGGCCGATGTGATTGTGACGGCTCCGGTGAATCCGGCTTATGCGTCGCTCAATATTGCGCAGGCCGTTTTATTAATGGGTTATGAATGGTTTCGGCATGACGCCACAAGCCTGGGGCAGGCGACGGCGGAGCATGCGGCCCTCACAGGCCCCGGCTTGCGAATGACGGATACGCGGCTTGCCACCAAGGAAGAGCTTTATGGGTTCTATGGTCATCTTGAAGATGAGTTGGATACCTCCGGCTTTTTCAAGACCGACAAACTCAAGCCCAGCATGATGCGGAATTTGCGCAACCTGTTTGCGCGCGCGACCTTGTCGGAACAGGAAGTGCGGACGTTGCGCGGCATGATATCATCGCTGACAAGGAAGCATTTAAGGAAGAAAGGCGAATAGCGAATAGTGAGTAGCGAATAGGGGCAAGGCACGCTACTATTCGCTATTCGCTATTCGCTATTCGCTATTCGCCAAGAGACGCATGACTACTCCTCGCATCCTCCTCTTTGACTCCGGCATGGGCGGCCTCACTGTTGCCCGCGCTGTGGCCAAACAATTGCCACATGCGCATCTGGTTTATGCGGCTGACAATGCGGCGTTTCCCTATGGGGCGTGGAAAGAGCAGGCGCTGGTTGCGCGCATTGTGATGGTGATTGGAAAACTGATCGACACTGTAAAACCCGATGTGGTGGTGATTGCCTGCAACACGGCGTCCACGATTGCGCTTACAGAATTGCGGGCAACTTACAAAGTGCCTTTCGTTGGAACGGTGCCCGCGATCAAGCCTGCTGCGGCACAAACCAAAACCGGCGTTATTGGTGTGCTGGCAACGCCGGGAACTGTGAGTCGCGAATATACGCATGCGCTCATTCACACTTATGCGTTTCATTGCAAGGTGTTGCTGCATGGCGCACCGCGATTGGCCGAGATTGCGGAACAGAAATTGCGCGGGCATGCTGTTGATCTGGAAGAGTTGCGTAATGAAGTAATGCCCGTTTTTCGCAAGCGCGATGGCAAGCCAACGGATGTGGTGGTGTTGGGCTGCACGCATTATCCGCTGTTGACGGAGGACATTGCGAAGGTGGCTCCTTGGCCTGTGATCTATATCGATCCCGCCCCCGCCATTGCGCGGCGAACTGCGGACATAGTGGAGGAGACGCGGCTGAATGGCGTGGATGCTTCAGTGCCGGAACATGGCACGGTGATATTGACGTCGGCGCGGGGAAGTGAGTCTGGGACGCTGGCGGCTTATGCGGCTATGGGGTTTTCACGGCATATGGTATTGGATTTGCCGGTGTAACCCGGCCCTCACCTGATTTGCGCTTTGCGCAAATCGTCCTCTCCCGCTTGCGGGAGAAGGTGGCGAGCGCAGCGAGACGGATGAGGGCCTTCCCTACTTATACAACCCCATCGTCAGTCCACGGACCAAATGTTTTTGTACCAGCATCACAAAGATGAACGCTGGCAACAGCGCCGTCACCGTGAGTGACGAAATCAATCCCCACATGTTCATCACCAATATCCCTGCCTGCACAGGCATCGTCCGCAGGTTCTGCGTCAGGAACAGCGACAGCAGGAACTCTGTCCACGAAAAAATGAATACCAATATCGCAGTGGCGGCAACCCCGCCCTTCACCATCGGAAAAACCACTTTCACAAAACTTTGCCAGCGGGTTGCGCCATCGAGTTTCGCGGCTTCGGAAACTTCAGGCGGCACGTCGTCGAAAAAGGATTTCAGCAGCAGGATGGCGAAGGGGAGGTTCATTCCGGAGTGGGCCAGTGCCACGCCCAGCCGCGTGTCGAGCAGACCGACCCTGTGATAGACCATAACCAGCGGAAAAATGATGGCGATGGGTGGCATGAAGCGTTGCAGCAGCACAAAGCTGAGCCACCTTGATTTACGCTTGAAGCTGAATGACGACAGCGCGTAGGCCATGGGCAGGGCTGCTGCCAAGACGATGACCGTAGACATCAAGGCAATCAAGATGGAGTTGATCAAACTTTGGCGGGAGTCAAAGATCGTACCGCCTGCGCCCAGCATGGTGAGGGCGAAATTGTCCAGCGTCGGGACATAGTCAAAGGTCAGCACGCGGTGCAGGTCGAGCAACGCATCAGCAGGCGTGAAGGCGGACAGGCCCCACCAGACGATGGGCAGCACGAATATGGCGACCACGAGAATGGCTGTTCCGTCGCGCAGGGAAGTGCTGAAAGTCCGGTTCATTGGCGCCTGTTTTAAGGCTCTGCAGCCGCCCCGCAAGGAATTTGACATCGCCTGCCGCTTCGACTAGGGAATGCCTCAAGCGGAGCCCGAAAGGCTCCGTGTTTGCTTACCTGTGGTCGCTCTTGCAGTGACCTGTCGGCTGGGAGACCAGCGTCGAGGAAGGTGGGCTCCAATGCAATGGCATCCAGGAGAGCCGTAAATGACGAAACGCGCAACCGCGAAGTATAAAATTGACCGCCGCATGG
>JAYUVC010000204.1:0-3183 GCA_043754325.1 Hyphomicrobiales bacterium
TGGGGTGAATGCCCCGCTCGATCGCCGCATTTTCAGCAGGCATGCCAAACGCATCCCACCCCATCGGGTGCAGCACATTGTACCCGGCCGCACGCCTGACCCGCGCGATCACATCGCCCATGGTATAATTGCGCACATGCCCCATGTGGATGCGACCGGAAGGATAAGGAAACATCTCCAACACATAATATTTGGGCCGCGATGCATCTTCCACCGCCTCAAAGCAACGGTTCTCCGTCCACCACGCCTGCCACTTTGGTTCGGCGGTGCGATGGTTATAGCGTTCAGGGGCAGCGACAGGAGAAGACATGTGCAAGAACCAGTATGTTCAATCGGATGACTAAACCCCTTAACCGTCCTTGAATTGCCCTGCAAGCATGGCCATAACCGCGAGCACAATGACGCCACTTGAAAACTACCGGAACATCATTTCCGCCATAAGCCCGGATGTCACTCTCGTGGCTGTCAGCAAGACCTATGACGCCGACCACATCCGCCCTGTACTGGATGCCGGCCACCGGACTTTCGGCGAAAACCGCGTGCAGGAAGCCAAACTGAAATGGCCCAAATTGCGTGAGCACTACAGTGGCCTCGAACTCCATCTCATCGGCCCCCTGCAAAGCAACAAGGCCGCCGAAGCCGTAACCCTGTTCGACGTCATCCAAACCATCGACCGCCCCAAGATCGCCGAAGCCATAGCCAAAGAAATCCAGCGCCAGTCAAAACCCGTGGCACTTTATGTGCAGGTCAACACCGGGCGCGAGGCTCAAAAGGCCGGTGTCCTGCCGGAAGACCTGCCTGCAATGCTTGACGTAATGCGAAACACCCTTGGCCTCACCGTAGAGGGCCTGATGTGCATTCCCCCAGTCGATGTATCACCAGCACCACATTTCGCAATGTTGCGAGGTATGGCCACCGATCACGGCCTGACCAAACTCTCCATGGGCATGAGCAGCGACTTTGCCGAAGCCATAGCCCAAGGTGCCACCCACGTCCGCGTTGGCAGTGCTATTTTTGGATCTCGAGGCTGAAGAAAAAAGTCCCTCCCCGCCCGCAAGCGGGAGTGGTGAGGACTCTTCACTTCTCCCGCTTGCGGGAGAAGGTGGATCGCGCGCAGCGCGAGACGGATGAGGGCCTTTCACAACCTACCCTGACCCGGCCAAACCAAAAGCTTTACGCGACGCCCACACTGCGACAATATCTTGCACATATCCGCCTTCGACACCGCCACGCACCCTGCCGTCACAGCAGACCCCGCCCGCGTCAGGTGAAAGAAAATCGCACTGCCTCGCCCCTGCACCCGTGGCCGCTCATTGTGCGACGTTGCAAACACCACATCATAAGCCTCATCCCCACGCCACATCGTTTCATGACCATCGCGAAACGGCAGCTTGACGTGCTGGTTATAAAAACCGGACCCCGGCACCTCACACCAGCCATCCCGCAGGCGCACAACCTGCAGTCCCAACTGCGCAGCGGGATTGCGCAAATGATCCGCCCGGTAAAACCCCTGCCGCAACCAGAACACCCCAACAGGTGTCTTGCCGTCCCCTTCACACTTCCGAAATCCGCGCCCGTTCCGCCCGATGATGCAGGCAAACACCAGCACCCCCACATGCAGCCGCCCTGCAACCGTTCTTTCTGTGATCGCGCGAACGTGAAGTTGTGTTACCATTGCGCTCACGCCTTGTTGTGTTGAGTCTCGTTGCTACATAACGCAAAGCAACATCAACTGAAACCTGTGGAGCCGCCATGTCTGCCAAGAAAAAGATTTTGCTCGTTGACGATGATGACATGCTGCGCGGCACGCTGATGGAACAGCTCTCCCTGCATGATGATTTCATTGTCAGTGATGCCGCAACCGCCACCATCGGCGTCAAGGCGCTGAAACAGGACGCAGCGGACATCGTCATTTTGGACGTCAACCTGCCGGATATGGATGGCCGTGAAGCCTGCAAGATCATGCGCCGCAACGGCTTCAAAGGCCCGGTCATCATGTTGACCGCGCAAAGCTCAGACTCCGACATGATTCTGGGGCTTGATTCTGGTGCCAATGATTACGTCGTGAAGCCCTTCCGCTTTGCAGTGCTTTTGGCCCGCATCCGCTCGCAATTGCGCCAGCATGAACATTCCGAAGACGCCGTCTTCCGCGTCGGCCCCTACACCTTCAAGCCCGCGCAAAAATTGTTGCTGCGCGAGGACAACAAGAAAGTCCGCCTCACCGAAAAAGAAACTGCCATCATCAAGTTTCTTTATCGTTCGGGCGAACAGAGCGTGTCACGTGATACCCTGCTGGCCGATGTTTGGGGCTATAATGCCGGCGTCTCCACCCACACGCTTGAAACGCATATTTACCGTTTGCGCCAGAAAATTGAACGCGATCCCTCCCATGCCGAAATTCTGGTGACCGAAGGCGGCGGCTATCGTCTCATTCCCTGATTGTCCACAACTCTTGATTCGCTCTGCCAAACGCTGCCAAAAGACTTAAAGGCGGGGTAGACCGATGGCGCGAATCAGCCCGAGGTCAAAACAGGGACAGAGACGACTTGAGCGTTCGGGCTGACGCAGAATCACTACGGCAAATTCCGCTCTTCCGGAATTGCGAAGCTGTGCCTTTGCAGGTCATGGCCTTTGCGGCGGAGCGCCAGAATTTCTCGAAAGGCCAAACCATCATAAAACAAGGCGATGAGGCTAAATCAGCCTATTTCCTTTTGAACGGTTCAGCCAACCTGCAACAGGGCAAAAGCCTCGTGGGCCAGGCCGAACCCGGAGCACTCCTCGGCGAACTCGCCATGCTCGGCGGCTCTGCTTATTCCCTCACCGCAACAGCCCTGGAGCCAGTCTCCGCCGTCCGCATCGACAACGCCCTCTTCGTCCGCGTGGCCAGCGAATACCCCGAATTCGGTCGCGCTGTATTGGACGCGCTATCCGAAAAACTCGGAAACTCCGTCCGCGAGTTGGACGGCGTAAGAAACCTGCTCAACAAAGCCCGCAGCTTTTCGAATTTGTGACAGCCTCCGTCATTCCATGCGAGCCGTGCCATTGCCCTCGCAATGGCGGAAGGCGAGACATGGAACCCACCGAGCGGAAAATTGTCATGACGGCACTCGTTGCGGTAATCCATCCTTCAACCAGAGTGGAGTTATCCGAATAAATTCCACTCGCGGAACCATGGATTGCCGC
>JAYUVC010000205.1:0-7641 GCA_043754325.1 Hyphomicrobiales bacterium
TCATCATCTATCCCGCCGCCGCCCCAGGGTTTGGCTTTCGGTTCAAACGCACCCACCATCAGTTTCCCGGCATCTTCCTTGTAATAAGTGCATTCATCGGGAACCCGCACCACCGGCATATTGCGGGGCAGGGTGTCAATGGGTTCGGAGACGATGTAGAAATGTTCGCAGGCATGCAGCGGAATGTTGACGCCGATCGATTTCCCCAAATGCCTTGACCACATGCCAGACGCGATCACCACCTTGTCGGCGTGAATGGTGCCTTCGGTGGTTTCGACCCCCGTGGCCCTGCCTTTGTCGGTGAGAATCCGCGTAACCTTGCAATTTTCAAAAACCTTGCCACCGCGTTGCCGCGCACCTGTGGCCAAGGCTTGCGTCACATCAATCGGATTGACCTGACCATCTTTCGGCAGGAATACGCCACCTTTGACGCCTTCCAGATTGTAATGCGGAATGCGGCGCTTGATCTCGTCCAGAGAAATCACATCGACTTCGAGGCCGAAGTTTTTCGCCATTGAAGCGCCGCGCAACAGTTCCTCATAACGGCCTTCGTTCAAGGCCAATGAGATGGATCCGTTCTGCTTGAAGCCCGTGGCCTGTCCGGTTTCCTGTTCCAGACCCTCAAACAATCCGGCGGTATATTTCGCCATCTCGGTCAAATTGCGCGTGGCGCGCAATTGCCCCACAAGACCCGCCGCATGCCAGGTTGTGCCGGAGGTCAGTTGTTTCCGTTCCAGCACCACCACATTGGTCACCCCGATTTTTGTGAGGTGATAGGCAATTGAACTACCGACGATGCCACCGCCGATGATTACAACATCGGTGCGTTGGGGCAGGCTGCGTTGGGCTGAACTCATGGGGCGACTCCTGTTTTGCTGCAACCTATCAGATTGCGCGGCAAGGTGTAGGTCCACCCCCTTCACCCCTGTTCGCATCGGTTGATCCCCATGCGGCAAAAGCCTTTGCGGGGCGAATCCAACTCCGCTATGAAGCGCCCAACAATGCAAGGAACGAAAAACATGTATCGCGGTGACATTGCCCCCACAGAAGCCTTTGAACGATTGAAGAACAATGCCTCAGCCGTGTTGATTGATGTGCGTTCACAACCAGAATGGACTTTTGTGGGTGTGCCGCAAGTGGATCGTTTGATGCGGGTGTCTTGGCAGGTCTATCCGTTGATGGACATCAACGCGAAGTTTGCCGATGAAGTCAAGGCCATGGGCCTCGGCAATGATACCGAGATCATGTGCATCTGCCGTTCGGGCGCACGCTCAGCTTCTGCAGCCTCCATGTTGGCGGCAGCGGGTTTTACAAATTGCTGGAATGTGGCCGAAGGTTTTGAGGGCGACAAAAACACGCAAGGTCGGCGTGGCCAAACCAATGGCTGGAAAGCCGCCAACCTGCCATGGGCGCAAAGCTGATCCGATGAAAAATAACACCCGCAGCAAAAATTCCCCCCACTGGGGTGATGCCACCAAGCTTGTGCGTGGTGGCTTGGAACGCTCGCCCTTTGGCGAGACCTCGGAAGCACTCTATCTCAACTCCGGCTTTGTCTATGACGCACCAGAAACCGCCGAAGCCCGCTTTTCTGGTCAGGACGATGGCTATGTTTACGGCCGCTACGGTAACCCAACAGTTTCGATGTTCGAGGAACGTCTGGCCCTGCTGGAAGGGGCTGAGGCCTGTTACGGTGTCGCCTCCGGCATGGCTGCGGTCTATGGCGCACTGGCCTGCCAGTTGAAAACCGGCGATCATATCGTTGCGTCAAAAGCCCTGTTCGGCTCCTGCTACCAGATCATCACCAATATCTTGCCGCGCTTTGGCATCACCTACACGTTGGTGGATGGCAATGATTTGAAGGCTTGGGAAGCTGCTTTTACGAGCGACACCAAAGCTGTGTTCCTTGAAACACCATCGAACCCGACATTGCAGATCGTCGACATCGCAGCGGTGGGAGAACTGGCTAAAAAACACCACGCCAGTTTCGTTGTTGATAATATTTTCGCAACTCCGATTTTGCAGAAGCCTCTCGAAATGGGGGCTGATGTGATCGTTTATTCCGGCACCAAACATATGGACGGGCAGGGCCGGGTTTTGGGCGGTGCCATTGTTTCCACAAAACAGTTCAAGGACGAATTGTTGAAACCGTTTCTGCGCCATACCGGACCATCACTGTCACCGTTCAATGCCTGGGTGTTGTTGAAAGGTCTTGAGACCTTGAAGCTGCGTGTGGAAGCGCAGAGCGAGGCAGCGGAGTCGATTGCCGAACACTTGTCTGCAATGAAAGCTGTGTCGCGCGTTTCGTATCCCACATTGGCTTCGCATCCGGGTTCCGACATTGCCAAGCGGCAAATGAAGAGCGGCGGCACCATGGTGACATTTGAAGTTGAGGGCGGCAAGAAAGCGGCCTTCGAGGTTCTGCGCAATCTGCGCCTCGTCGATATCTCGAACAATCTGGGCGACGCCAAATCCTTGATGACCCACCCCGCATCAACCACCCACCGTAACATTGGGCCAGAGGCACGTGCGATGATGGGGATCACCGATGGCATGCTGCGATTGTCAGTGGGGCTGGAGGATCTGAAGGATATTCTGGATGACGTGAAGGCGGCGGTGCAGGGCTGAAGCGTTCATTCAAACCTGCTCTAAAGGGGAGGGGTCGGCCGCTTGCCACTTCCTTTATTCCGTGCTAACTCATGTGTAGAGGTTCACACATGTCAACCAATCTCGCGTTAGATCCCAAACTTCTTGATCGTGCTTTGAAAGTCAGTGGCGTAAAAACCAAGAAGGCTGCTGTCACCATGGCACTGGAGGAATTTGTAGCGCGACGGAGCCAAAAGAAGTTTCTGGACTTGATGGGCAGTCTCGAATGGGACGCAAATTATGATTACAAGGCTGAGCGTTCACAGCAGTGACGTTGTTGGTTGATACGTCTGTATGGTCGCTGGCGTTGCGACGCGACGTTGTGTCCGATGTGCCGGAAACTATCGCACTTAAGCAGGCGTTGCAGTCAGGTCAACACATTGTCACCACTGGCCTGGTGTTGCAGGAGTTGTTGCAAGGCTTCAGTGGTCCAAAACAGGCGGAAGCGTTGCTTGAGCGTTTTCGCAGTTTGCCACTTCTCTCACCAGATCGACAGGATCACGTCGTTGCGGCACAGCTACGCAATGTCTGCCGAAAAAACGGCGTGCAGGCAGGAACGATTGATGCGCTGTTGGCGCAACTTTGTATTCGGCATGGCTTGTTGCTATTGACAACAGATGGTGACTTTCGACACATGGCAAGGGTCATTCCGGAACTGAAACTGTGGATGTGATTTGCTTCCGTGCAACGCTTGTCACCTCACCCCAATTCCAGCACCACGATTTCCGGTGGCATGCCAAACCTGACCGGAAGCATGGAGCAACCCAATCCGCCTGATACCACAAGGTGCCGTCCATTTTCGACAACATGTCCATAGGCGAAGCGGTTGCCGTAGGCTGACGGTGTTACGGGTGAATAGCCGAACAGGCGAACTTGGCCGCCATGGGTGTGGCCGCTCAAGGTCAAATTTACACGTTCGGGAATCTCCACAAACAAATCTGGTTCATGGGCCATGTGAATGATTGGCGCACCGTCATTGATATTGGCCAAAGCATCTTCAATATTGGCTTGGCTGTCGAAGCGGCCCTTGCGCGGGGTGCGCATGGCGACGATTGATGACGTGCCGGAGAGCCAGAACGGCCTGCCGTCTTTTTCGAGACGCACTGATTTGTTTTCAAGCATGGGTATGCCGTGGGCTACAAATTCCTTCTCGGCAAGGCAGGGTCCTTGCTTTGCCCTTTGCGCCAAACGATCATCCCACCAATCGTGATTGCCGCAGATACCATAAGTGCCGAGAGGTGCCGTCAAAGCAGAAGCTGCGGCGGCAATATTGGCCACGGGTACTGTTCCCGTGCGAAAGAAATGGCCTGCCACATAATCGCCCAGCAGCAAATGCAGATCGGGTTTCAGCGCGTTCGCTGCTGCGATGATTCTTTTCCATCGTGACAACGGCATATGCGGCTCAACGCAATGCAGGTCGGCCAGCAGCACGATGCGCAGTTTCAAACCCGGCGTCCAGCGTGGTGGCGTAAAAGAATAGACCGTGGTGTTGAGGCGAAAGCCTGGCTCGATGGCGAAAGCATAGGTGCCAGTCAGAAAGCCTCCAGCGGAAAGCCTGCCAAGCCATTTCAAAAAACTGCGACGGTTGATCATAGGTTGTTCCTAATTTGCCAACGCGGCGGAATCACGGCCAATTTCGGCCTCCGCCAGGCACCAGTCGCGGAAGGCGTCGACCAACGGCGCGTCATCGGTATTGAGGCGCGTGATCACGAAATAGGAAAAAGCATCCGGCGCTTTCAATGAGAGCTCAAATGGTTTGACCAGACGCCCCGCCTCCAGATCATCGGCGACCAAATTTGAATCACCCAAGGCCACGCCTTGGCCGTCAATGGCCGCCTGAATGGTAAGCGAGGTTTGGCCAAAATGCAGGCCGCGCTTGTCGTCGAATTCCTTGATGCCTGCCGCCTGCATCCACATGCGCCAGTTGGGCCAGGGAGAGCCTGAGGCTTGCCAGTCCAAGTGGATCAGAGTGTGGCGCAACAAGTCCTTCGGCACTTCCAGCGGCCTCTCTTTTGTAATCAGGGACGGACTGCACACGGGCGAGAGGGAATCCTGAAACAGCAGATCCGCGCGAAGGCCCGGATATTTGCCTGCGCCAAAGCGAATGGCGACGTCCACATCGTCCCGGTCGAAGTCGACCAAAGTGTTGGATACATCGATGCGCACATCTGCACTGGGGAAGGCAGAGAGGAAACCGTCCAGACGCGGCACCAGCCATTTTGCCGCGACGGATGGCGTTGACGAGACGCGGATTTGGTTGCGGTTTTCAAGGCGCTTGATGCGGTGCAGGGCTTTGGCCAAAGTTTCGAGTGATTCAGTGGCGGCGACGTGCAGGATTTCGCCTTCCCTGGTCAGCCGCATGCTGCGGCTGGTGCGGATGAAAAGGTCGAAGCCCAGTTGTTCCTCCATATCCTTGATCTGGTTGGAAATGGCGGCGGGTGTCACCCCCATGTCTTCGGCGGCGCGGGTGAAACTCAAGTGGCGGGCCGCCGCATCAAAGGCGCGAAGGCTGCGGAGGCCGGGAAAGTGTTCAAGCATGGCGGAAATCCGTTCATCTTCAAGATTAACTTGAAGATAGTTACACAATTAGTCGTTTTTCCTTTGAATCGCAACGCACTATATCATGATCATCAACAAAGCTTAATGAAAGTTAACGACCATGAACAAATTCTTCGCCGCCGCCGCCGAGACAGTGCGCAAGGTATTTGTCGCCGATGCTGCCACTACCCGGTTCCTCGAACAGACCCACATGGACGTGCGCCGCACGGCTCGCCATTGGGGTGCATGAGTTCCCATTATTTCCCCAGACCCTCGGTCGCATCCCCGCGATCACCTGAACCCCATTCGTGTCAGTCATGCGAATGGGGTTTTTTCTTGCAGATTATTTGCCCTTCCACACGGGTTTCCGCTTTTCAGCAAAGGCTTTTGCCCCTTCGAGCTGGTCCTCTGACGAGTAAAGCTTGTCGACGGTTGGCAATTTGCGTTTTGTAACCATGTGGAAAGCCTCGTGGATTGGCAAGTGCTGCGTCTCTCGCACGATTTCCTTGATGCAGGCATAAACCAGCGGCGGCCCGTCGGCGAGTTGTGCAGCAAGTGCACGGGCGCGGGTCATCAGATCGGCTGCCACTACGATCTCGTTGATGATACCCCAGTGCTTGGCTTCCGTCGTGTCGATGCGGCGGCCTGTGAACAACATTTCCATGGCGACGTGGTGCGGAATGGTGCGCGGCAGCTTGATCGTCGCTGCATCGGCCACGGTGCCGGAGTTGATTTCGGGCAGGGCGAAGGTTGCGTGTTCAGCGGCAATGATGATGTCGCACGCAATCATGATCTCAAAACCGCCACCGAAGGCCAGACCATTGACGGCGCAAATCACAGGCTTGTTGAGTCCCTTCAATTCCTGCAACCCGCCAAAGCCGCCGACGCCATAATCCGAATCCGGAGCCTCCCCACCCGCCGCCGCTTTTAAATCCCAGCCGGGGCAGAAGAATCTATCGCCAGTTGACGTGAGGATGGCGACCTTTAGTTCAGGGTCATCACGGAAAGAGGCGAAAATGTCTCCCATGATGCGGGAGGTGGCGGCATCAATGGCGTTGGCTTTGGGTCGGTCAATGGTGACTTCGAGGACGGTGCCGATGCGGGTGGTGTGGATGGGAGTGCTCATGGGAGAGGCCTGTAGTTTGAAAATATGAGTTCAAGTTTTGGGTCATTGAAAATTGAGTGAGGCGTAACCAGCTCTTGTTCCAGGATTTGGGCGTAGCAGGCTTCAAAGGTTGCTGTCCCTGTAGACTGGCAAAGCGGATGTTTTTGCCAACGCTTGGCAATCAAACGCTTTGCCGCGAAATTGTCGAGGTATAGTTCTTTGGCCTTTTGGGTCTTTCCGAGTGTGATGTCAGCAGCGTTTTTGAAAGCGAGACTTATCAGTTCACTGCAATAGATTTCGTTTGTGGTTGACATGAAAAAAAGATCATAGGGCAGCCCGTCATAGTGATGCGCCGCTTGCAAAACGGATTGGGCTTGATTTGACGAGAGTGTGCCCAAGCGCTTGATAGCCAGCCTGCCGCCAAGGCCACGCTTGATCCAGTCGTTCAGAGGTGTAGATTTTACCGGACCAACAGCTTCTACAACGAACGGCGTTCCATCACTGTGAATTTCGACAATGCCCATATGGCTGTAAGCACTCATCGACGCCAAGAGAATTGCTGAACTTTGTGAGCTGCGTGAAGTTTGGAAAACAATGTCGCCGTTTTTTAGGAGCGGCAAATCTTTGGCAGAGACAGTTGTAAGAGTGAGCCATGAATAAGAGACGGCAGCAAGGATTGCAGCGACAATGGTGGCGTTGCGGAGCAGGCGGGTCATGCTTTTAAAATTTTTTCATACTGCGGGCTTTTTTCAAAATACCATTTGCAGTGTGGCGGCTGTAGATATTCCTAGGAACAGTGACAGAAATTCTGGAATCTGCATTTCCCCATTGTTCATGCGATCCTTTGGCAGGTCGTTCATAAACGAAACCAATTCGTGCAAGTTCCTTCACCAAGTCCTTGTAGTAGCCGTCAGGCATGTCAGGCTGCGTTAGGAAGTTGTGTGGGTGGGATCCACGTGACAGTTGCGAACAAGTCTTCCGGCGACTTGGATTCAAGTTCTGGTGCCGATGTGTGATTTGCAAATATCATGTCGCGTGCAAGTTCAGGCATGATTTCTTCAAACTCTTCGAGCGTTGCTGTTTCGATGAACAAGCCTTCAACATCTGTCTCAGAGTACCAGACACGCGCCTCGCTATCCCAGAGGGCTTTAACGTAAAATGTACGCTTCATTGTCTTTCCTCGATTTGAAACCTTAGAGCGTTTCCGGTTTTGTTTGAATTGCATCCCAAATTCCCGACATTCCCGCGTTCGCGGTAATGACGGGACTTTCGTTCGTGATTCCAACTCATCAAGAACCGCTTTAGGTGACATTAGCGCATCCGGATCAACGCATCAACCGCCACCGCCCCCTCCG
>JAYUVC010000206.1:0-3239 GCA_043754325.1 Hyphomicrobiales bacterium
TTCCTTGAACACGATGGATTGCACGTTTGGCAAATCCACCACCATGTCGACAATGGCGAACTTGAGGTCTGGATATTCCTTGGCCACTTTTTCAACGGCAGCAGCTTGGGCAAAGCCTGCGGCGATGATGGGGGAATAGCCTTGGTCGGCGAAGTTGCGAATCGCCTGTTCGCGCTGGGCTTCATTGGCGATTTCAAATTCGCCATAGGCTGTGCCGGTTTCAGTTTTGAACTTTTCCGAACCATTGAACATGGATTCATTGAAGGACTTGTCAAACTTGCCGCCAATGTCGAAGACAATGGCAGGCTTGTTGTCAGCTGCAAACGCCGAAACGGCCATGAGGCCCAGAAGTGCCGTGGCACCCAGTAATTTGCGGATCATGATATACTCCCTGTTTTTGACGGCTGATCAAGCCTTGCGTCTAGATGACGACAAATCGGGAGGTTTTGCAAGCGGGGTTGAAGAACAATTCAGGCGTTCACATATGACACTGCAGCAACGAATTATTGACGAATTTGCTGAAACGTGGTGCATCTGACAGCCACGCGGTGCGTATTCTGTTTTGAGGAGCCATAAATGGAAAAGTTTTCGACGGAATTGACAACGGAACAACTGGCCCGTCTGGGCGGGGGAGTTTTGGGCTATGTGCGCGAGATCCAGCCCAAGGACGCCAAAGCCATGCTGGGTGAAGCCACGATCATTCCAGCACAAGCCAAGCTGTTTTGCCTCTATAACGCAGATGGAACACCTGTTTCGATTTCCGGTACGCGTGAAGCAGCGCTGGGTTCGGCGTTCGAACATGAGTTGACGCCTGCGAGCGTGCATTGACTGACAGTAGATCGGGGACAGTTTACTTTCTGCTCGTTATTGCCAAATAGGTGAGGTTCGTACAGAAAGTAAACTGTCCCCGATTTTACGCAGCCGTTGCTGTTGACAGCGCCGGCTGTGTCAAAATCGCGTAGAGACCGTCGATATTCTCGGTGCCGCGCAGTTTCTTCAGTGTGGCTGGATCGCGGAACACGCGGGACACGCGGGCCAAGGCTGTGAGATGATCGGCACCTGCATGTTCGGGTGAAATCAGGGCGAAAACCAAATCCACTGGTTCACCATCCACACTTTCAAATGCAACCGGGTTTTGCAACCTTGCAAACACCCCATAGACCCGTGTGATTGAAGGCAGGCGGCCGTGCGGAATGGCAATGCCCTGCCCCAGTCCGGTTGATCCCAGTTTTTCACGCTGCAACAGTTTGTCAAAAATGACGCGGCTGTCGATGGCCACGAGTGATGACAGCGCTTGGGCCAATTCCTGTAAAAGTTGTTTTTTATTCTGAACCTTGAGATTGGGCAGGATGGCGCGGGCATCAATGATATCGTGCAGTGTCATTGCGTCTTCTATCCGTGTTCGGCTGAAATCGATCCAGCATTTTTCATGCCAAACCGACCCGCTGTTTTCTTTCATGCATCCCGTGTCCCCCGCGATG
Organism: Hyphomicrobiales bacterium; assembly: GCA_043754325.1. Lineage (GTDB taxonomy): Bacteria > Pseudomonadota > Alphaproteobacteria > Rhizobiales > Aestuariivirgaceae > Aestuariivirga. Next base: position 1,482 of record JAYUVC010000206.1, read on the forward strand.
CCAGACTCAAAACCCACCCAAGCAATGTCACCCGATGTGGGAGCATTCGAGCCGAAGGTCAAGAGTTGTTGTGGTGGCGGTTTCGAAATGACAACCGACGTTTTCGTTCCAAATCGGGGCGCTCATTAGGCTTACAGGCAGTGCAAGTCAACCCTTCAGACGGGCCTCGCGGCGGCGCTGAACGGAGGACAAAATATTGAGGGATTCCCGGTATTTGGCAACCGTCCGCCGGGCGATATCCACATTTTCGCGTTTCAGGTTGTCCACAATGTCGTCATCCGACAAAATGTGGTCAGCGGTTTCCCCGGCAATCATGTCCTTGATGCGATGGCGGATTGATTCAGCTGAATGCCCGTCCCCCGTGCCATCATTGTTGGCAATGGCGTTGGTGAAGAAATATTTCAGCTCAAATGTGCCGCGCGGTGTTGCAATATATTTGTTGGAGGTGACACGGCTTACCGTTGATTCATGCATGCTGATGGCGTCGGCCACCACTTTCAGTGTGATGGGTTTCAGGTGGGTGATGCCATTCACCAAAAAGGCGTCCTGTTGCGAAACAATTTCGCGGGAGACTTTCAGCACAGTCCTGGCCCGTTGATCGAGGCTTTTGACCAGCCACGCCGCTTGCGCGTGACAGCCCGCCAGAAACAGTTTGTCTGCTTCACGCGCCGTATTGCGGGTGACGTTGGCCATGTACTGATTGTTGACCAGTACCCTTGGCAGGGTTTCGCTGTTAAGCTCCACCATCCACGTGCCATCAGGTGCGGCACGCACGAAAACATCAGGCACCACAGGCGACACAGGATCAGACCCGAAGGCGTGACCGGGCTTCGGGTTCAGGGCGCGGAGTTCCACCAGCATGTCATTCAGGTCTTCCTGGCTGACCTTGCAGATGCCGCGAAGCGCCACAAAGTCGCGCCGTGCCACCAGTGGCAGATGATCGACCAGCGCTTCCATGGCGGGATCGAGGTGGTTCAGTTCGCGGAGTTGCAATTTCAGGCAGTCGGCCAGATCGCGGGCAAAAACACCGGGTGGATCAAACGTGCGCATCACGGTGTAGACGGTTTGCACCTGTTCTGTCGTTGCGCCAAGCGTGTCTGCCAAGCCCAGCGGATCGCCCGTCACGTAGCCGGTTTCATTGACCATGCCGATGATGTGCTGGCCGATGAGCAGATCGCTTTGCCTCGCGAAATTCAGATTGAGCTGGCCCGTCAAATGTTCGGTCAGGCTGACTTCGCGGGACAGGGACGAGGCATAGTCCTGATCTTCATCCCGGTTTGAGGTACAGCACTTCAGTGACGCAGATGCCCGCATTGCCGACCAGCGAACGGCCGGGTTCGACCATCAGTTTTTTGTTTCCATAGCCGCGTGCGTCCAGTTTTCTTAGCAGTTGTTGCCACAGCACGTCAGCCTCAGGCGGCTTGTCTTCGTCGTCAGAGTACTGAATGCCTAGCCCGCCTCCAAAATCGATGTGCTCTAAAACAATACCCGCGGCTTCGATCGTAGCGACCAGGTCAAGCACCCGGTCCATGGCGTCAAGATAGGGCGTGATGTCGGTAATTTGCGAGCCGATATGGCAATCGATGCCGATCACCTTCAGCCCTCCAAGCGCAACGGCGAGCTGGTAAAGGCGCAGCGCATCTTCATGGGCGACACCGAATTTGTTGCCCTTCAGGCCGGTGGAAATATAAGGATGGGTTTTCGGGTCTACATTGGGGTTGACACGAATGCTCACCGGCGCGCACAGCTTCATTTCAA
>JAYUVC010000207.1:0-46561 GCA_043754325.1 Hyphomicrobiales bacterium
CCAAAATTTTTCCACGCGGCGGCCTCGATCAGTGGTGCAGTTGCGGCTATCAGTGCAGGTTCCTGTGAAATGCAATGAAAACGCCATACCAATCCTGAACTGGTTTCAAGCTTGTCGGATTTCGCTTCACCCTGGAAAACATAATCCCCCGGCTGAAGTCTCAAAATCTGGTAGAAATTGTTGAACGGAATCTTGCCATTCGAAAAACTGACCCGCAAAACGCGGTCAACGCTTCCGGCAGATTTGGGAACCAGGCGCAAATCGACATTTGCGAGCGGTTGGTAGGTCCAGTCAAAAAAGCGGTTGCCGATATCAAGATCAAATCCGCCATCATGGATCAATGCGGTTTTCCGCAGTTCGACATCGGAAAGAAAGTCGAGCCAGATAAAATTGGCACGGTCGTAAGCCTTTTCGGATATCAGCCGCGCGAGCAGGGGCCGCAATTCGTCAAGTGAAATTTCTGACCCCTGTGACCGCAATGAAGACAGCAATGCATAGCTGGTTTCTGTCTGTTTTGTGTTTTGTTCGAGATAGGCAATAAAACTGCCGCGCCATGGCGGTGAGGTTTTGAGAAGATCAACCAGGGGTGCAAGTGAATCCGGATTGTCGGCAAAGGAATTCAGCAGGGTCAACATTTGATCTCGGCGTTCGGGGTCCGAACGCAAAAGGCCGTCAATGTGGTAGAGCGCCTTTGCATAGTTTTTCTGCATCAACAGAACCTGGAGAGCCGCAGCTTGTGACGGGAAATCACGCAAAGACCGTGTGGCCGCGATCAAAGACAGGTCCGTGAATTGAGTCTTGTCACCGCGCAAGTCTGCCAAGGCTGCGAGATTCTTGATTGCATCGAGATCGGTAGGATTATTAGCCAATCGCTTTTTTTGCTGATCCTGCAAGATGATCAATTGATCTTGTGGCAACGCTTTCAATTTTACCACGGCTTGCTCACCTGACAAATTTCCAGGGAGCGGCTGGCTTTGGTCTGGTGCATAATCCTTTGACCACATGAATATCAGGATTGCAGCGACGTATCCCAAGCAAGACAGCGTCAGCATGGTCCTGACAAAGATCGACATCATGCGGGGAGAACCCTGTTTTTCAGTTTCGGTGGACAATTCAAGGGCTCTCTACACTGCGTTTTTTCGGTTTTTTCAGCATCATAGTAACGTTTGAAGCCATCCGCCCAAGGAGGACGACAGGTTCAGGAACATTTGCGCTTCATGCCATTCGAACCAACGCCCAACATAGATCCTCCACGCAACAAGCAGCACAATAAAAAAAGCAAAACCAATCGTTATTGATGTTCTCAACCAACGCCGGACGTGTTTTTTCTGTGTTCTGATCTGCGCGTGATTGCGTGACAGTTTCATGTGGGGTTTTGACCGAATGGAAGAAAAAGAACCGGTATTGAGGTTCCGGTCGGCAGGTGTGGCCGCCGCCACAGTGTGATTTTCCAGTTTTTCGGCAGCAGTAGCAACCCTGTGAAACAGGGCCGTTTCCCATTTATTGGGATTGCGATCAGGATGCAGCCATTTCAGCATATGGCGCTTGTGCTCATTGATTTGTTGTGGTGTGGCCTCTACAGTCAGGCCAAGTTGCCGATATTCATCGGATTTTGGCGCCAACAACACCTGTTGTATGTAAAACACGCTGGCGTCTCTTGCTTCTGCTGCAGATTTCGCACGCTGAGCAGTGATAAATTCAGGTGCGACATCACCGCCTCCCGCGATACGGATGAGCGGCAATATGTTGTCGGGAAGTACCTTCCTGCGTTCGGTGCGAACCAGAACAGGTCTCCGGTAGATACTGAGTGCCGCGTCGATGGCCTGCATGGCTATCGCTTTGCCGAAGGTAATTCTTTGAGGCCATAGCTGTGATATTCATATTCACCGTAGCCGTAGCCGTAACCATAGCCGGTCTGGCTTGAATCAAACTTGCTCAACAAGGCGCCAATGACATTGGCCCGGGCACCCTGCAGCCGGCGCAGGGCCACTTTGAACACGCTGCGCCGGGTCTCATTCGCGGCAACCACCATCAGGGTTGCCTGGGTCATGCTGGCCAGCAATGGTGCATCGGCCAAACCCATGACAGGCGGACCATCAATGAGGACAATATCAAAGGATTCCGCTGCAAGTGCCAGCAATGTCATGAACTTCGGACCTGAAAGAAGTTCGGCAGGATTGGGTGGCAAGGGGCCCGACGACATGATTTCCAGTCCCTGGACCGCGCTGCCCTGCACAACCTCATCGGGGGATTTGGCACCTGTGAGATAGTTGCTGAGACCAAGCTCATTGCTGCAATACAAGCGTTTGTGAACTGAGGCATTGCGCAAGTCGGCATCTATCAACAGCACATTCAGACCGATGCTTGCCAGGGATTTGGCCAAACCAATTGTCGTTGTGGTTTTGCCTTCGGACGGTTTGCTGCTGGTCACCAGCAAAGTCCTTGGAAGGCCGTCTGACGTTGCAAACTGCAGGCCTGTACGGAGCGATCGTATGGCTTCTGCCATGGCAGAGCGTGGATCGTTCATTTCGGTTTCAATTTCCTGGTTTTTTGCGGGCTTTGGAACCACACCGATCACGGTGAGGCCCACTTCGCGCTCAACATCTTCCGGGGCCTTGAAGGAATCATCCAGATAATCGAGACCAAGTGCGGCCAGGATACCAGCCAGCAATCCCGCCACCAAGGCCAGAGCGAGATTCAGGCTCAGTCTTGGTGAACGCGGAACAATGGGCAAGGCTGCCTTGTCGACGATGGAAATATTATTCGTACCCACAGCACCCGACACACCAATTTCCTTATAGCGCTGCAGAAGACCGTCATAGAGGCTGCGGTTGGTGTCGACTTCGCGCTGCAGGATGTTGTATTGAATGCTCCTGCTACGCTGGTCGACAACTTCAGCTTTGCTTTCTTCGAGCTGCGCAGCAAGGTCTTCCTCTTCATTTTTGGCGCCAATGTATTGTGCCTCAATCGAGCTTTTGATGGCGGCCACTTCTGTCTGGGCGTCGCGGTCCAGTTCCTTGATTTGATTGCGCAGCTGGATCATCAGAGGATATGCGGGCTTGTAAAGTCCAAGCTTCTGTTGATATTCGGCCGCAAGCTGGGTGCGCAGCTTGCGGTTTTCCTGGATCGCCTTGCTGTCCAGAATTTGCTGGAGTCCAAATCCTTGCGTCTGCTTGGCCTGGTTCCACAGCACTTCGAGTTTTACACGACTGTTGTGCGCCTCGGTCAGTTTTGCGTTGATGGCTTCAAGATCAGTGCTTGCCAGACTCTTTTTGTTGTCAAGGTTGATGATGCCCTGCTTCTCGGCATATTCCACAACCTGTTTTTCAGTATCCTCAAGCTTGATCTTGAGCTGCTGGATCCGCTCTTCCAAAAACTTGCGGGCATAGGATGATGAATCATAACGGCGATCCAGATTATCGGCGATGAAGACTTCAGCAAAACCGTTGACGACGCGCTGGGCGGTTGCTGCATTGGTATTGTCAATGCTGATTTTGACAACACGCGATCCCCGCACTGGCGCAATGGTCAAGCTTGCCTGCAGCCGGTCGGCTACCTTGCGCGCCTTGGTGTCCAATGTCTTGTCCTGATCGCCGGATTCTGAACTCCCGAAAATGAAGTTTTTCACAATGCCGATCAAGGACTTTTGACCGTCACTTGTAAAATTCGGGTCTTCAAGAAGTCCAAGGGTTGAGATGACCCGTTCTGCAAGTGAGCGCGCATTCAGGAGTTCATATTGCGTCTGGTAAAATTCCAGTCCCGTATTTTGTTCCTGGGGCTGCAGTCCGTCATTGCCAACAACCTTTACAGCTTCGCGGTCAATCTGAATGCTGGCTGTGGCCCGATAGATCGGTGTGGTGAGAAAGGTCAGGATTGTAGCCAAGACCAGGGCAGTGACTGTGGTGCTGATGATGAGCCAGCGGTACTTTGTGACAATTCGCAGGTATTTGTAAAAATCAAAGCCTTTGGCACCCGCATATTCACCTTCAATGGGAAAATTCGGATAGCGCTGGGCGTCATTCTGATAGGATTGTGGTGATTGCCGGTTATCGCTGGGCACAAGTGATCCGGCATTGCGGCCTGGATCCTGGTTGTAGTTGGTCAAGTGATCCATCATTCCCGACCATCCATTAAAAAGGTCTAAAAAGACTGGTGAGTGACAGGAAATCCTTGGCATCGCGCATCACTGACCGGGCAGCAGACGTATCAACCACCACGATATCGCCCGCCAGCAAGGCCGGATCGCTGACCTTACCGCCTTGAATCTTTTTCAGGTCAAAGCGCGCAGCCAAGCGCTTGCCGTCCACAGTCCGGAAAACCAGAACAGCAGATGTATCCGCAACCAGGGTCAGGCCTTCGCCCAACGAAAGCGACTGCAACAAGGTGGTTTTGCCGGTAATGGGATAAATGCCAGGCTTGTTGACTTCGCCGCTTATGGTGATGCGCTGGCTCTTGAACTCTTTGACGAAAACCGAAACCTGGGGAGATTGCAGATAGGTAGCACCAAGCTTTCGTGAAATGTCAGCCTCAAGCTCTGACGTGTTCTTGCCTCCGGCCTGTACAGTCTTGATCAACGGCATGGTGATGGTGCCAGTTGAAGCAACCTGGTAGGTGCGAGAAAGGTCCGGCACCCCCAATACCGTGATCTCAACCACATCCAGTGCCGCAATCTTGTAATCGTCACCGGCAGTTGGAGCGGCAGAGCCCGAGGCAAATATCTGGTCAACGGTGCTTTTGCTTCCCAATGACTGTGGCGGGGTGGCTTTTGCAGCCCCCACCTGGGTGAATTGGCCGGGCGACGCACCATCGGCTTCAGGATTAAAGCCGCCGTTGCCGGAACAGGCCGAGAGCAGACACAGGCAAAAAACAGCAGCGCCCACTTTGGCCGACTGTACCATCATTTTCAATCCACTCTGCTTCATCGACCCACCCCTGCAAACAGACGTCGCCACCGACCGGGAGGCGACACGTGTGTTTCCCCTGTAAAAAGAACCGGCGGAGAATTCTCCGCTGATTCATTGTCGAGAATATCTGCCGGCCTGACTAGCACAAGATTGCGGGCTTCGTCCAAGCCAAGTTCGGCTTGGGCTAGAGAAAAGGCTTCAGACATGATGGGCGGGCGTGACGTGATGTTATGGGCATCACTGGCCAGAATGCGCACCATGCCGCTTGCCAGCATCCGGTTTGCCCAATATTTCGGGCGTGACCCAAAATTCCCCGTCAGTGACCCAGTTGTGATCTGCATCCAAACCCCGGCCCTGACCAGGGACTCGATCAGGGGAAATTGCTGCTCGATCCATTTCAGACGTTCAGGATGCGTGAGCACAGGCACAAAGCCTGCCATTGTGATGTTGAACAGCAATTCTTCAAGGCGTTGCGGAACGATGTTGTGCGGGGGCTCAAACAGCACATAGCGGCTGTCATTCAGCCGCAGAATTTTTCCATCGCGCAGGCAGCTGAGAAAATCGGGCCTGATATGAGCGTCACAGCCAACGACCAGTGACAAGTCAATGTTGGCGTCGCGCAAACTGTTTTGCAGACTGGCGACGCGTTGGCGGATATCGTTTGACTCGTTGTCATACATGCCCGGCATGAAATGCGGCGTGCAAGCCATCACCTGGATGCCGTCAGCCACGGCCATACGCGCCATGTCGAGCGATGCCGCAAGATCATGCGCGCCATCATCAACACCTGGCAAAATATGACTATGTAGATCTATCATGGTTCAGTGATGGCTCAATCGGGTTGCAACGAGTCTCAGTCTCAGATTAATGTGCGTTTTGTGCGGCAGGACCATCGATCAACTGTCGATTTTCTGCGTTGGTTTCTTGTTTTTGAAACTGGATCTGAATTCACCGGACGGGGCCGGGCGCTGCGGCTCTACCCGAGCCATTGTCGGTGATTTTCGTTTCTGTATCCTCATGATGACCGGCTGCGGCCCGCATGCCAAAAAGCCGTTCAACACAGCAAACAGACCCATCAAGGCGGGGGTGCGCAGCGGATAGTCAAAAAACGAATGAATCAGGAGCAAGGCAATTGAAATTGATGCGGCCTTGACCCACAGGTCTTCCGGAAGATCACGACCCTTGCTCCATATCGACCAGGTGGCAGTGGCATACCAGGCAAGATAGGCTACCAACAGGAGCGCCATTGGCAATCCGCCTTCAAGCACAAGCTCCAGCCAGTCATTGTGCGCGTGATTGACATAAGCCGTGGTGACAACGGCGGGCGTTTCATGCATGGCGTAGAGCGGCACGAAGCTGCCAAAGCCTGCACCTGCGGGAAAGACACTGAGCAGGGTGGAATAACTCACTGCATAAATCGTGGTGCGATATTCAGAAACACTGTCTGTCGCTGCAAGCCGCAATATCGCCACCAATCCAAATTGCGCAATCAGGAAAATTGCAACAAACATCATGATGATGAGCCCGCGTGAACCAGCGTTTTGGCCTTGTTTTGTCCAGATCAAGGGTATCGAAAGAAAAATGGCAGCAAAGGCGAGAATTATGCCCATGCGGGACTCTGATGCCCCGAGCCCCACGATCATGATGGCGATGAAGATGAATGCAAAAACAGGACCAACGATCTTGTGGGTCTTGCCACTGCGGATCCCGCTCAGAGCCAAGGCAATTACAAAAGGAATTGTGCAATAGAGCAATGCCGCAAAGAAATTGCGATTGACGAAGAAGCCTGTCGCACTTCCGTTAAAACCGAAATCATAGATGTAAAGGGAACTGGTTGGACCCTGAAACTTTTGGGCCAGTCCAAGAATGATGCTGACCAAACCGACGCCCAGCAGTGTCAAAACCAGGTAGACACGTTGTTGCGGCTTGACTGTGAGTGTCGCTAAAAAAAGCGCCAAGGCTGGCGCAATAAAAATCAGGTTTTCTTTTGTTGTCTCAGCGTCCAGTGACAGTGGCAACCAACCCAGCGGAATGCCTGCCGCGCTGAAAGACCGGGTCACAAATTCGCGTCCGGGCAAGGCCGTCCAAATAGAGGGAGGCAAAGGTATCAGTTGAACAAAAAGCAAAGCCACGGCAATGAAAATTATGGCGAACGCCATTTTTGTCAGACGGGTGATGTCTGTGTTGAGAATGCGAAACGCGCTCAACGCAATCAAAGGTACAGCTATTGCTACCAACATCGCAAGGGCAGTTGGACTTGGTACGGATATGCCGCCACACACCAGAATGATTGCCAAGACAAAAACCAGGGCAAAAATCCAGCAGCGCTCAACGGCCAATAACATTATCCCCACCATCCAAATAAAAAGCCGCCCGCAATATCAAAAGCGGGCGACCCATACTCTGAACGACTAGCTAATCAGCAAGCACTGACGCCGTTGCATTTTTTCTTTGCTTTGGTGACGATAAGAATGCCACCACCCACCACCACAGCGCCACCGATGAGCACAACAGGTAAAATCGGGAATCCCGGACCGGTTACAGCAACCGGAACAGCAAACACGTTATCAACCGAGCCTACGGCCAGACCGGATTTGCAAGGTGCAGACGCAGTCACCGTAACGACCGACGAAGCATTCGCTGACACCAGGCATTTTTCAGTCAAATAGTTAATATTGGCAGATGAATTTGCGCCAACCATAAGCTTGTCGCCAGCGTTCAAAAGCACGCTACCTTGAGCAGGCACGAAGCCTTTGCCGTGATTGACAAGGACCTTGCCTTGCAAGCCCGAAGCTTCCGCGATCGGCGCCGCGGCCAATGCAGGTGCAACACACGCAATCATATACGTAACACATGCTACTGTAGCTATAACGTTTTTCATGAAAGTCCCCTCGGTCTCATTTATTAGAATCTTGGACCGGATATGCGATTAAAATTAACGTGTCAAGCGGCAATTCAATGGCCGAATGAAAGATTACATGTTCAAGTAAGTAAAAAGTAGTAATGATTTTCATATCTCATTAAGTATTAACAATACCTCTATTTTAGAGGGCAGTTCGACGTTCAATCGCAAAAAATCTGGAACCTTGCGAAGTGATTTCGGTTCATGCGCCATACCGACTGCAGCTATCTGGCTGCCAACACCGCTACATCACGGATTGCATCAGCTGTACGGCACATTTCGTCATCGGTGAGAGTGGGGTGAACCAGAAACATCAAGCTCGTCTCGCCCAGTTCGCGTGCCATGGGAAGGCGAATTTGGGGTCTGCCCGGCGAACCGTCAAATGACTTCTCAAGATAGACTTCGGGGCATGTGCCTTGATAACACGGGATGCCGCGTTGGTTGATTTCGTGGATGATACGATCACGAGACCAATCTTGCTTCAGGGCTTCTGGCCTCACAAAAATATAATACTTATAGAAGGCATGCGTCTTGCCAGCCGGAATTTCTGGCACCCGAAAAATTGATTTCGTCACCGCCGCAGACTGCAGAATTTTTGCATTTGCTGTTCGACGTGCGGTCCATTCTGCCAAACGTTTAAGCTGGATTCTCCCAATCACAGCCTGAAATTCGATCATGCGCCAATTGGTGCCAAATGTTTCATGCAGCCACCGAAAGCCCGGCGTCGGTGGACGCTCATAAATTGCATCCCATGACTTTCCATGGTCTTTGAATGACCATGCGCTTTTCCAAAAGTCACGCGATTTGGTGGTGACCATGCCGCCTTCGCCGCCGGTGGTCATGATTTTATCCTGGCAAAAAGACCAGGCCGCCATGTCAGACCAGCCACCTACCGGTACGCCTCCAATCTCCGCACCATGGGCCTGTGCGCAGTCTTCCACGAGCAGCAGATTGTGCGCTTTTGCCAAGGCTTGAAATCCAACCATATCACACGGCCAACCCGCAAGATGAACACAACATATGGCTTTGGTGCGCGGGCTGAGTACACGCTGCGCCGTTTCAGGGGTAATGTTTTGGCTGTCAGCATCAACATCAGCAAAAACCGGTGTGGCGCCCGCGTTGATGATGGAAGACACCGATGCCACGAAAGTGCGTGGTGTGACAATCACCTCATCGCCCGGTCCAACACCCAAGGTCTTCCAGCACAGATCAAGTGCCACTGTGCCATTTGCCAGTGAAATCGCATGTGGCACTTGCGTGTGTTTGGCGAATTCAGTTTCGAAATCCCTGCATTCCTGACCGGTCCAATAGTTGACGCGGTTGGACAGCAACATGCGTGACACTGCATCAGATTCCTCAGGAGTAAAGCTCGGCCAGACTGAAAATCCAGAGTTCAACACTTTCAGGCCTTACTTTCCATAGGACGAGCAGGGTTTCCGATAACCGTAGTGCCTGCAGCAACATCCTTGGTAACTACAGCGCCCATTCCAATTATGGCACCCTTGCCGATGGTCAACGGTTTGGCATGTGAGCCTTGACGAAGAATTGCACTTGTACCCACATAAACATCATCTTCAATCACCACCCGGCCGTTGCAGCTTACGCGCGGTGCAAATGTAACATAATCTCCGACTACACAATCATGGGCTACGTACGAGTAGATGTTAGCATGAAAATGCTTTCCAATTCGAATATTGGAGGTAAGAATACTGTTTGCACAAAGTATACCACCGTCACCGATTTCTATGTCGTCATACAATATCACGCTGCCCGCAGTTGCTGAAAAAAAAGCAGCGCCTGCTTCCGTTATTTTAGCGGCGATGCGTCGCCTAACTTCGCAATTGGCAATGGCAATGCAGAAGTGGCGACCTTGATGGACAGCTTCATCAAATCCCAAGATGAGCGAGCCATTTTGAGATTGACCCCATTTGGATTCAACATCATCGACAAAAACGACATCCGAGCCGTAGTCTGATCCTGTTCGCACCATTGGCAATACTTCGCGCGCAAAGCCATCTGAACCATAAATTGCTAGTTTTTGCATTTGGCCTCCATGGAACTGTCTTTTGTACCCTGAAATAATGGCATAGTGGCATACCCTGCATTGTTTATGCCCTGAGGTATCAAGACCTTAAATACGGTCATAGTTAGAATACGAAGGTCAAGCCAAAACGAGCGATGATCAACATACCAAACGTCAAACTTAAATTTTTCCTCCCAGCTCAATGCATTGCGACCGTTGACTTGTGCCCAACCCGTGATTCCCGGTCTGACTTCATGACGTCTGGCTTGTTCGGCGGAGTAGAGCGGCAAATACTCCATCAAAAGCGGGCGCGGGCCAACAAGGCTTAATTCGCCTTTCAGGACATTCCAAAGTGCAGGCAACTCATCCAGACTGGAGGCCCGAAGAAATTTACCAAAGCGCGTCAAGCGAAGGGCGTCTGACAATGCAACGCCATGTCTGTCGCGCGATTCCCGCATCGTTCTGAATTTCAGTATCTCAAACGGTTTGCCGCCAAAGCCAGGACGTGACTGCCTGAATAGCACGGGCGCACCAAGATTAAATCGCACAAGAAGTGCCACAAGAAACAGCAGTGGCGATAGGGCGACGAGTCCGACAAGTGAAACGAAAATATCCATCAATCGCTTTGTCATGTTATTTTGGGTCCAATGTTCGGCACATTTCTAACTTCCAGGCCCAAACCTAGTCGCAATGACGTCCAAAAGAAAGCGAACATGATTTTCCATTGATAGTTCGCGATCATAATATTCTCGTCCTGCCTTTCCCATCGCCAAGCGTTGCTTTGGACCAAGTTCAATCAATTTAACAATCGTTTCTGCCAGATTCACTGGGTTTCCGGGCAGGCAGGTCAACCCTGCACCGGCCTTGAGCACCAGTTCGGCCGCATCGCCTTCAACTGCCATAACAATGGGTTTGCCCGCATACATGTAAGCTTGGGTTTTGGAAGGGATCGTGATCTTGAACAACGGTGCAGAATTGAGATGAACCAGCAAACAATCTGCTGCAGCAAGATAGTTTCGCGCCTCGTCAAATGGCACCCGCGGCAAGAAGCGAACATTTTGCAATTGAAGACTATTCGCTTTTGCTTTCAAGCCTTCCAACGCGAGACCGGATCCCAGAAAATAGAACACAACTTTGTCATGAGAACCAGAGACGATTTTGGCGGCATCAATTATGGTGTCCAAACCTTGCGCTGTTCCCAAGTTGCCAGCGAACAGGATGCGGAAGTGATCTTTCCGGTCGAACCCTTTGGTCAAAATCGCGGAAGGTTCAATTAGGCTTTCGTCAGCCCAATTCAAAATGACAGACAGCTTTTCAGCTGGCACTCCGCGCTCAATGAGCAGCTTTCTAAATCCTTCAGATTGGACAACAATATGATCAACCTGACGATATAGGAATCTACAGAGCCACCCCACGAATTTTAAAAAGTACCCACTGTTGACCATGCCCGTTGCCCCCAATGAGTCCGGCCACATGTCCTGGACATCCAGCAATATGGGGGTGCGCCGAAACAGTTTGGCACCGACTGCCGCAAGTCCCGCAGTGAGCGATGGATACGACACATAAATCAAGTCGGCTTTTTTCGCGCGAAACGTGAGATATAGAAATGATGAAATAAAGAAACTAAAGTAACACAACATGCGTTTCAAAGCATTGCGGTCATGCGAGGGATAGATGGCGAGACGCGTGACCCTGGTATTATTCAAAACTTCGCACGCGATCGGTTTGATTTTATAGCCATCATAGACCTGGCCACCGGGGTAATTTGGAAAACCGGTCACAACTTCGATGTCAAAACCTGATTTTTGCAATGCTTCGATAAACTTTGCCCCTTTAAAGGTGGGCTCCGGATCGTAGAGTTGGCTCAGAAAAATCAATCTTCCCCGATTGGGATTCAAATCAACACTCATGTCAGATCATTGGTGCGAATGCCGTCCCAACCATTTGAAAGCTTGGCCGTACCCAGTATCAGGTTCACAACACGCTCGGATGTGTTGGCAATGCAATAATCTGCGGGCACAGGTTTCGCGAGACCCATTTTCACGTTTTCGGCTGACATCAATGTGACCGCCTCGACGCCGTTCAAAATTGTATCGCGATCAAGCCCCGTCAACATGATGCAACCGACATCCAGCGCTTCAGGCCTTTCAAACGCGTCACGCGGTGTGATGGCGGGAAAATCGAGAATGGACGATTCCTCGGCAATGGTGCCGCTGTCCGAAATTGCGCAGAATGCCTGCATCTGCAATTTATTGTAATCATGAAATCCAAACGGTGCGCTGAAATTGACCAGTGGATTCAGATTTTCAGCCGCCAATGCATCAATGCGCTTGCGGGTGCGGGGATGGGTTGAGACGATGATTGGCATGCCATGCTTTTCAGCCAGCGCGTTGAGAACGTCGAGTAACGCGCCCAGCCGTTCGCTGCTGTCCACGTTTTCCTCGCGGTGCAAGGACACGATGAAATAGTGTCGGGCCTTGAGCTTCAGTCGGTCCAGAATGTCCGAGGCCAAAATCTGTTTGCGGTAATGCTCCAGCACTTCGCGCATGGGCGAACCTGTCAGATAAATCCGCCTGTGCTGGATACCTTCGGACAAAAGGTGTCGCCTGGCATGTTCGGTATAGACCAAATTGAAATCGGATATGTGATCCACAATTTTCCGGTTGGTTTCCTCGGGCACATTGCGGTCAAAAGAACGGTTGCCGGCTTCCATGTGATAGACAGGAACCTTCATGCGCCGTGCAATGATGGCCGCAATTGCCGAATTCGTATCGCCAAGGATCAGCACGGCATCAGGGCGTTCCTGCACGATCACCTTCTCGGTGCCGGCCAGAATTTTTCCCATTGTCTCGCCAAGGCTTCCCCCGCCTGAGCCCAGAAAATGATCAGGCTTTCTTATCCCGAGGTCCTTGAAAAAGATCTCATTCAGCTCGTGGTCATAGTTCTGCCCGGTGTGCACAAGACAATGATCCGTATACTGATCAAGTCTTGCGATCACCCGCGACAGCCTGATGATTTCTGGACGCGTGCCCAGAATGGTCATGACTTTGAGTCTGGTCATTGTTTTGCTTTCAGCACGGGGTCAAAATAAGTGTCCGGCGCATTCGGATCAAAAACATCGTTTGTCCAGAACAGCGTGAGCAGCGGATCTGAACCCGTATTTTCTATGGAATGTGTGTGCAACGTTGGCATGTCAACCGCCGCCGGTTGGTCACCGCTCACCGGATATTCCCATACGTCGTCAGCAAACACGCGGCGGATACGGATCATCGCGTCGCCTTGCAAAACCAAAAACCGCTCGACCTTGTGCAGATGAAAATGATTGCCCCGCGTCACGCCGGGCTTGGTCCAGCTCAAAAAACACTGGCCGCCGCCGCCACCCTTGGCGGCCTCAAACAATGTGCCGCGTTGATCTTCATTGAGTGTGAGCAGGTGCGGAAAACCAGAGGGGTAGAGTGCCGCGCGATAGCTGTTGAACAACTGGACCTGGAACGCGTCATGAAAATCCGGAAAAATATTCGCGGTGTAGTCCATGTGAAACGATTGTAATTGGGCCAGCAAGTCCGGAACGGCGGTGGGGCGGGGCGGGGGTGTTGTTACACCGTATTGTTTTTGAGTGAATGCGTCGATTGCAGCTTGAGCCGCTATTCCAGCGTGGAGCAGTGCTACTTTACCGTCGGGATTAATGGTTGGTTCTTTGCCAGCGATAACCTGATCAATCAAAGTTGCGGTCACATTGTTGTAATTTGGCCTTGCGCACTCGCCAAAAATGTGAGGCAATACCAGGTTGGTATATCGTGGCGTGAAAGCTGCTAGAATCTCTCCGGCAATCCGTTTCGAGCGACCATATGGCGTATCAGAAGCCGCATGGGTGGAGTTGGCGTAGACAATGTGCGGTGTCACGTCTGCCGCCTGACAGGCCAAAACCAGGGCTCTGGCAATCGCGGGATTGGACTGCTCCACTTCATCATCCGGTGCGCGGTTCACGCCAGCAAAATGCAGCACGACATCGGCATTGTGAAGTGCTGACTTCAATTGATGCTGATCAACAAAAGTGGCGTGGTCCAATCTCGCGACATCATACGGCTCTGCCAAACCCTTGAACCTTGCGGCACAATTTGCGGCGTGGAGATGGCTTGATGCATGCCAGCCCAACAATCCCATGGCCCCGGTGATGACGATTTTCATGCAGGCTTGCCCGACCACGCTTGCAGTTCGGATTGGATTTCGGGCAGCGACAGCAACAGTGTCTTCAGTTTTGCCACATCCAGACGCTCGGTGTTGTGCGAATGATAATCCTCAAAGCGCACGGTGTTCTTCTCGCCCTCGCTGAAATAGGCTTTGTAGTTCAAATCGCGCTCATCCATGCTGATGCGGTAATAATCCGTGAGGTCTTCGCCTTGTGCAAGTTCCTGCGATGTGGCCAGCGTCTCATACAGTTTTTCGGCATGACGCCAGCCTATGTGTTCAACGGGGTGACCTGGCCTGTCAAACAGCTGAAGCAATGCCGTTACCAGATCAGCAATTGTGGATGCCGCAGCCTTCTTGATGAAAAGATCGCCTTGCCGGGCATTGGTAAAGGCAAAGCGCACAAGTTCCACAGAGTCGCGCAGCGGCATGAGAAACCGTGTCATGCTGGGTTCGGTGATGGTAATGGGTTGCCCGGTCTTGATCTGGTTCACAAACAGCGGAATGGCGGAACCGCGCGAATACATCACATTGCCGTAGCGCACCATCGACACGGTGGTTTTTGCCGCAGCACCGATTGAGCGCGCCAGGGCAGTTGCGAGTTTCTCCATCATGGCTTTCGACATGCCCATGGCATTGACCGGCAAAACCGCCTTGTCGGTCGAGAGACACACAATGCTTTTGACACCGGCATGAACTGCAGCACGGATCACATTTTCTGATCCGAGAATATTGGTTTTCACGGCCTCCAACGGAAAGAACTCGCAGGACGGAACTTGTTTCAGGGCTGCGGCATGAAACACCCGGGTTGCGCCTGATATTGCGCGGTCAACACTGTCACGGTCGCGGACATCACCGACATAAAACCGGACATTGCTGCTACGCAGGGAATTGCGCAACATGTCCTGCTTTTCTTCATCGCGGCTGAGAATGCGAATTTCCGGGCAACCGTGTTGCAAGAGGTCTTGCAACATGGTTTTGCCGAAGGACCCGGTGCCTCCGGTTATGAGTACGATTTCGTCTTTCATTTTTTTTATTCCAAAGTCTTCATCTAGTTAGGTAATTAAACAAAAAGCTATAAACGAGACTCGATTGAAATTATCCTTTAGCTATTTGCCCCAATAGAATTCCTAAATAGATCTGTTCCGCCAGTGAAAAACAGCGTCTTGCTAATAGATTTTTTTCTGGTCACTCCGTATAATCAAATAATTGTCGGGATGAGCTACTTTTCATTTACATGCCAATTATTGAAACGGATCCGACGTAGCAATTCATAAGACTGTCGAATGAAAATGAGACGAGAATAGAGTTTTGCTGAAAGTTTTCGATTTGCATGACTGAGATTGTTGCTGTGGATCCTTCTTTTAAGTGTGATATCCTCTAAGTGACGATTGAGCTGACTAAGGTTTGCAGCAATTGCGATCCAATGATCGTGTGCCTCAACATATTTGGGAAAAGGCAGAAGAATTTCTTTGAGTTGCGCGCTAAATGCCATAGCACTTCCAAAATATTGCATTCTACCAAAGAATAATCTTACAATATTCGAAGTGTGATTTAGAGATTGATCCGCCTTTAGGGATGGTAAAGCCGATATAACAATAGGCTCCCCGTCAGTGTTAACGCAGCAAAAATTGGACGATATTAGACCGGGGTTTTCATCAAGAGCCGCACACATTTTCTCAAGGCGACCATCTATCCAAATATCGTCCTGATCAGAAAGAATGATGTGTTTGCCTCGCGCCAAATTTATTGCTTTTTCAAATGTTGCACAAGCTCCCACGTTTTTTTCGTTGACATAGAGCTTTATACGATGATCTTTATAACCGCGTAGGATGTCAAAGGTTCGGTCTTTGGAACCATCATCGACAACTATGATTTCATCAAGTGCGCCGATTTGCAACATAATGGAATCTAGTTGTTCTGAAAGAAACTTTTCCCCATTATATGTGGCGATGCAAACTGACGCGCGCGTCATTTAAATTCCCCCCTTTGAGAAAATTCATATAAAGCGTTCTCAGCGAAGTAGCAATTCAGTATTTTGCTCAACTAAATCAATTCGGTCTTAAGTCAAAAATTATGCCATCCCAACAGCAAACAGTCCTTATCATATGTTAATTTGAACACATGCGGAAAATTCTAGCCGTTCAAACCTCATGGAACCTCTTGGGTTTTATTCTTCCAGCGCTCGCGGCATTCGTGGCGACTCCGTTTCTATTGCATCGATTGGGAACTGAAAAATTTGGTTATCTGAGTATTGTATGGGTCGTTTTTGGTGTGTTTGGCCTCCTTGATCTTGGGCTTGGTCGTGCCTTGACTATTAATGTTGCAAGATTGTCCGCACTCGAAAAGATTGGCGAAACGCGCAGATTCATTGAAACCGCAGTTTCATTTATACTGGTGTTTGGTATCTTGTTTTCAATAATTGTATGTTTGGTGCTGTCAATCGATGCGAGTCATTGGGGTCAAAATTATTTGAGGACTAGTGCTGAATATCTTCGGGCGAACATGCTCGTAGCCGCGAGCCTTTGGACGGTGTTGCATGGTGCTGTGCTCAGGGGTGCCTTAGAAGGGTTTTTTGATTTTAAAAATTCAAGTTTAGTCAGAATTTTTCTTGGGGTTTCGGTATTTGCTTTTCCAAGTGCAACTGTGCTCCTTACGAAGGACCTGTTTTGGATTTTTGCATCAATTATTGCTGCTCGATTTTTGGCTAATATTATTTTGATTCTAATCCTGCACAAGCATGCGAGTTTTGGTAATTTTATTTTCGACAAATTAATAGCTAAGCAGCTACTAAAAACAGGCGGATGGATTACGGTTAGCAATACGCTAGGTCCGTTGATTGTATACGCTGATCGATTTGTGATTTCATATGTTCTAACCGTCAGCGCTGTCACGTATTTCAGCATACCGGCTGATGCAATTTCGCGAATTTTGATTTTACCGATTTCCATCTCGATGGCGGCTTTTCCATATTTTGCCGCCAACATAGAAAACAGAAAATTAATAACCAAAACTA
Organism: Hyphomicrobiales bacterium; assembly: GCA_043754325.1. Classification (GTDB taxonomy): domain Bacteria; phylum Pseudomonadota; class Alphaproteobacteria; order Rhizobiales; family Aestuariivirgaceae; genus Aestuariivirga. The sequence goes on from JAYUVC010000207.1 coordinate 17,034, forward strand.
TTAAATTTTCGACACTATCTTGTTTAGTTTTGTTATTACCACCTACAATTTTTATATTTGCATTTTCTAGTGAATTGCTTTGGTACTGGGTTGGACAGAATGTAGCGGAGAGAAGTGCTGTTTTCGCAAAATTGCTCGCAGTTGGATTCTTTGTTAACGGGATGGCTCAGGTTCCTTTTTCTGCACTGCAAGCGCTTGGCCAAGCGCGCTTAACCGCTTTATGGCATTGTATTCAGATTGGACCTTATTTGCTTGGGTTGTTCTACTTCACTTCCAAGTTCGGTATACTTGGGACAACGCTTACTTGTCTGGTACGATATATTATCGATACCACCGGAATGTGGTTCCTCTGTTACTTCAAAATAATGCGCGATAAGGGTGAACCTTTCTCACATTGAGGGTAATCATTGCAAAGAGTTGACTTCTTTAAAATAAGAGTAATTTACCCATGCTGCCATATCTCATAATTCTAGTGTTTCTTGTTTTCTGCAGCTTTATACACTCCGCACCCAATCAACAACGAAGTTTGATTACTCATTGGATCCCATTATTGTTAGTAACAGTATTTGGCGGCATTAGATTTCAAACAGGGTATGACTGGTTACCGTACACTCTTTATTTTGAGCAGCTGCCGACAAATTTTTATGAAGGAATAAGTGGCGAAGAGATAAAAGGCATACCTAGCATGGAACCTTCATATTTCTTGATAAACTATTTTGTCAAGAATGTCGGGCTGCCATTTGATTTTGTTTTTCTTATTGGAGCATTCTTCAATTGGTACGCGCTTAGAAAATTGTTGGCAACAATTCCAAATAACAATGCTTTTTCGCTATTAATTCAAGTAAGTTTTTGTTTGATATACTTCTATTTTTCAACTGTACGCCAAGCAGCGGCGGTTGGGTTTGTATTGCTGGCATGCAGGGAATTAATTTTATTCCGAAGAGGTTATGTTATTTTCATATACTGGGCGGTTGCCACTTCTTTCCAAGTATCCGCCATAATGTATGCACCGATACTGTTGCTAGCCTACACAAGATTCACTGTTAATTTTGTCGCTGTTGGAATTGCACTCATTTTCATCGGTATTCCACTTGCTTACTTTGATCTGTTTGATTTTGCCGTGAGTTACTTGGTTCATAACACGGGGTTTGCTTTTTTTGAGAAGTTCGCTCTTTATCAGGGTATTCAAAAAGATGCGGCTTGGCCAACTTTTGGGTTACTCGTTCTGTCGATATTTTCGACATTTTATATTTCTATACAGACCCCCAATGATGAACGACAAGCAATGCTCGCGAGGCTGGCAAGTATTGGTGGTATAGCGTTGGCTGTTTCTATCGTGATATCACCTAATGTCTCCACAACTTGGACCAGAATGTTGATGGTGTCGAGTACGATTCAGGGTTTCTGGTATTCGGCGCATTGTTCGTATTCACCAAAATCAAAAATACTAATTATTAAATTAATTTGCATCACAATTAGTATTCCTGTCTATGTTTTTAGCGTCTATCGAAGTATAGATTTTTTGGTACCTTATCAAACTATAATCGATAGAGATTATTTCGGCGTTGATCCAACCAACGAGATAAATACACTAGAAAACCAAAAACAAGGAATATAGCTGTAGAAGTGACTCCTCATATCCTGGAAAATATGATCGTTTTAAGCTAACGATTTTTGCTGTAGTTTTCCAAATTAAAAATAGCCGCCCGTGAAGAATTCCAGTGCCGCTTTCAACAGTGCATTTCTAAGTAAACAGGAAATCTGTTATATCAATATGATTAGCAGTTGAATTTTGAAGTACAACCACGTTACCGCCGCTGAAGGTAATAGTAACATTCAGTGTGTCATTGTTGGCGATGGTGAAGTCTGAGAACAGATTGGAGACAGCCGATGAAAAGCTCAAATGATCGGTGCCATGCAGATAATCAGTCACAAATTTGGAGCCAAAATTTTTATCCGTGAAACGGAATGTATCAGCACCGAGTCCGCCGGTTAAAGTGTCGTTGCCAAATCCCCCATTTAGTGTGTTATTGTTTATATCGCCTGTTAAAATATCGTCGCGCGCTGACCCTGTTGCATTTTCGATACTGTTCAGGAAATTCATTGACGAGCCGTCCCAGCTATTGCCGCTGCCTGATCCATAAGCTCCTAAATCAACTTTCACGCCAACCGCGTTTGATGCATATGACACTGTGTCAGTGCCGACGCCGCCAAAAACAGAGTCGACGCCGCCGCTGCTGTCAAATGTGTCATCACCTATTCCGCCATCAAGAACATTGTTTGCGCTATTGCCTTGAATGATATTGTTTAAGCTATTGCCTGTGCCATTGATGTTCGAAGCAGCGGTGAGGGTCAGATTTTCAACCTCACTCCCCAGTGTATAGGTGAGGGAACTTTGCACTGCATCGGTGCCCCCGCCAGCAAGTTCTACAATCATGTCGCCAACATTGTCGACTATAAATGTATCATTACCCAATCCACCATTCAGCGTATCAGCGCCTAATCCTCCATTCAGGATGTTTGCAAGGTTGTCGCCAATCAAAGTATCATTGCCAGTGCCGCCCATCAGGTTTTCGATGTTCTTGATGGTGTCTTCTGCAATGCCATTGACTGTTACTGTTGCAACCGTTGCACCATTCAGTGTGACCACCACAGACGATGTTTTATCGCTGTAGTCTGCCGTGTCACTGCCCGCACCGCCATCGAGTGTGTCATTGGCCGCTCCACCCTTGAGCATGTTATTTGCAGTGTTCCCGACAATTGTATCATTCCCCGAACCACCAATCGCATTCTCCATCACCGTGCCACGGGCAATGGTGACACTGGCTTTTACACCACCGATATCGGAGAATGTTTCAGCGTTGAGGTTGATCACCTGGTTTTGCGTGTAGCCGGAATAGTCCAGCGTATCGACACCGTTGCTGTCTGCGATGGTATAGCTCGCACCTGTGATCTGGCTGGCATCAAAGATGGCGTTTCCGGCTGTGGCGTTGAAGCCGTAAACCGTGTTGCCGGTGCGGGCTGTTGTGCTGACGCCGTAGTAAGACTGAATCGCCAGAATGTCTGCCACCATCGGCGTCAAGACATAGGCTTCGCCTGCAGTTGAAGTGCCACCCACCGGGTTCAGATAGGTATTTTCTGTCTGGCTGAAATAGGACATGAGTGACGTTTGCCAGCTGTCATTCAGATACTTGTTATGGTCAGCCGTGCCCAGATTGAGATCGTAGGTCGCAAAACCATTGTAATTGCCCGCGTGACCCAGCCCCAGGGCATGGCCAATTTCATGCAAATAGGTTTGATAGGAATAAGTGTTCAGATTTCCTTCATCACCAACAAGCCAGTCTTGCGAGATGTGAATTTCGGCAGAAGTGGTGAAGATGCCGTTGGTACTGCGGTCTGATGCAGAGGCGCTGTTTACGCCGTCATCGAAGAACGTTATTTGTGCAACACCGAAGCTGAAGGTAAAATTTATGCCCGTGATTTCAGACCAGGTTTTAAGCGCGGCATTGGCAAAAAACTGGCCCGCAGCAGCCAAGGCGCCGATGTTGACGGTTAGCGCGCCGCCTGTCGACACATTCCAGCGGGTTTGGGTATAACCTTGGTCAGCAGCATATCCGCTGGTCAGGTAATTGGCGATCTGGTCATTGGTATAGACAGGCAACATGAATCAAAACTCCATCCAAATGAACCACTATCCGCCAACGCTTAAAATTAGCCGGTGAAAGAATGGAAAAGTTTAGTAAAGGTTTACGCATGCTTACGCCTCTCCGAAGGTGGTGATCAGTTTCCGGATTTTCGTTTCGTCGAGTTTTGCGATGTCGCGCGCCAGGCGATTGGCCAGTTCGGTGGCGGCGGGGCTTAACCCCGCAGTGTCGATGGTGATGCGGGGGTGCGAGAGTTTTGCCAGTCTGGCCAGGTCTTCCGCATCGTCCCAGATGATGTTGAAGTAGGCGATGACGCCTTGCACAAGATGCCAGGACGGCCGCCCACGTTTTCCGTGTTCAAGTGCGGACAAATAGGCTGATGACACGCCAAGCGCCTGTGCCATGTGTTTTTGCGTGACGTTTTTTTCAAGCCTCAGCTTGCGCAAGCGTTCACCGAAAGGCGTCATTCGTGGTCGCCTGCGTGATGGCCTGATTTCCGCAAGCGGACATAAAAAGCACCGCCGCCGCCGTGTTTCGGGTGGGCTGGCTGAAAACCCACCGCATGCAGTCTGAAACTTTCCTCGTGCAGCCAGAGCGGCACTTCACGCCTGAGGCGACCTTCGCGTTCAGGTGTGTGAAAATGGCTGGTGCCATGCAGGGTGTGACGCGCGTAAGGGGAAGCCCCTTTGCCGGTGATGACCAGCACAAAGCGCGCGCCATGGTGACGTTCGTTGCTGAGAAAATGCAACAGCTTCATGCGGGCGGTTTCAACACCTTCGCCGTGCAGGTCAAGGCGGGCCTCAGGTTCGATCTGGCCACGGTTCAGACGCTGGGCCGTGCGGCGGTCCATTTGGGCCAAGGGTGGCGGAGCGTCGTGAATGGAACGGCGTTTGACAGCCATGGCGTGGACCGGAATTGACAAGATGATTTCGGCGGGTTTGCCAAGTTTTGGTGTTGTGGTCCTGCGGCCTGTGATTTTACCCAAAGGCTTGATGCTGCGCTTCACCTCTTCCCAAAGAGCATGATCGGGGGCTTCAATGGATTTCCGGGTCATGGTTATTGGTCCAGCTTCGATGCCAGTGCGTGCGGCAAGAGAGCTGTCATGCGGCCTGCACTTTTCATGTGCCCGGCGATGGTTGCGGCAGCATTACCCCAACCCCAGAAAAAATCACCGCGGACAAGGCCTTTGATGGCAGAGCCTGTATCTTGCGCAATCATCAGCCGGTTGATGGCAGCATTGGACCTTGGCGCTTCAGGCGGCAATGTGGTTTCAATCCACACGGGTGTGCCAAACATCCAGAATGCGCGATCAACCGCAAGGGAATGCAGCGGCGTGAGATTGACTTTTGCAGCGCCAATACCCCCGAGTGAAGCGTCAGTGACTTTGGTGCGCTGGAAAAAAATATATGACCTGTTGTGCCACATGAGTTCGCGGGCCTCGTGCGGATTGTCACGCATCCACTGCCGCAGCACCTGCATTGACATGTTGTCAGGTGAGGCCACACCGCGTTCGATCAAAACCTGACCGATACCGGAGTAGGCGTGACCGGTTTTTCCGGCATAGCTCAGGCGGATGACAGTGCCGTCGTCCAATGCCACACGGCCCTGGCCCTGCACATGCATGAAGAAGGCATCAACCCAATCGGAAAGCCAGCAGATGATTTCGGCTTTGCCTTCGAGGGAGCCGTTCTCGATATCCTCGCGGGTGTCATAAGCTTCCGGTTTTCCGTCACTGCGGCGGCCATAGTTCAAGCCAGTGGCTTTCACTTCATCTTGTGTGAAGGCCACAAGATCATCCGGTTTGGCATAAACGGGGACAGGGTGGCGTTTTGATTGCGTGAGTGAACCCGTCAGCACTGGTTCATAATAACCCGTGAACAGGCCTTGCGGCCGGCTGGCATCGGTGACGCGGAAAGGCTGAAAATGCGTTTCAAAAAACGCCTGCGCGTCACGCGCTTTCAAAGCTTCATGGCAAACAGCTTCCCAGTCATTCCTGACACCGCCAAATTTTGCCTCGCGGTGAAAGCCAGAGCCCCGGTTCAATATTTCCTCTGCGGAGCGGCAGAAGGCCTGGAGCGAAGTGGAATGATCGGCGTCCCTCCAGCCATGCAATGCGTCAAAGCCAGTGCGCGTCAGAACATCAGACATCGTCGTCGGTGGCAACCAGGTTCCAGTTTGGATCTTTTGACGTGACGTCACGTTCAAAGGTCCAAAGATCGGTGACGGTACGGATCGACTTTGCATCACCGTCAACCACTGTGCCAGCCTTGTCCAGGGTGGCACTGATCATTTCAGCCACGAAATCCACCTCCACCTGGGCTATGGTGCCGTTCAATGCTGCGCGCCGGAGTGGAGCCGACTTTACGCCCACAAACTGGAAGGTCATGCTTTGACCGTCAGCTTTCCGACTGTCGATGGCGCTGGAGAAATTGTCGTATAACTCCTTGGACAGAAGTGGCTTCAAGGTGGCCTTGTCAGATTTGGCATAAGCTTCCAGTACCATTTCATAAGCGGCACTTGCACCTCTGACGAAAGACGAGGCGGTAAAATCAGGTGCCTTGTCTGCAATCGCTGCAAGGCCAATGGCGAGTTCGCTGCCTTCGGTGGCATGGCCAAACCAGACTGGCTTCCTGTTTTCCGGTTCCAGCACCTCGCCGTCCTGCGCAGGTTCAGGCGAGGTAGATTGGGGCTTTGCGGGCGTTGGCTGGAAAACAATTGGTGGTTTTTCGAGGCCAGTCCGGGTTCCAAGAACCCCCCAGAGCCGCCACGCCACAATGGCAGCTACGATCAAGAGCACGAGATTGAGCGGGTCCATAACCGATGACATGGGAATACCTTTGTTTTTGAGGCGCCACCAAAAGGACGCACTGAGTGATACGCTCTATATAGTAGACATGGTTGGCCAATCAAAGCGGGTTTCCGATCCTTGCGGCGCAGATAAGCTTAATGTAAGGCGGCGGGTCTTATCAGACGGATGCGGCACATCCGGACCAAACTTCGGAGATCATAATGGCGAAAGTCACCAAGCCTGCCAAACCCGTCCCCAGCAAAGCCGTTGGCAAGGCACCGCCTGCACCACCACGCGTGAACGGTGGTTTAAAGCCCGCAGTGGCAGCGCCACTGGTTGCGGATGCAACCACCCTCAGTGCGCCGCCGCCTGAACCCGGTGCACAGCCTTCGCTGAAAATACTCGGCCAATACATGAAGGATTTCAGTTTTGAAAATCCGAATGCGCCGCAATCCTTGGCACCGCAGACGCAACAGCCTGATATCAATATTGCGGTCAACGTCAATGCCAAGAACCTTGGACCCAATGACTTTGAGGTTGAACTGCATCTTGATGCCAAGGCGACAGGTGACGGCAAAGTGGTGTTCGCGGCAGAGCTGCTCTATGCGGGTATTTTCCGCCTTGAAAATTTTCCGCAGAATGTGCTGCATGCCGCTGTGTTGATTGAATGTCCGCGCATGCTGTTTCCTTTTGCACGCCAGATCATGGCAGAAGCCACGCGCAATGGCGGCTTCCCGCCGCTGATGCTGGACCCCATTGATTTTGCCACCATGTACCAACGCCGCATGGCGCAGCAGAAACAGCAGGCTTAAATTCCAGAAGCGGCCCACAGGCTGTTTTCACCCAACTCCCGGACAAGGGCGGCATGTGCCGCCCTTTCTGTTTCTGACAGGCGTGGCGGCAAAGCTGCGGGTCTGCTCAATACCAGGTTTCCCTGCACAATGCTGATCGCCCGTTTTGCGTTTGGTGCGGCCAGGCCCAGCGCTGTCTGCCTGCCCCCGATCAGTTCCAGATAAACCTCGGCCAAAAGTTCAGAGTCAAGCAAGGCGCCATGTTTGGTGCGTTTCGACAGATCGATGCCAAAGCGCTTGCAAAGTGCGTCCAGACTGTTTGACGCCATCGGGTGTTTTTGCTTGGCAATCGCCAGCGTATCAACGACCTGGCCCATGTCCAGGGCGGGGCGGCCAACTGCTTTCAGTTCGGCATTGATAAAGCCCATGTCGAAACTTGCATTGTGAATGACCATGACGGAGTCACCGATAAATGTCAGGAAATCCCCGGCCACGGCTGCAAACAGGGGTTTGCCTGTCAGGAACGACGTCGACAGGCCATGCACGGCTTCAGCTTCTCTTGGCATATCGCGCTGCGGGTCGAGATAGACATGGAAATTCTGCCCCGAAGGCATGTGGTTGATCAGTTCCACGGCACCGATTTCGACAATGCGGTGACCGTCGCGGGGGGACAAGCCGGTGGTTTCGGTATCAAGCACAATTTCGCGGATCACAAACGATGCTCCTTTTTGATGTTGTTGAGAACTGAAAGCGTGCTTTTGGCAAGGTCGTCAAGACTGCCGTCATTGATGATGACGTAGTTTGCCAAACGGCGCTTTTCTGCATCAGGCATCTGGCGTTTCAAGATCATGTCGAGCTTTGCTGCGGTCATGCCTGGCCGGGCTAGCGCGCGCTGATGCTGCAGGTCTTCTGGTGCGGAGACAACCACTGTGACATCAACCTGTTTTTCACCTGATGTTTCAAACAGCAGCGGGATATCAAAGACGATAATGCCGTGACCCTCTTTTTCTGCCTGTGCCGCAAACAGCGTTCGTCTTCTGGCAATTTCAACGTGAACAATGGTCTCCAGCTTTTCGAGCAATGCCGGTTGTTGCGTCACAATTTTACTCAAGTGCTGGCGATTGACTTTGCCGTCGATGATGGCTCCGGGCAGGTATGGCTGGAGCAGGGCTGCGCCTTCTGGGCTGTCATAGAGGGCGTGGACCTCCTGGTCGGCATCAAAGACCGGGATGGCTTCTGCCCGAAACACAGAGGCAACTTCGGATTTACCCATGGCAATGGACCCGGTGAGGCCGATGATGATCATGGCTTGTAATCCGGATCAATGTCACGCGCGACGAGGTCGTAAAGTTCCTGTGTCACTTCCGGCCGGACACCAAACCATTTTTCAAATCCGACAACCGCCTGATGCAGCAGCATGCCAAGGCCCGGAACGATGGCATGGCCTCTGATTTTGGCTTCGACAAGCAAGGGCGTGATAAGGGGCGTATAGACAATGTCGGCGACGACAGCGTGTTTGGTAAGCTTGGGCCATGGAACATCGAGTTGACTGTTGTCGGTGATACCAGTTGATGTGGTATTGATAAGCAGGCCTGTTTCGGCAAGAGCGGTTTCGAGTTCGGTCGTTTTCAGGGCGTGGACTTTTGATCCGAAATGTTTGGCCAAAGCTTCGGCACGGTGAAAGGTTCGGTTGTGAACATAAATGCGATCAACGCCAGCCCGCAGGAGTTCATCAGTGATGGCGCGGGCGGAACCACCAGCACCCAGAATTATGACGGGTGCGGCTGCAATGTCGAACTGCCGCTGGCTATGCTGGATGTTGGCGAGGAAACCCGGACCGTCTGTGGAGGTTGCGAGGAGTTTGCCGTTTTCGCGCCAGATTGTGTTCAATGCTCCGATGCGGCGCACCCGTTCGTCGTTTTCGTCGACGCACGCCAAGGCTGTTTCCTTGTGTGGCATTGTGACGTTGGTGCCGACATGCTCCCCGTGCCGCAGGGTTTTGATAAAATCCTGCAATGCTTCGGGAGCCACGGCTTGTTTGACATAGTCGCCGCTGATGCCGTGTTTTTTCAGCCAATAACCGTGAATGAGCGGCGAGCGGGAATGGTGTATCGGCCAGCCGATAACGGATGCTTTGATCATGTTTGCAATTCACCAATTTCCCGAAGAAAGGCAAGCAGCGGCAACAGGGGGAGGCCCAGAATTGTGAAATAATCACCCTCAATCCTTTCGAACAATTGAATTCCAATGGACTCTACGTGATAGCAGCCGAGACTGCCGCATTGATCAGGCCCCAGTTTTTCAAGGTATGAATTCAAAAACCCATCCGAGAAATTGCGCATCGTGAGTTGGGCTGTGGTTGTTGTTTGAAAAATGACTGAGTCTGCCTTTGTCACAGCGACGGTGGAATGAAGCGCGTGTTGTTTGCCTTTAAGCAGGCTGAGCTGTTGTCTGGCTTCCGTGTTATTTTTTGGTTTGCTGTACATGTGTCCTGCACATTCCAGGGTTTGGTCGGCTCCGATGACAATGGCTGAGGCATGGGCTGCGCTGACCGATCTGGCTTTGGCCAAAGCGAGTGCCTGTGCCATGGATTTGGCCGTTCGGGGACCGAGGTTGGCTTTCTCGGTTTCTTCATCCAGAGATGCCGCCATGACGGTAAAGTTTATTCCAGCTTGGCGAAGCATCTGCTGTCGGGTGGTGCTGGTGGATGCAAGGATGATCATGACGGCGGCATAGCAGCTATCGCCGGGAAGAGTCCGGTCGTTGAACTGTTATCGGCAGGTTTTGGATGGCGCTGTGGACGATTGTGGAAAACCAAGGCGGTTTTGGGCTTTTGTATCGGCGCGTTGGGCATAACTCCGGAATTTGTCCACAATCGGGTTCAGGCGCATGTGGCAATTTTCAAATCCACCGGGGCTGCCATAATGATTAACAAAAGCTTAACCGGGCGTTCGTTTCCGGGATGTAGCTTTGGCGGGGAAATTTGTGTTAGACGGATTTTTGACCGTGGTTATTCCCGTTATCCTCGATTCCCACAGGCCAACAGACTCATCAATTTAATATATCTTTAATTATTGTATTGGGAATGCGATGCCGGACTGTCCGTTGATTGACGTATTGGAACAGCGTGAACCGGGCAGAAGGCCGATCTGGTTGATGCGGCAAGCGGGGCGCTATCTGCCGGAGTACAAGGCTGTGCGAGCCCAAGCCGGATCGTTTTTGAAGCTGTGTTACAATCCGGTACAGGCTGCGGAGGTGACGCTGCAACCATTGCGCCGGTTTGATATTGATGCGGCGATATTGTTTTCTGATATTCTCGTGGTGCCCCACGCCATGGGGTTGGCTTTGGATTTTCTGGAGGGTGAGGGACCGAAGCTTGATACGGTTGGTGATTTGCCGTCGGTGCGGGCTTTGTCAGACGGCACAGGTTCAGACCAGTTCGCAAGGGTTTGGGATACGGTTTCGAATGTCCGGGCCAAGCTTGATCCAAAGATTGGATTTATCGGTTTTTGTGGAGCGCCATGGACAGTGGCGAGTTACATGATCGAGGGGGCGGGATCAAAGCGGGCGCACGCTGTTTCAGTGGCGGTTGAAAATCCGGAATGGTTTTCGCTGCTGATGTCTCGCCTGGTGGAGACTTCGGTGCATTATTTGATTGGCCAGATCAAGGCGGGGGTTCAGGTCGTGCAGATTTTTGACAGTTGGGCTGGTGATATTCCACTTGCGGCGCGCGAGCGTGTGGTGACGGCACCTATCGCGGCAATCGTCGAGGGGGTGAGAGCTGCCTATCCTGGTTTTCCGGTGATCGTGTTTGCGCGGGGCGTGGGGGGCGGGCATGGAGCCATTGCTGCGGCAACGCATGCATCTTGTGTGGGTATTGAGCAAGACGTGTTGTTGCGGGATGTGTTGCCGACTTTGAACTCTGGTTGTGCTGTTCAGGGCAATTTGGCGCCGGAGATTTTGTTGCAAGACGATGCGATGATTCGGGCGGAAACCTTGAAAGTGTTGGCAGGTGTTCCGATGCGGCGACACGTGTTCAATCTGGGTCACGGCATCGTGCCTCAGGTAAAGCCTGAAGCGGTGACGGTGCTGGTGGATACGGTGCGCGCCCATGACGCGGGTGCCAAGCATGTATGAATGGATCAAGGTTGTCCATATTCTGGCGGTGATATCGTGGATGGCGGGCCTGCTGTATTTGCCGCGGTTGATGGTTTATCACACGGCCTCGGTGGTTGGTTCAGACCAGGATGTGACTTTCATAACCATGGAGCGGCGGCTTTTGAAAGCCATCATGCGTCCAGCTGCTGTTGTGGCTTTGATTTCGGGGTTTGGTTTGATCCATTTTGCAGGCTTTGGTGTTTGGCTGGCCATCAAGCTGGCGGCGGTGGTGGGCATGTTTGGCGTGCATGGCTTTCTGGAAAAACATGTTGCGGCTTTCGGCAAGGGCTCGCGTTTGAAATCCGGACGCTATTTCAGGATTTTGAATGAAGTGCCGACAGTTTTGATGATTGTGATTGTCATCATGGTGGTCGTGAAGCCGTTTTCTTGAGGCTTTGCATCGGTGCGGCTTTCTGCTATGGGGAGCCGTCCCTCAGGGGATGATCCCTCCTTTTGCTGCTTGTGGCCTTGGTGTTTTGCCCGCGACGACAGCTTTTCAATGAAGTATTTGCGATGAATGACATTGTCGACCTCAAAGAGGTCAAGCTCTCCGAACTGAAGCGCAGGACGCCTGCTGATCTGGTGGTGATGGCTGAAGGCCTCGAAGTTGAAAATGCCAGTGCGCTTCGCAAGCAAGAGCTGATGTTTGCCATCCTCAAAAATCTCGCCGCCAAGGGTGTGGAGATCATTGGTGTGGGTGTCATCGAAGTTTTGCAGGATGGCTTTGGTTTCATGCGCTCGGCGGAAGCCAACTACCTGGCAGGGCCGGACGATATCTATGTGAGCCCCAGCCAGATCCGCAAATTTGCGTTGCGGACGGGTGATACCGTTGAAGGCCAGATTCGCAGCCCGAAAGACGGTGAGCGTTATTTTGCTCTCGTCAAAGTCAACAACATCAATTTTGAAAATCCGGAGAAGGTGAAGCACAAGGTTCATTTCGATAACCTGACACCGCTTTATCCTGATCAACGTCTGGAACTGGAAATCGCCGATCCGACGCGGAAAGATTTGACGCCGCGCGTGATTGATATTGTGGCGCCCATCGGCAAGGGCCAGCGTGGCTTGATCGTGGCACCGCCACGCACCGGTAAAACCGTGATCCTGCAAAACATCGCGCAATCGATTTCGACCAATCATCCGGAATGCTTTCTGATTGTGTTGCTGATTGACGAGCGTCCCGAAGAAGTGACGGACATGCAGCGGTCGGTGAAGGGTGAAGTCATCAGTTCGACATTCGATGAACCTGCGACGCGTCACGTTGCAGTTGCGGAAATGGTGATTGAGAAGGCCAAGCGCCTGGTTGAGCATGGCCGTGATGTGGTGATTCTGCTCGATTCGATCACGCGACTTGGCCGTGCGTACAATACCGTCGTTCCATCTTCGGGCAAGGTGTTGACCGGTGGTGTGGATGCCAATGCCTTGCAGCGCCCGAAGCGTTTCTTTGGTGCCGCGCGTAACATCGAAAATGGCGGTTCGCTGACGATCATTGCAACGGCGCTGATTGATACCGGCAGCCGCATGGACGAAGTGATTTTTGAAGAGTTCAAGGGTACGGGCAACTCCGAAATCATTCTCGACCGGAAGGTTGCGGACAAGCGGGTATTCCCGGCCATTGACATCACACGTTCCGGCACACGCAAGGAAGAATTGCTGGTCAAGCCTGATACGCTCAAAAAGACTTACGTGCTGCGCCGCATTCTCAATCCGATGGGAACGGTGGATGCCATCGACTTCCTGCTCGACAAGTTGCGGCAGACCAAGGGCAACAACGACTTCTTCGATTCCATGAACGCATAGATTTAGAACCAACCGTTAGTATCGATTCGATTCCGAAATGAACGGTAGAAGTACCATATTTGCAGTGTCTTCGGGGTCGGGTAGGGCCGGTATTGCCGTGGTTCGGCTGTCTGGTCCTGAGGTTCGGATTGTCTTGTCTGGATTAACTGGTTCGGTGCCTGCGCCACGCCGCGCTTGCCTCAAAACGATTCGCAGCCGTGATGGATCGGAAATCATCGACAAGGGCATGGCGTTGTTTTTTCCGGGTCCGGGAAGTGTGACCGGGGAAGACGTGGCGGAGTTTCATGTTCACGGCAGTCCCACAGTTATTGAACGCTTGTTGACCGAACTGTCCAGGTTTCAAAATTGTATGCCAGCAGAGCCTGGACAATTTACCAGGCGTGCTTTTGAGAATGAACGCCTGGACCTTGTGGAAGTCGAAGGGCTTTCTGATCTTCTGGCATCGGAAACCGAGGCGCAGCGCAGTCTGGCCATGCGACAGTTTTCGGGTGAAGCGAGTTCGGTTTATCACGCGTGGCATCATGAACTGGTGGGTGCTCTCGCCATTATTGAAGCGTCGATTGATTTTGCTGATGAGGATGGTGTGGCCGAACTGGCCATCGTACAGCTGCGTCCGCGCTTGGCAGCTTTCGAGGTGATGTTGCAGGATGCGCTGAGGCAGTCTGAAAAAGCGGCATTGGTGAGAAGGGGTTTGCGCATTGTCATTGCGGGTGCGCCCAACGTCGGCAAGTCTTCACTGTTGAATGCGTTGGCGGGACGGCGGGTGGCGATTGTGTCTGAAATCGCGGGTACGACCAGGGATGTTGTGGAGGCGCCATTGGTCATCAACGGTTTGTCTGTCAGTCTCGCTGATACCGCTGGTTTGCGGGATGTCACTGATGACAGCATTGAGCGTGAGGGTATTGAGCGTTCGCGTGAAGAAATGGCCGACGCTGACATTCTCGTTTGGGTGACTGTTGCGGGCGAAACTTCGGCCCTACCTGTTCGCACCCCTGATCTTGTTATACACAACAAGGCTGATCTTGTTTCACGTGAATCGATTCACTTGCGAAACGATTCTGAATTGCTGGTGTCAGTCAAGTCGAGTGAAGGGCTTGACGTTTTAAGATTGAAACTTGCGGAACTGGTTTCACAGCGCACATCTTTGACGGAAACCGCTGTCATGGTGCGGGCGCGACATCGCAGTGCCATCTTGGAATCGATTCGGTGCCTTAACGATGCGCTGTCAAAGCCTGATCATGCGCTTGAACTGATGGCCGAAGATGTGCGAAAGGCTGCATCAGCAATGACAAGCATAACAGGCCGCGTCGGTGTTGAAGATTTTCTGGGTCGTATCTTCAGCGAATTCTGCATCGGCAAATAGCTTTTTCTCAGGCCGCAACGCCTTACGGCGCGGCGGGTGTTTCACGTGAAACGTATTTCCGTCCGTGGACGGATCGAATCAGGCGTCAGCAATGAATGAAGTTTATGATGTGATAGTTGTTGGTGGTGGTCACGCAGGTGCAGAGGCAGCATCCGCATCAGCACGCACTGGTGCGAAGACCGCATTGGTCACCCATAAATTTGCAACTTTGGGCGAGATGTCCTGCAATCCTGCGATTGGCGGATTGGGCAAGGGCCATCTTGTCCGTGAGATTGATGCGCTGGATGGTTTGATGGGCCGTGTGGCCGATAAGGCTGGCATTCAGTTTCGGATGCTCAACCGTTCGAAGGGTCCGGCAGTGCGGGGACCACGGGCACAGGCTGACCGGAAGCTTTACCGGGAGGCCATGCAGAAGGAATTATCGGCTCAACCAAATCTCAGCATCGTTGAAGGTGCTGTGAATGCGCTCATCATTGAGAAGGGCCATGTTGGTGGTGTTGTAACTGAGGATGGCCGCCGGATTGAATCGCGTGCGGTGGTGTTGACCACGGGTACGTTTCTCAACGGATTGATTCACATTGGCGACAAACAGATTCCGGCGGGTCGCGTCGGTGATCCTCCAGCGCTGGGACTGTCGCAACAATTGGCTGATGCGGGTTTGCAGCTCGGTCGCCTCAAAACCGGAACACCAGCGCGGCTGGATGGCAAGACCATTAACTGGGCCATACTGGAGGAGCAGCAGGGCGATGATCCGCCAGTGCCGTTCTCGTTTCTCAATGACAGGATCACCACGCGGCAGGTGTCATGTTTCATCACGCATACCACGCAGAAGACCCACGCGATCATCGCCGCCAATATTTCGCGCTCGCCCTTGTTCTCCGGTCAGATCGAGGGCACGGGCCCCCGCTATTGCCCGTCCATCGAAGACAAAATCCACCGCTTTGCGTCGAAGGATTCACATCAAATTTTTCTGGAACCGGAAGGTCTGGATGACGACACGGTTTACCCCAACGGCATTTCCACGTCTTTGCCGGAGGATGTGCAACATGCGTTTATCCGATCTATCCCCGGGCTTGAGGCTGTGCGCATCATCCGCCCCGGTTACGCCATTGAGTATGATCATGTCGATCCACGCGAATTGGATCATGGACTTGGCGTAAAGGCAATGCCGGGGCTGTTTCTCGCAGGGCAAATCAATGGCACAACTGGTTATGAAGAAGCAGCGGCACAGGGTTTGATCGCCGGGCTCAATGCCGCGCGGCGTGCGGCTGGAATGGAACTTGCGGGTTTTGACCGGGCTGAAGGCTATCTCGGCGTCATGGTTGATGATCTGATCACCCGTGGTGTGACAGAGCCCTATCGCATGTTCACTTCACGCGCGGAATTTCGATTGATGCTGCGGGCTGACAATGCCGATGAACGGTTGACGCCAAAGGGCTTGGCTTTGGGTCTGGTGGGAGCGGAGCGCCGCGTGGCTTTTGCCAAGCGCCAAGCAGAGCTCACCCAAGCGCGTGCACTTGCCAATGCATTGGTCCTGACATCGGCGGCTGCCGCCAAGCTGGGGTTTCACGTGAATCAAGATGGGCAGCGCCGGAATGCCTTGCAACTGATTGCCATGCCGGAGGTGGGCTTTGATCGCGTTGCCGCCCAGTGGCCAGACCTGTTGGCTTTGCCTCAGCATGCCAAGGATGCGCTGGAAGCGGATGCACTTTATGCAGGCTATATGGACCGGCAGACCCGTGACATTACCCAGGCAAGGGATGAAGAGAATTTGCTCATTCCCCAAGGTCTGAACTTTGACGCCATACCGGGATTGTCGATTGAACTTCGGCAGAAGCTTTCACGGGTGACACCGAAGTCCATCGGTCATGCCGCGCGGATCGAAGGTATGACTCCTGCAGCAGTGGCCGTACTGATTGGTGCCATCAAGAAACACAAAACGGCTGCCGCAGCATGAACATTCCACCTGCATCGCCCACCGTTCTGGCACAGGCCGAGCAGCTCGGTGTTTCACGTGAATCATGGATGCGGATTGAAAGCTTCGTCGGCCTGTTGGTGCAATGGCAGCAGAGTATCAATCTGATATCCCCCGCCAGCATCCCCTTCATCTGGGAACGGCATGTGATCGACAGTCTGCAACTGTTGCCGCTGATCCCGGCGGATACAAAATCCGTGGCAGATTTGGGCAGCGGATCCGGATTTCCGGCGGTACCATTGGCCATTGCGAGCGGGCTCACATTTCATCTTTATGAGTCCAACAACAAGAAGGCGGCGTTCCTGCGCGAAGCCTTGCGGGTGACAGGTTGCAAAGGTGCGATTCATGCCGAACGGTTGACTGGCAAAACGCCGACAGGTGGGTACCCCCGGATTGACCTGGTGACCGCCCGTGCCCTTGCGCCGCTGAACGAGCTTCTCGAACTATCGCAGCCTTTCACCGAAAACCGTGCACAAGCGCTGTTCATGAAGGGGCAGGATGTGGATCAAGAATTGACCGAAGCGATAAAATACTGGAGAATCCAATATACTAGGCACGCCAGCTTAACTGATTCTCAAGCAATCATTCTGGCCGTGCAGGAGGTTTCCCGTGTCAGTTAGTTCCACAACAGCGCCCCGCATTCTGGCGATTGCCAACCAGAAGGGTGGTGTCGGCAAAACCACCACAGCCATAAATCTCGGAACAGCCCTTGCCGCGGTTGGTGAAAAAGTATTGGTCATCGATCTTGACCCGCAAGGCAATGCCTCCACAGGTCTGGGCATTGAGCGGAAGCCGCAACAGAAATCATCCTATCACATGATGATCGGTGAAGCGGAACTGGACGACGTAATTGTCGAATCCGGAATTCCACGCCTGCATTGTTCACCCGCCACCATCGACCTTTTGGGTGCCGAATTGGAGCTTGCCGATTTTGACCGGAAAACTTATCGTCTGGCCGATGCCATCAAGCGGATGGCGGGCCTCGACAAGCGGGACTACTCCTACATCCTGGTGGACTGTCCGCCGTCACTGAATCTGCTGACAATCAATTCGCTGTCGGCAGCTGACGCCATCATCGTACCGCTGCAGTGTGAGTTCTTCGCACTCGAAGGGCTGAGCCAGCTTCTGAAAACCGTCGAGCGTGTCAAGGTCACGCTTAATCCAAAACTTTCCATTCAAGGTGTGGTGCTTACCATGTTTGACAAGCGGAACTCACTGTCAGAGCAGGTGGCGCAGGATGTGCGCTCGGTTTTGGGTGACAAGGTGTATCAAACGGTCATACCGCGTAATGTGCGGGTGTCCGAGGCACCGTCTTACGGAAAACCCGTATTGCTGTATGACCACGCCTGTTCGGGTTCCCAAGCCTATATTCATCTCGCATCAGAAGTGATACGGCGGGAACGGGATTTGAAGGCGGCCTGACGGTCGATTCGTATCCGAAACCATTTTCTGAAGTAAAACCGGGTAGTGCCTGATGAACCAAGTCCAAAAGAAACGTCTAGGCCGTGGCCTTGCCGCGCTGATCGGCGATGATGTGATTGAAACCGCAATTGCGGTGAATGCGATTGAACCTGCTGCCGTCACGCTGGCCACTGGTTTGCGCCAGGTTCCTGTGGAGTTGCTTGTTGCCAACCCGAACAATCCGCGCCGGGTGTTTGCCGAAGAAGACATCGAATCACTCAGTAAATCGTTGCGCGACAAGGGGCTGCTGCAGCCCATTCTGGTCCGGCCGAAAGGTGACCACTACGAAATCGTTGCAGGGGAGCGGCGCTGGCGGGCGGCGCAACGCGCAAGCATTCATACCGTGCCGGTTCTCATCCGCGATCTGGATGACCGTGAAACCCTCGAAATTGCCATCATCGAAAACGTGCAGCGGACAGACCTCAATCCGCTTGAGGAAGCCCGCGCCTATAAAATGCTGATGGACCAGTATGACTATACGCAACAGCAGCTCGCTGATTCCATCGGCAAGAGCCGCAGTCACATCGCCAATACCATGCGGCTGTTGCAGTTGCCCCAATCCGTGCTGATGCAAGTTGAGGGGGGCACACTTTCAGCGGGTCATGCGCGCGCGATTGTGGCTACAGAAAATCCGCAGGATTTGGCGGAGCAGATTATCAAGCTCGGCTTGTCAGTGCGGCAAGCCGAAGATTTGACGCGGGAGCAGGCGGCACGACCCAAGAAGATCAATGGTCGTGCAGAGAAAGATGCTGATACGCGGGCGCTTGAAGCATCGGTGACCGCGGCTTTGGGTTTGACGGTTATCGTTGATCACAAGGGGCCAGCGGGCAGTGTGACCATCAGTTATAAAACTTTGGAACAGCTTGAATTGATTGCGCACCGTTTGAGCAAGGCGGGTTAACCCGGAAGCAGTCCCCGCATCAGCCGGGGATTGTCTTGCGACAGGCCGGATGCCTGTTGCATGAAAAATGATTTGGCTGGTTTTAGCTGGTCCACAAGTTTCAAGCCCGCAGAACGCAGTGACGATAACACTGGATTGTCGTTGACGAAGAGAGTGTTCATCGCGTCCATGGCGAGTGATGTCATGGTGGTGTCGAAGCGTCGCGCTGTTTGATAACGTTCAAGAACTGCAATGCTCCCCATGTCTTCACCGCGCGATGCAGCTTGTGCCAGACAATCAGCGAGGGCGGCCGCGTCTTTGAAACCGAGGTTTAGCCCCAAGCCTGCCAAAGGATGGATGGCGTGGGCCGCATCACCCAGCAATGCTACGCGAGGGCCTACAAAGTTTTCGGCAATTTGCATGACCAGCGGATAAGCACCACGTTTGCCCGTTGCCTGCACCATGCCCAACCGATCCCCCATCCGGATTTGAAGTTCAGTTGCAAAGTCCGGTTCATTCAACGCCAGCAAGCGTGATGCTTCGGCAGGGCTCGTACCCCAGACAATCGAACAGCGATTTCCCGTCAATGGCAGGACAGCGAAAACACCGTCGGGCGAAAAATGCTCTTCGGCCAGATTAAGATGTGGCAGGGTATGGCTGATGGCAAAACTCAAGGCTGTCTGGCCATAGTCCTGTTTCGTCACTTTGATACCGAGATGTTCACGGACCACGGAATTGCGTCCGTCCGCGGCAACCAGTACGGACGCAGAAACTGTCCGGCCATCCTTTGCCGTGAGTTCGACTTTTCCAGATGTTGACTGCAAATCTGCAAAAGCAAAACCGCCCTGCAGATCGATATTGGGGGACTTCAAAACCTCATCCAAAAGGGCAACATTCAATGGCCCGTTCTCGACGATGGAGGCTGCAGCTTCCTCCTCACCATCCGTGGTCAAAGACAGCAGCGACGGTCTGCCCTGGTGTGACCCCTTGCCGTTGGTGACGATCACATCCCGCATGTCAGCGGCATAAGGCGCAAGTGCCTCCCAAACGCCCAGAGCGGTGAACATGTTTTGTGTGGCGCGGGTTATCGCCGTCCCACGCGAATCAAGTGGGATTTGATGGGGGTCGCGCGCGTCCAACAGCAAAACCCGAAACGGGCGCGGCAGTCTCCGGCTTCCCAAGGCCAATGCCAGGCCCAATCCGTTTGGTCCGGCACCGAGGATGATGACATCAGCTGATTTCATGGGTCATTCCTACGAGATTGCAAAGCTGTCGCCAATACAGCGAATTGTCGCCGTACAACTGCCTAATACTTCATCAGTGGTTATTTTTTAATCACCGATAGAGCGCAGTATCGCCACATTCACTCACCTGGAAAACATAAGATATCGTAATTTCAACACCTTAAGCCAAGCCGGACGATTGGCATGACTCTTGATCTATCAACAACAGGTTAACGCAAGGGGACCGCATGAAATACATTATTGCCATCATCAAACCATTCAAGCTGGAGCAGGTGCGCGAAGCACTGGGGGCTCTCGGCATTCAGGGCATTACTGTCACGGAAGTCAAAGGCCATGGCCGCCAGCGCGGCCACACCGAATTCTACCGGGGTGCTGAATATGCCGTAAGCTTTGTGCCGAAAGTGAAAATCGAAGTTGCCGTGGAAAGCACCCTGGCAGACCGCGCCATTGAAGCCATCCAGATTGCCGCCCAGACGGGACAAATCGGCGATGGAAAGATTTTCGTACTGCCGCTCGAACTTGCTGTCCGCGTCCGCACCGGTGAAACCGGTACGGCTGCCCTCTGATCCATTCATCGAAAGGAATAACACATGTCTGCAAAAGACATCTTCAGGTCCAAAGCGGGCCTCGGCTTTACGGCACTTCTCGCCACAGCCCTGCTGCCAGCACACAGTGCCTGGGCCGCAGCATCAATCAACAAAGGTGATACGGCGTGGATGCTGATGGCAACCGCACTCGTTGTCTTCATGACAGTCCCTGGACTTGCCCTGTTTTATGGCGGGCTTGTGCGTTCGAAAAACGTGCTCTCTGTCTTGATGCAGGTGTTCGTCGTGTTCAGTCTGCTCGCCATACTCTGGACGCTTTACGGCTACTCACTCGCATTCACCAATGGCAATGGCTTTATCGGCGGCTTCAGCAAAGTCTTCATGAATGGCGTCACCACATCATCAATGGCGGCCACATTCTCGAAGGAAACTTATATTCCTGAATATCTCTACATGGCCTTCCAGCTGACGTTTGCCGCCATTACACCAGCGCTAATCGTTGGTGCCTTTGCCGAACGCATGAAGTTCTCAGCGGTTTTGCTGTTCATGACAATCTGGTTCACCTTCTCCTATCTTCCCATGGCGCACATGGTGTGGTGGTGGGCCGGTCCTGATTGCTACACACTGAGTGCTGCAGCCATTGATACCGTCAAGGCCTGCGTCGGTGATGCTGCCGCAACGGACTTCCTCGCGAGGTTTGCTGCTGCGGCGGATGATACTGCAAAAGCCACTGTCCTCAGTGACTATGGTTCAGCCGTCAACGCTGCCAATGGCTGGTTGTTCAACAAAGGTGCGCTCGACTTTGCCGGTGGTTCTGTTGTTCACATCAATGCCGGTGTTGCCGGTCTGGTCTGTGCCATCATGTTGGGCAAGCGTGTTGGTCTTGGCAAGGAAGCCATGGCGCCACACAATCTCACAACAACGGCTATCGGCACGGGGATGTTGCTCATCGGCTGGTTCGGTTTCAATGCCGGGTCCAACCTTGAAGCAAATGGTCTGACGGCGCTTGTGCTCGTCAACACCATCCTTGGGGCGGCTGCCGCAACACTGGCCTGGTCCTTTGGTGAATGGTTGACACGTGGTCATGCCTCGTTCCTCGGTGCGGCGTCCGGCATGGTTGCAGGTCTTGTGGCCATTACGCCTGCCTGCGGCTGGGTGGGGCCCATGTCCGCCATCGTCATCGGAATCTTGGCAGGTTTCATCTGCCTTGGTGCCGTGGTCTGGCTGAAAGCCAAACTCGGTTACGACGACGCCCTCGACGTGTTCGGCGTGCATGGTGTTGGCGGCATTCTGGGCGCATTGCTCACGGGTATCTTTGTCAACCCGAACTGGACGGGCGGCTTCGCAGGCACTGGTGTTACCGACTATGTGGCGGCTGATACATCGTCCAAGATTCTGGAGTATTCTTTCAGTGGACAGATGATGTCGCAAATCTACGGCGTCGTTACGGCGATCGTTCTCTCGGCTGTCGTCAGCGTGATTGCCCTGTTGATCTGCAAGGTCACAGTGGGCTTGCGTGTGGACGAACAGGCTGAGCGCGAAGGTCTTGACCTGTCGTCTCATGGTGAACGCGCATTTTCGTAATATTTCCTCCCCAACACACTTGTGCCTCTCCCGAAAGGGGGCGGCATTTTCTTTTGCGGGTTAAGGAGGTCTTAACCATGAGAAGGGCATTGTGGCGTTAACCTTTTGTTATGGCCGACCGCGCTGTGGTCGACCGGGGAGAACGCCATGGCCGTGCAAGATACCTATGATACCGATGATGGTGCAATACCCGTGGGCATGCGCCGCTTCTTCCGCCGCCGTTCGCGCGAAGCACTGGGGTTGTTGATCATTGCAATATCTGGATTCTGTGCTGTGTCACTGGCAACATGGTCAGCAGCTGATCCTTCGCTGAACAATGCCACCGATGCGGTTCCGCAAAACCTGCTGGGCCTGCCTGGAGCGATCGTTGCAGACCAACTGCTGTCACTGCTGGGATTGGGATGTCTTGCATTCCTGTTTATCCCGCTGTCCTGGGCCCTGAAGTTTCTGGCACAGGATGTATTGCCGGGAATCAAGTCCCGTATCGGCTTGTGGCTTGCGGCAACCGTAACGTCGGCCTGCTTTTTTTCGTCCCTCCCGCAATTTGATGCCTGGCCCATTGCGGCGGGCCTTGGTGGACAAATTGGTGATGTGATCGCGGGTGGTTTGATTTCCCTTCTGGCCCTGCCCAGCAATGGCCTGATTGCCAATCTTGTGATTGGATCACTCAGCTTTGTTGGCAGCATTCTCCTCGTTCTCAAAAGCATCAATGTGTCGCGCGAGACTGCGACTGACGCACTGCTCAGTACCCGCGATAACGCTGGCAACGCCATATCTTCGCTGTTGCACCGGGTTGCCGATATCTCCATTCCAACGATACGAATGCCGTTTTTCACATCACAGAAAACAACATCGAAAAACCGACGCCCGGTTTCGCGGGAGATCGGGGCAGACCCCATTGGCAGCATCACTCCGTTGCAGGGCATTGTTCGCGGCAAGGGCCGGGTTGAACCTGCCATGATCGATGATGGGTTGGGCAACCTGAGCGACGACTTCGAATCCGATGAGCCAGTGGAAACAGCCATCGCTGTTGCTGCAAAAAGGGTTCTCCCCGCACCGCCACGCAACCGCAAAACCAAATCCATCAACGCGTTCGAACTGCCTGATCTTGATCTGCTGTCAGAGCCCAGGAAAATGGCACGCGGACTTGATCTTTCGGCAGACCAGCTCGAAGAAAACGCCAGAGCTCTTGAAGGCGTGCTGGATGACTTTGGCGTGAAGGGCCAGATTGTTGCCGTGAAACCCGGACCTGTGGTCACCTTGTATGAACTTGAACCGGCACCCGGTATCAAATCGTCCCGCGTCATTTCTCTGGCTGATGACATCGCCCGTTCCATGAGTGCAATATCAGCACGTGTGGCTGTGGTGCAGGGGCGCAATGCCATTGGCATTGAATTGCCCAATGCGAAACGCGAGACTGTTTATTTGCGCGAAATGTTCCAGACCGAGAACTTCATCAACGCCACGGGACATTTGCAGGTGGCGCTGGGCAAGAACATTGGCGGTGAACCGATCTATGCCGATCTTGCGCGCATGCCGCATCTGCTGATTGCAGGCACCACGGGTTCGGGCAAATCTGTCGGCATCAATACGCTCATTCTCTCACTGCTGTACCGCCTGCCTCCGGATCGCTGCAAACTCATCATGATCGATCCGAAGATGCTGGAATTGTCCGTCTACGAAGGAATTCCGCATTTGCTGGCACCTGTTGTTACCGATCCCAAGAAGGCAGTCGTTGCCCTGAAATGGGCTGTCCGGGAGATGGAAGACCGCTACAAGAAAATGTCGAAAACCGGTGTGCGCAATCTTGATGGCTACAACACGCGCGTGGCTGAACTGATTGCCAAGGGCGAAAAACTCACTCGCACCATTCAAACCGGATTTGATGCCGAGACAGGTGAGCCCACCTATGAGCAAGAGGACATGGACACAACCCTCATGCCCTATATTGTGGTGATCATTGACGAGATGGCTGACCTGATGATGGTGGCGGGCAAAGACATTGAGGGAGCCGTGCAGCGTCTTGCGCAAATGGCGCGTGCGGCAGGCATTCACGTGATCATGGCCACGCAGCGTCCGTCAGTTGACGTGATCACCGGTACGATCAAGGCAAACTTTCCGACACGAATTTCTTTCCAGGTCACGTCGAAAATCGACAGCCGGACAATTCTGGGCGAAATGGGGGCCGAACAATTGCTGGGTCAGGGTGACATGCTTTACATGGCAGGTGGTGGACGGATATCGCGTCTTCACGGGCCTTTTGTTTCCGACGGTGAAGTTGAGGCCATTGTGAAGCATTTGAAAATTCAGGGTGCGCCGGATTATGTGGATGCAGTGACCGAAGAGGCCGATGAGGATTATGACGATGCTCCGCTTGCCGGGAATGAGGGTGGTTCTTCCGGCGACAGTCTTTATGACCAAGCTGTGGCCGTGGTTTTGCGCGATAAAAAAGTGTCAACGTCTTACGTGCAGCGCCGGTTGCAGATCGGTTACAACAAAGCGGCCAGCCTGATTGAGCGGATGGAAAAAGAAGGTGTGATTTCGGGCACCAATGCGGCGGGCAAACGTGATATTCTGGTGCCCGGCGACAGTGCCCGGAACTGATTTTTTCACCGCCTTAATGTTGCCAGAGTGTTTTCCTAAACGAGGTCATGATGTTGGAAGGAACGAAAATGTTGAAGTTGATTTTGCTGATTGCAGGCCTGGCAGTTGCGATGGTGTTGTTGCCGGTTAGTGGGACCACGGCCTTTGCGGCGAAGGTGCAAGCCATTGCGATCACGCCTGACATCAAGGCTTCGGTCGTCAAGATCAATGCCTATTTCAACAGCTTCCAGACGTTGCGCGGCGAACTGGTGCAAACCTCGCCGCGGGGCCGTTCGGCCAAAGGCGTGTTTTTTATCGCCAAGCCCGGCAAGTTGCGTTTTGAGGTTGAGCCGCCCACGCCCTATATCATGGCATCTGACGGGAAATGGCTGACGCTGACCAACAAGAAAATGAACAAGGGCGACCAATTCCCCTTGTCCAAAACACCGCTGCGCCTGCTGGTGTCCAACCAGCTTGACCTGCTGAAAGAGGCTGATGTTGTAAGCTTTGCCCAGGACGGCGGCATAACCACCATCGCGCTCAGTGACAAGAAGGGCAGCATTCCCGGCCAGATCGTTTTGGTGTTTGATGAAACACAGGATGTGCTGCAACAATGGATCATCATAGATGGCAAAGGCCAACGCACAACGGTTGCATTGGCCAACATCGAGAAAGATGTGAAGATCAATCCCAAGCTGTTTGCGGTTACCATCAACCGGGAAAACCGGAATTAGACCAACCAAAGGGACCTCATCAGCCCTTTGGGCAGCTTCTCCAGAAGAGAAGCGACGGGGTTCCAGATATCCCTCAATATCAAGTATATGAGGAGGTCCCACATCAAGCCGCTTCTCCTTTGGAGAAGCTGTCCGAAGGACTGATGAGGTCCTTTAATTCAAATGCGATGCCCTTGGCAGCATGGCTTGGTCATGCCATGAAGGCTCATGCAGAAGCCTGAAAGCCTGACCCTTGCCACCTGGAACATCAACTCGGTTCGCCTGCGCATTGACAGCGTGGTGCGGGTGCTGAAAGATCATGCGCCAGACATTCTGTGTTTGCAGGAAACCAAGTGTCCGCAGGGGCAGTTTCCGTCGGGGCCTTTGAAAGACATGGGCTACGGGCATATCGCCGAGTTTGGCCAGAAAGGCTATCACGGGGTGGCGATTGTGTCGCGCATTCCGTTTGAGACGTCACATTCCAGATCCTTCTGCGGCAAAAATGATTGCCGCCACATTGCCGCAGTGTTCCGGAAGCCCATGCCGTTTGTGCTGCATAATTTTTATGTGCCTGCGGGAGGTGACGAGCCTGACCGTGCCATCAACGAGAAATTTGATCACAAGCTGAATTTTCTGGACGAGATGGAAAGCTGGTCGAAGGCTGATGCGAGGCATGAGGGACTGGACGCGGTTGTGGTGGGTGACCTTAACATTGCACCGATGGAACATGATGTGTGGTCATCCAAGGATCTGAAAAAAGTTGTGAGCCATACACCACTGGAGCGGAAGCGCATGAACGAGGTGATGGCGGCAGGTGGCTGGCATGACGTGATGCGAAAGCATGTGCCGGAGTCTGAGAAACTATATACGTGGTGGAGTTACCGCGCCAAGGATTGGGCAGTGGCCAATCGTGGACGTCGGTTGGATCATGTCTGGGCAACGGGCGATTTAGCTGCGCGCAGTACGGGGATTCAGGTGATCAAGGATACGCGCGGCTGGGTGCAGCCGTCGGACCATGTGCCGGTGATGGCGACGTTCAGGGTTTGAGGTCGGGGACAGTTTGCGAGAAACAGGAAACAGTCCCCTGCACTGTCACAAATTCGAAAAGCTTCGGGCCCGGTTGAGGAGGTTGCGGACGCTGTCGAGTTCGCGGACGGAGTTTCCGAGCTTTTCGGATAGTGCATCCAAAACGGCCCTGCCAAATTCAGGATATTCGCTGGCTACGCGGATGAACAACGCGTTGTCGATGCGGACAGTGGATACCGGTTCCAGGGCTGTCGCGGTGAGCGAGTAAGTAGAGCCTCCCAACATGGCGAGTTCGCCGAGGAGTGCGCCAGGTTCGGCCTGACCCACCAGGCTTTTACCCTGTTGCAGATTTACCGACCCGATCAACAGGAAATAGGCCGCCTTGGCGTTATCACCCTGCTTGATGATGGTTTGGCCTTTTGCGAAATTCTGCCGCTCTGCCGCAAAGGCCATGACCTGCAAGGGCACGGCTTCGCAATTCCGGAACAACGGAATTTGCCGCAATGTTTCTGCGTCTGCCCGAACGCTCAATGTCTTGTCAGTCCCTCTCTTGACCCCTTGGCTGATTCGCAGCCGCGGTTCTTTTTGCCTTCAGGTCTTTTGGCAGCGATTGGCAGAGCGAAGCAAGAGATGTAGACAATCAGGGGATGAGGCGATAGCCGCCGCCTTCCGTCACCAGAATCTCGGCGTGGGAGGGGTCACGCTCGATTTTTTGGCGCAGGCGGTAAATGTGGGTTTCAAGTGTGTGGGTGGAGACACCGGCGTTGTAGCCCCAGACATCAGCCAGCAGCGTGTCACGCGACACGCTCTGTTCGCCGGAGCGATACAGGAACTTGATGATGGCGGTTTCCTTTTCGGTAAGGCGGACCTTTTTGTTGTCCTCGCGCAACAACATTTTTTGTGCGGGCTTGAAGGTGTAGGGACCAACGCGGAACACCGCGTCTTCCGAATGTTCGTGTTGGCGCAATTGTGAGCGGATGCGGGCCAGAAGCACGGCAAAGCGGAAGGGCTTCACTACGTAGTCATTGGCACCTGAATCCAGCCCCAGGATCATGTCGGAATCGGAACCTTGCGCCGTCAGCATGATGACGGGACCCTTGTAGCCATTGCGGCGCATGATCTTGCAGGCCTCGCGGCCATCCATGTCGGGGAGGTTCACGTCAAGAATGACGATGTCTGCGGCATCCTGTTTCAGCGCCTTCACACCAATGGTGGCGGTTGCGGCATCACTGACAATGAAATCATCGTGCAGGGAGAGCTGTTCCATCAGCGTGCCGCGCAGCATGTCATCATCGTCAACGAGCAAAATCTTTTTCTTGGCAGACATGGCGGCTCCACAGGTTTTGGTTGATGCTGGTTTGCGATATGTAACACCGAGACTCAACACAACAAGGCGTGACCGAAATGGTAACACAACTTCACGTGCGCGCGATTAACGAAAGACAGGTTCAGGGTCGGCTGCATGTGGGGGCGCTGGTGTTTGCCTGTATCATCGGGCGGAATGGCCGCGGGTTTCGGAAGTGCGAGGGGGATGGCAAGACACCTGTGGGGGTGTTTTGGCTGCGGCAGGGTTTCTATCGTGGTGACCGAATGCTTAATCCGGCGGCGCGGCTGGGGCTTAAAAAAATGCGCCCGACTGACGGCTGGTGCGAAGTGCCGGGGTCCAGGTTTTACAATCAACACGTCAAGCTGCCATTTCGTGACGGGCATGAAACCATATGGCGTGGGGATGAAGCCTATGACGTGGTATTTGCCACGTCGCACAATGAACGCCCAAGGGTGCAAGGGGCGGGCAGTGCGATTTTCTTTCATCTGACGCGCACGGGGTCTGGTGTGACGGCAGGGTGTGTGGCGGTGTCGAAAGCGGATATGCGTAAGATCTTGTCGTTGTGCGGGACGCGGGTGAAGCTGGTGGTATGGCCTTGTCAGGGTGTGGTGTAGTTAGAAAGGCCTCAGCCCCGCGCTCCGAAAATGGCGCTGCCGATGCGGACGTGGGTGGCACCTTGGGCTATAGCTTCGGCGAAGTCGCTGCTCATGCCCATTGAGAGTTTGGTCAGGCCGTGATCGGTGGCCATACCTCGCAACATTGCGAAATGTGGTGCTGGTGATACATCGACTGGGGGAATGCACATCAGGCCCTCCACGGTGAGGCCAAGGGTGTTTCGCATGAGGTTCAGTATGGCTGGAAGGTCTTCCGGTAGCACCCCGGCCTTTTGGGCCTCGCGCCCGGTGTTGACCTGCACATAAAGTGCCACGGGTTTTGACTGGCGCTGGATCTCCCGGGCTATGGCTTCGGCGATTTTTGGGCGGTCGATGGTTTGGATGACGTCGAACAGGGCCACGGCTTCGGCGGCCTTGTTGCTTTGCAGGGGGCCGATCAGGTGGAGTTCAATGCCAGCATAAGCCTCTCGCAGGGCCGGCCATTTGGCCTTGGCTTCCTGCACGCGGTTCTCGCCAAAAGTCCGGTGGCCGGCTTCAAGTACCGGTCGGATGTGTTCTGCGTCGTAGGTCTTACTGACGGCCACGAGCATGACGTCACCGATGGCCGATGAGATGGTGCGGTAGTTTTCAATCACAGTCATTGTAGTGAGGTTTATGGCCATGCTTGCAGGGCAATTCAAGGACGGTTAAGGGACTGGTCTTTCGATTGATCACACTGGTTTTCTCAAATGTCCATTGCCGTTGCCCCTGAACGTTACAACCACCGCACATCTGAGCCGAAGTGGCAGGCATGGTGGACGGAGAACCGTTGCTTTGAAGCGGTGGAGGACGCGTCGCGGCCCAAGTATTATGTGTTGGAGATGTTTCCCTATCCGTCGGGGCGCATTCACATGGGGCATGTGCGCAACTATACCATGGGCGATGTGATCGCGCGGTTCAGGCGTGCGGCCGGGTACAATGTGCTGCACCCGATGGGGTGGGATGCGTTTGGCATGCCTGCTGAAAATGCGGCGATCGAGCGGGGCATTCACCCCA